>JBEKSZ010000046.1:0-30176 GCA_049516615.1 Candidatus Acidiferrum sp. | reverse complement strand
CGTTCTGAGCCAGGATCAAACTCTCGTTTGAAGCTGGTTGCCTGAGGAAAAAAAATCCCGGGATTTGCATCCCAGGCAGCCTCTCAGGCGAATTATTGTCGCTCGATTTACTCAGACCAATCGGGCTCGAAAAGCGCGATTGGTTTCGAACGGATTCTGGCACATCGTATCGGTTGTCAAAGAGCAAGACCTCCCTGTCATGCAGAAAGGCTACATACAACTAGGAGAGTATCTCAGGGGGGCAGCGGATTGTCAACAACAGATTAGAGATTTCCACAGCGATGCACAGCGTCCCGGTAAGTCTTTGTGTGATGGTAGGATACGGGTATCGCCAAGGAAACTTGCGCGAAATTTTTTCCCCATGCAAAAAACGCAAAACGCGAAAAAAGCAACTCGCGGGAGATCGCCTGTTCTGGCGCGCGGCGTTTTCGCGGCGCTCGAACGGCTCGCAGTGTGGCGTCCCGGCGCAAAATTTGGCGTGGCGGTTTCCGGCGGAGCCGATTCCGTGGCGCTCTTGCGGCTGTTTTTAGAGGCAAGAAATGATCGGCGCGCGGAAGCGCCCATGGCCATCGCCGTGGTGCACTTCAATCATCAATTGCGCGGCCAAGCCGCCGACCGGGACGAAAAATTTGTGCGCCAGCTGGCCGCGGAACACGGACTCGACTTTCACGGGGGCCGCGCGGACGTGCGCGCCAGCGCCCAGCGCGCGAAGCGCAACCTCGAGGACGCCGGGCGGCGCGAACGTTACGCCTTCTTTCGGCAGCTCGTCGAGGAAGAGCGCGTCGACTGGGTGGCCACCGCGCACACCATGGACGATCAGGCCGAGACCGTGCTGGCGCACATCCTTCGCGGCACTGGTCTTGCGGGGCTCGGCGGCATTCACCCGGTTAGCCCGGGGATTGTGCGGCCCCTGCTCGGTGTGCGGCGCGCGGAACTACGCGGCTATCTGAAGCTGCACGAGCAAACCTGGCGCGAAGATGCCACGAATCGCGACACCACAAAGACCCGGGCGCGCATTCGCGGGAAACTTCTTCCCCTGCTTGAAAAACAGTTTCAGCCCGAAGTGGTCGCGCATTTGGCGGCGCTCGCGGAGCGGGCCCGCGAAGACGAAGAATTTCTGGATGGCGCCGCGGCAACGCAACTGGCTGGCGCGCTCCATGAAGAGCCCGGGGCCTTACGAATTGGCGCCGCCGATCTGCTCGCCAAGGCCACGCCGCCGGCGCTGCGCGGCCGCATGGTGCGAAGAATTGTGAAGGCTTTGAAGGGGCGGGACGGCGAACTGGGAGCCATCCATATCACGGCCGTTCTGCAGCTGGCGCGCAGCGGGCAAAATGGCAAGGCCGTCGCGGTGCCGGGCGGCGTCGAAGTTCGCCGGGAGCGGGAAACCCTCGTGTTTCGCGGGGTGGCGAGTTCAGCAGGCGGGGCGCCGGCCATCGAATATCAGCACGAGGTCGCCACGCACGCTGCGGATGTGGCCGTTAACATTCCTCACCTAAAGTGCGTATTTCGCCTCAGAACGATTGACTGGGTACGCCAGAGGAGCGAAACTAGTCATACGTGGGCAGCGGTGGATTGTTCGAAACTAAAGAGCCCTCTGACATTGCGCAATTGGCGGCCGGGCGACCGGCTGCAGCCGGCAGGACGCGGCAGTGTTCACAAGCTGAAACGTTTGTTGAACGAAAAAGGCGTCAGCCGGTGGGATCGCAACGGCTGGCCCGTGCTGATCAGCGATGGCGAAATCATCTGGGCGCGGGGCTTTGGCGAGGCCGCGAAATACGCGGCCGGCGAGGAAACAAGAGCGGCTTTAGTGATCGAAGAGGAACCACTTTGAGCGCAGCCTTCTCGCCCGCGAAAATAGCCAGCCGGGTGGCCGTTCTCGGGAGAGAGATTTCGCGAGCGAGCCAGGGCCGGCGCCTGGACGTGGTCATCACCCTGGACCGCGGATTTATTTTCGCCGCGGACTTGGTACGGCACCTAACTGGCCCCACGGTTTGTCATTTCGTGCGGGAGGACGTTCGCGACGTCGAACAGAGCGGTCATGCGCGGCGCGAGGTTTTTTTCGGCGTACGTCCGGAGTTGCAAGGCCGCGACGTGTTGCTGGTCGATGCCGTGCTCGAAAGCGGGGTAACCCAGGAGTTTTTGCTGCGGCGCCTCGGTGAAAGCAAGCCGCGCTCGCTGCGCATGGCGGTGCTGCTCGACAAGCCGGAAAGCCGGCGTGTGGCTCTCGAGCCTGATTACTTTGGCTTCCGAACAGCATCTAAAGATACATGGGTGGGCTACGGCCTGGCGGCCGTAAACGGCACGGGGCGAAACGGGCGGCAACTTTCAGCGACGGCAGCCCCGCCACGCAGGAACGGCGCGAACGGGGCGGGCAAGCGCCCGCGGCGAAAAAAGTAATTTTGGTTTCTGGTTGAGACAGCGGTTTCTTGGGGATCGAGCGAGGTCAACGTGAATTCCAGTTCCACGATAAAAACGGTGCTGTTTTGGATTTCAATTGTTTTCTTGGGCGTGATGTTGTGGAAGCTGGTGTCCGCCAACGGTGCGCAGACGCGCGAAGACGAGCCTAGCTACAGCGAGTTCATGGCCAAGGTGGACTCGGGCGAGGTAAAAGAGGTCACGCTGTACCTCTCGCCGAACAGTTACGAGCTGCAGGGCGAATACACCAAGGAACACCGCAAGTTCCACACCACCATCTTCAAGGAAGCCGCGCCGGACCTGGCCAAGACGCTGCGCGACAAGGCGGTACAAATCAAGGTAAAGGAAGTGCACAGCGGCGACTGGGTTTTGATTTTGCTGAACGCGCTGCCCCTGCTGTTGCTGGCGGGCTTTGTTTTTTTCCTGATGCGCCAGATGCAGGCCGGCGGCAACAAGGCGTTGAGTTTTGGCAAGTCGCGCGCCCGGCTGCTTTCCGCGCAGCAGAAAAAAGCCACCTTTAAGGATGTGGCGGGAACCGACGAAGCCAAAGAAGAGTTGCAGGAGATTATTGAGTTTTTGAAGGATCCGCAAAAGTTTCAGAAGCTGGGAGGACGGATTCCCAAGGGTGTGCTGCTCGTCGGGCCTCCGGGAACCGGCAAAACCTTGCTGGCGCGAGCCATCGCGGGGGAAGCCAATGTTCCCTTCTTCTCGATTTCCGGTTCGGACTTCGTGGAAATGTTCGTAGGCGTAGGCGCGAGCCGGGTGCGCGACCTGTTTGAACAGGGCAAAAAGAACGCGCCGTGCATCATTTTCATCGACGAGATTGACGCGGTCGGGCGCCACCGCGGCGCAGGACTTGGCGGCGGGCACGACGAGCGCGAGCAGACCTTGAACGCCCTGCTGGTTGAAATGGACGGCTTCGAGTCCAACGAAGGCGTGATTTTGATTGCCGCCACCAACCGGCCGGATGTGCTCGATCCGGCCTTGCTGCGGCCGGGGCGCTTTGACCGGCGCGTGGTGGTTGCGCGGCCGGACGTAAAGGGCCGCGAAGAGATTCTTCGCGTGCACACCCGCAAAGTACCGATATCCGACGACGTGGACCTTTCCATCATCGCGCGCGGCACGCCCGGATTCTCCGGCGCGGACCTCGCCAACCTCGTGAACGAAGCGGCTCTGTGGGCCGCGCGGCAGAACCGCAAGTTCGTGATGATGGTGGACTTTGAAATGTCCAAGGACAAAGTGATGATGGGCGTCGAACGGCGCTCCATGATCTTGTCCGACGAAGAGAAAAAGAATACCGCCTATCACGAGGCCGGACACGCCCTGGTGGCGGCCATGACCCCCAACGCCGATCCGGTACACAAGGTCACCATCATCCCGCGCGGAATGGCTCTGGGCTTAACCATGCAGTTGCCGATCGACGACAAGCACACCTATACCCGGGAATACCTGGAGGCCATGCTCGCTGTCTTGATGGGCGGGCGCTCCGCGGAAGAGATTTTCCTCGGCCATATCACGACCGGCGCGGGCAACGACATCGAACGCGCAACGGAGATCGCGCGCAACATGGTTTGCGAATGGGGCATGAGCGAACTCGGGCCTCTGGCTTTCGGCAAGAAAGATGAAGCCATCTTCCTCGGGCGCGAAATCACCCAGCATCGCGATTATTCAGAAGACACGGCGATCCAGATCGACAAGGAAGTGAAGCGCATCGTCAGCGAGGGTTACGACAAGGCGCGCGCGGTGCTGAACAACAACAAGGAAATGCTCGAGCGCATCGCACTGGCTTTGCTCGACCGCGAAGTGATCGACGGATCGGAAGTGCAGCTGCTCATGGAGAACAAGCCGCTGCCGGAAAAGCCGCGCACCCCGCCTCCGCAGCCGCCGCAAGCGGCACCCAGCGCAGATCCCAAGGTGGTGCGGCCGGAGTTGCGGCCGGCGCCGGGATTCACGCGCGGAGAAAATCCGGCCAAGGCCTAAGGCCGCGGCAGCTTTCCTTGCCAGGGATGCCAGCGAGCGTCCCTGGCTTTTTTTTTGACCTGCGAAGGCCGCCGCGGGCGTGGCCCCCGGTATCGCTGCATCCTTCGCGCAGATTGGCGTAGAATACGGCCATGGGACTCAAGGACGGCGAAAATCTGCAGGTGCATTGTCCGTGCTGCCACGCCAAGCTGACCGTCGATCCGGTTTTCGGCGCAGTGCTTTCCCACGAGGCCCCGCCCAAGGGCGGGCCGAACCTGGACCTGACTGACGCGCAGAAGATCCTTGCAGAACAAAACCGCCAGCGCGAGGACAAATTCGCCGATTCCTGGTTTCAGGAAAGCAACAAGGAAGACATCCTGGCGAAGAAGTTTGAAGAGGCCATGAAGAAGGCCAAGGACGCGCCGGTCAGCAAACCCATTCGCGATTTTGATCTGGATTGAGAAGCAACTCCTGGTTTCGTGTCTACCCGCAGAAAATATAAATTGCAGTTGCGCTCCGGCACACTCGCTCTCGGCGAGCGCACGCTGGTTATGGGTGTGCTGAATGTCACGCCCGACAGTTTTTCAGATGGCGGGATATTTTTTAAGCCCCGTGCCGCGGTGCGCCAGGCTCTGGCCATTGAGGCGGCGGGCGCCCATCTCCTCGATATCGGGGCTGAATCAACGCGACCCGGTTCATCCGGGACGAGTGCGGCCGAGGAGCTCAGGCGCCTCTTACCGGTCCTTGAGGCGCTCGCAGGCCGCTTGCGGATTCCCATTTCCGTCGACACGCGCAAGGCTCTGGTCGCGGAAGCCGCCTTGGCAGCGGGCGCGCAGATCGTCAACGACGTCTCGGGTTTGCGGCACGATCCAGCTCTGGCGCGCGTGGCCGCCAAATACCGGGCTCCCTTGATATTGATGCACATGCGCGGCCAGCCGGCCACCATGCAGCAAACTCCGTTCGCGCGCGCCGCTCTGCCCGATGTGCGCGAGGGCCTGCGGCGGAGCATCGCTACGGCGCGCGAACAGGGCCTCAGAAAGTCACAAATTCTTCTTGATCCGGGAATCGGTTTCGGAAAAAGCTGGCGGCAAAACTACCAGCTCTTGGCGGGCCTTGAAGAGATTGCCCGGCTCGGATTTCCCCTCGTGGTCGGGACATCGCGCAAAGGCTTTCTCGGCGCGACGCTCGGTCGCGACGGACAATCCGCGCCGGCCAAAAAGCGCATTTGGGGCACGGCGGCGACCGTGACCGCGAGCATTCTGCATGGCGCGCATATCGTGCGCGTGCACGACGTCCGGGAGATGCTCGAAGTGGCGCGCGTGAGCGACTGCGTGTTGCGCCCGCAGCTTTCCCCGGACCGCTAAATTGCGCAGCGCGCAAACCGTGCCGTGGCCGTTAGGTATAATGCCGTCGCAGCGCTTTCTGTTTCTCGTGAAAGGCTTCTCAATGACCATGCACCCAGCGGCTCCGGCCGGCCTGCTCCTGCTTGCGCTTCTCTTCCTCAGCGGACCGCTCGGGGCACAATTGCCGCAGGCCCCGGCGGATCCTCTGCATCCCGTGCGAACCATTCAAGGAGTTGGCGCATGTTCCGCAAGCGAGGTCTCCTCTTGCGCCGAGGCCGCCGGAAAGATTCTGCCGCTGGTGATGGGCCCATCGCCGCTTGAAGAAAATCTGCGTCGCCTCGCGGACGAAATTGGCGGGCGCGTCTCGGGTTCGGCGGAAATGGCCCAAGCGGTAAAGTGGGGCGAGGGCGCGTTTCGCGCGGCCGGCGTCGCGGTGCACACCGAGAACTACACCATGCCCGTGAGTTGGGCCGCGGGCGAGACCAAACTCGAACTCCTCGGCTTCGAGGCTATGGGCATCGAGAGATTTTCCGTGCATTTGGCGGCGGAAGGATGGTCGCCGGCAACCTCTGCCGCGGGCATCGAGGCGCCGCTCGTTGATGTCCGCTACGGCACCGCGAGCGATTTTGCCAATGCCCAGACTCCTCTAAAAGGCGCGATTTTGCTGGTGCATGGCGATGTCAGCGTGACGTGGGCCGATCTTTTCGCGGAATATCTTCGCGCACCGGAGATTATCGAGCGCGCGGTAAAATCCGGGGCCGCGGCCATTCTTTGGACCAGTCAGCGCGAGCGTTTGCTGCTGTATCGCCACACCAACACGGGAGACGGCGCGCTTGAAGAACTTCCGCAGGCGGTGGTGGCGCGCGAGGATGCGCTCCGCTTGTCGCGCCTCGTGGCGGCCCATGCCGGAAAAATTCGCGTGCGCTTCACCATGAACAATAGCGTGGGGGGTGCCGTCGAGCAGCAAAACCTGGTCGGCGAAATTCGCGGCTACGAAAAACCCGACGAAGTCGTTTTGCTCGGCGCGCATCTGGACTCCTGGGAGCTGGGCACGGGGGCCCTCGACAACGGCTGCAACGCCGCCATGGTCATTGAAGCGGCCCGCGCCATCAAGGCCAGCGGGCTCGTTCCGCGTCGCACCATTCGTTTCGTGCTCTTTAGCGGCGAGGAGCAGGGGTTGCTCGGCTCCTGGGCCTACAGCCGATCGCACGACTCCGAGCTCGACAAGTTTCGCGCCGTGATTATTTTCGATTCCGGCGTCGGACGCGTGACCGGCTACTCGCTTGGCGGGCGTCGCGATATCGAGGATGCCGTGCGCGAAACCCTCGAGCCGCTGGATTCCTGGGATGTGAACCAGCACACCGAGGACAGCGACATCGGCACCGACAATTTTGATTTTCTTCTGCAAGGCGTGCCCACGCTGGTGGCCAATCAGGCGGTGTCCAACTATCTTGAGAACTATCACGCCGCCTCGGACACCTTCGACAAAGTCGATCTGCGCGAGTTGAAGCTGAACACCGTGATCGCCGCGCTGACCGCCTGGGGTCTGGCCAACCGCAACGCTCCTTTCGGCAAGCGGCAAAGCCGGGCGGAAATAGAGGCTCTGCTCAAAGACACCGGTCTTGACCAGCAAATGAAGGCCCTGGGGTACTGGGAAGTCTGGCAGAACGGCACGCGTGGCCGGAAGCCCTAAAGGATCGCGGTTGCCGTCATTTGGCGCCAGAAACGGGCCCCGCCGCGCATGGAACCGCCAATACCCGCTATAATAGAGAGGTGACCGACTCTTCCTTTGGCAAATCGGGCGGCTTGGCCGACCGTATTCTGGCCCTCGATTATGGCCGCGCGCGCATCGGAATAGCGTTGGCGAGTCCGGCCGTGGGCCTGGCCCAACCGCTCTGCACCCTGGAGCGCATCAACCGTAATGAAGACATGCGCCGCCTGCGCGAACTGGCCCGGGAGCACGGCGTCGGGCAAATCATCGTGGGCCTGCCGCTGCGGCTTGACGGCACGCGCGGAGAAATGGCCGAAGAAGCGCAAGCCTTTGCGCAGCGCGTGCGAAAACAGGTCGGCGTCCCGGTGGAAATGGTCGACGAGCGCCTGACCAGCTGGGAGGCCGAGCGTCTGCTTGAAGAGTCGCAAGGACGAATCATGAAAGATCCCAGCCCGCAGCGTGGCGCGCCAAAAAAAGATCTCGGCCGCCCCAGCGTCGACGCCGTG
Source organism: Candidatus Acidiferrum sp. (assembly GCA_049516615.1). GTDB lineage: Bacteria > Acidobacteriota > Terriglobia > Acidiferrales > UBA7541 > Acidiferrum. Next base: position 22,242 of record JBEKSZ010000046.1, on the reverse strand, counting down.
GCCGCAGCGGTGATTCTGAAAGAGTATTTAGAACGGCAGCACAGCAACGGCAGCGAAACTTAGCGCCACAGCAGGCGAATTCACGCCATCAAAGTCTGATAGAAATGGACATTTAGCGGGGCGAGCTTGAAACTTGCGTTCACACTGTTGCTGCTGGCGCTACTGGCCGCGGGGGTTGCCGCGGCCTGGCTGTGGTACGGGATCACCCGGCCCTACGGCGCCTTTCCGCCCGAGGGCGTGTTTGTCGATGTGCCGCACGGCGCTTCAAGCCGCACCGTGGGGCGCTTGCTCGAGAACAACGGTGTGGTGCGCAGCGCCCTGGCTTTTGAACTTTACGCGCGTCGCAAGAGTCCGCGCACGGTGCAAGCCGGGGAATATTTCTTCGATCACGCCACCAGCGCGCGCGACGTTTTTTGGAAGCTGGCCAAAGGTTACGTGTACGAGCAGCCTTTCACGGTAAAAGAAGGCGATAACATGTTCGACATCGCCCGCGAGCTCGAAAAGGCCAAGCTCATGAATCAGGAAGAGTTTCTTGCCGCCGTCGCCGACCCGGCATTGCTCCGCGACCTGGCTCCCGGCGCTCCGTCGCTTGAAGGATTTTTGTTTCCCGCCACCTATCACCTGTCCCGCCATCCGGTGGCCAAGGATCTCGCTACGGACATGGTCAAAAAGTTCAAGGAAGAGTGGGCCACCATCAAAAGCGAAGATGTCTCCCGGGAACCTGGGGCAGCGGCCGCAACGCAAAATTCGCCGGCGGCGCAAAGTCTTCCGGTTATCCCCGAGCCGCGCCCGCTGCTGGCGGTGGTCACCCTCGCTTCCCTTGTCGAACGGGAGACCCCGCGCCCCGAAGAGCGTCCCCTGGTCGCCGGCGTTTTCACCAATCGCCTTGAAAAAGGCATGGCCCTGCAGTGCGATCCCACGGTTATTTATGCCCTCGAACGCGAGCACAAATACCGCGGCTCGCTCTCCGGAAAAGATTTGAAGTTTGATTCGCCCTACAACACCTACGAACACGCCGGCCTCCCTCCCGGGCCCATTGGCAATCCCGGCGAAGCTTCTCTGCGCGCCGCGGTGCAACCGGCCAAGACCAATTTCATCTTTTTTGTGGCCAACACCCACGGCGGGCATTTTTTTGCCGGAACCCTGGCCGAACACAACCGAAATGTGTTGAAGTACCGTCGACTGCTCGGAGGGGGCTCGGCCGATGAATCCGTCCCGCCCGCGGCTGTGAGTCATGCGGCTCGAACGCACCGCAAAGGCGCGACGCAATGAGCGACACTGTGGACGAAAAAGACCAAGACGCGAAGAAAGATCGCACCAAAAAAGATCTGATCCTCGCCGCGGCGCGGGAGATCCATACCCCCAGCTGGACCCCTGCGGAGATTGACCAGTTGCGCCGCAGGCTGCTGGCGCGCCACGGCGAAGCCGGAAAAACCAGCTCCGAGTACATCACCGAGGTGCTCAAGGATGCCGGCTTTAAACTGCTGCTCAACCTCCAGGAAGACGCCGAGGATCAATACGAAGAAGAGTTCGAAGATATTCTGCATTTCACCACGCTGCAAGACGCCGAAGTCAGCCTCATGCGCCTCGATGAACTGATGCGCCGCTTTCAAGCGCATGAAGAAAAAGCCGCCGTCGAACGAGTGCTGAACGTCGCGCGTCTCGGCAAGCGCCGCGCCGAGATGATCGCCCGCAACCAAAAAGTGCAGGCCCAGAAGCGCGCGGAAAAAGAAGAAATGGCCAGCTGGTTTCGCATTTGGCTTGAAACTCCCGACGCCTTCTTCGACTGGCTGGACGTGCGCAAGCAATCGCCCGAGTTTCAGAGCAAGTTTCCCCACGCGGAGTCCGAGGAATGAGTTCAAACGGCGCCGCCGTGCCGAGCGGCCAATCCCTTGAATTGCCGCCTTTCTCGCTCGAAGTCCAGGCCCTCGACCTCGGCCCGGACATCAAAGCGGTAGGCCTCGAGCTGATCGACACGGAAAGCCGCGAACCCGTGCTAGGGGCGCAAGCTGCGGAAATCTGGTCCGCGGTGACCCTCGCGCTGGTCGCCGATCTACCGTATGTCCTCGATTTTTTCAGCCACGTCCCGCGCGTCGCGCAGTTCTGTTCCGAGCACCTCATTCCCTTTCGCATGGGCGGCGTCCGCTGCGTGGTCCTGCCCCGTCCGAACCTTGAACAGTTGCGCGAACTTTTTGCGCGTTTCGCGGAAGAGTCCTTTGGGCTGCGTTCCGGCCCGGCAGCCCAGGATCCGGACGGTGACCTCGAGGGCGATCTCTCGAAGCGGGGCCTTGAAGCCTACAAGGACGCCTACCAGCGCTACGCTTTTTGCGCCGTGTGTGAGTCCGCCGACGGCTGGTTTACGCTGCTGAGCGACAGCCTCTGGAGCAGCGAGGTAATTCGCCGCATCCGGCCGGCGGTCGAACCCTTTGATGTGTACCTGGCCCGGCCGCAGTAATGCCCGGCGGCAAAAGCATTGGCAGCTGGCTTGCTCATTTTGCAGATGGGGGACCGAAGCGCTTGCACGTAAAGAAGTTAGAATGCATGCTCACGCCGACACTGGCGGCCATTTCTTGCGCTTTGGGCGCCACGCTGGCCGGCTGCGGCGGCCACGTCGTCACCAGAACCACCCGGATCGAAGGAGCCGCGCAGCCCGTGGCGCGCGAGGCCACGCGCGAGGATCTCGTCGAGCGCTACAATCTGGTCGCCCGCGGGGTTCAAACCTTGAACCTGACGGTCGAACTAAAGCCCACCGCGGGCTCACAGTACAGCGGCGTCATTCAGGAATACCACGAAGTAAAGGCCTTCCTGCTCCTGGCTCGGCCAGCCAACATTCGCGTCATCGGACAGGTGCCCGTGATCGGAAAGACGGCGTTCGACATGGCCAGCGACGGTGAGACCTTCCGCGTCTCCATCCCGTCGAAAAACAAATTCCTGGTTGGCTCCGTGGCGGTAACCCACACGAGCGACAAACCCATCGAAAATCTCCGCCCCGAACATATCCTCGAAGCCTTCTTGTGGCCGGAAATTCGCAAGGAAGAAGAAGTGCTCTTTGAAGAGTTCAATGACGAGAGCGGCCGCTATTACATTCTGACGGTTCTGCGGGGCGGCTACCGCACAGAAATCCTGCGCAAAATCTGGTTCGATCGCAGCGACCTCGAGGTCTCCCGGCTCGAGAATTTCGGCCCCAAAGGCTGGCTGGAAAGCGATATCCGCCTTCGCGACTGGCGAGCCTTTGATCCGTCGGGCATCGGGCCGGCGCCGGCGGGCGCCGCGCTCACAACCTTCGCTCGCGCCATCACCATCGATCGCCCGCACGACGATTACCGCCTCGAGCTCGAGGTCAATAAAATCACCCTGAACGATCCCATTCCGGCCGCTCGCTTTGCGCTCGAGCAGCCCCCTGGTTCGGAACTGGTTCACGTCGGCGACGGGCAGACTCCGCAGCAAAATCCGCTTCCCGGGAAGGATCAAAAGCCATGATGTGGGAACTGATCCTGCGCAACCTCGTGCACCGCCCCATGCGCACCTTCATCAGCGTCATGGCCGTAGGCGTCGAAGTAGCCCTGGTGGTCTTGATCGTCGGCCTGACCTCCGGCCTGCTCACGGAAACCGCCAAACGCATTGAAGGTATCGGCGCGGACATCGTTTTGCAGCCCCCCGCCGCGTCCATTTTCCTTAACTTCAGCGGCTCGCCAATGCCCATCAAAATCGGCGCCAAGCTTGCCGAACTCAAATACGTACAGGCCGTCGCTCCCGCGCTGTTGCAGTTCAGCACCGCCGGTGGCGTAGACACCATCTGGGGCGTTGATCCGGACTCTTTCCGCGCCGTTTCGGGCGGTTTCGTTTTCCTCGATGGCCACGACCTTGAAGGCCCCGACGACATGCTCGTCGATGATTGGGCCGCCAAATCCAAACACGTCAAAGTCGGCGACACCTACAACCTCCTCAATCATGATTGGCGGGTCACCGGGGTCATCGAGCACGGCAAAGGCGCGCGCCTGTTCGTCCCGCTGGCCACCCTGCAGGATCTGGTCGCCGCCCACGACAAGGCCTCGATCTTCCTTCTGAAATGTACACGCCCCGAACACACCGAAGACGTCACCGAAGAAATGCGCCACCTCCTGCCCGGCTATACCGTCCGCCCCTTAAAGGAATTTCTGTCGCTGATGACCTCGACCAACGTCCCCGGCCTGCGCACTTTCATCGACGCGATGATCGCCCTGGCCGTCGCCATCGGCCTGCTGGTAATTTTCCTCACCATGTACACCACGGTGATCGAACGCACCCGCGACATCGGGGTCCTGAAATCGCTCGGCGCCGACAAAAAATTCATCGTGCGTTCCATCCTGATGGAGTCCGCGGTGCTCTGCCTCTTCGGCATCGCGGCGGGCGTCGGTATCAGTTATGCTGTACGGGCCGCCTTTCTAGCCGGTTTTCCAACCCTCTCGATCTTGATCACTCCCGGCTGGATCGTCCGCGCTGCGGCCATCGCTCTGACCGGGGCGATCTGCGGAGCCAGCTATCCGGCATGGATGGCCAGCCGCAAAGACGCCGTAGAAGCGCTGTCTTATGACTGAGTGCGCGCCAAGTTTCGTTCGCGGCGGCCTTCCCGGGCGGCCGCAGCAATCGTGGGTGAACGCTAGAAAAGGGGCTGCGCATCTAGGCAGCAAACAGAATGGCAGATAAACTACGCGAGGCCACCATCCGACTAACCATCAGCGATAAGGAGCCGGACAAAAAAGGCGTGGAGCCCATACTCAAGACGGAAAAACTGTGGAAGCGCTATCGCGCCGGCAAAGTGGAAGTCCCGGCCTTGCGCGGCGTGAATTTCGAAGTCCTCCCGGGTGAATCCGTAGCGGTCATGGGCCCCTCGGGCTGCGGCAAATCCTCCCTGCTCTATGTCATCGGGGGCCTGGCCAAAGCTTCCGAAGGCAAGGTGTACGTGGACGGCAACGACCTGTCCACGATGAACGACGCGGAACGCACCAAGCTGCGGCGCCACAAAATAGGCTTCGTCTTTCAGCGTTTCAACCTGCTGCCCACGCTCACCGCCAAGGGCAACATCGCCATCGCGCAATACATCCACGGCGACGGCTTCGATCCCCATCGCTTCGATGTCACCACCAAAATGCTCGGTCTGGTGGGCCGCCTGCATCACCGTCCTGCCGAGCTTTCCGGGGGCGAGCAACAGCGCGTGGCCATCGCCCGGGCCATCATCAACGAGCCCAAAATCCTGCTCGCCGACGAGCCCACGGGCAACCTGGACTCGAAAAATTCCGACATCGTCCTGCAAATGCTTCGCCAGCTCAACAAAGACCTGGGCCAGACCATCGTGATGATCACCCACAATCCCGAAGCCGTAGTTTATTTCGACCGCGTCGTGCACATGCGCGATGGTGTCATCGTTGACGGCATCCCCGCGGACTGAACATGGCCGGCATCGCACAAATCCTCTCGCGTACCTTCTTCTGGACCTACGAGCGTGGCACGTGGCAATACGACCTCGCGGTTGTCCTCATCCTCATCTTTGTTCTGGCTACCCCGGCGGCATGGTTCAACGAGCAGCCCCAGACCGGTGTGGCCCCTTATCCCGGCCAGGTCCAGCATTTGCTCGGTCCCAGCGCTCCCGCCGACACCGACACTTACCGTGTGGACGCCCGCCTGCTTGCGCCGCCCATACAAACCCCTGCTCTTGAGAACGACCTTCACAACGCCCTTAAAAAATCCTTGCCGGAGCTGAAAAGCGGCCGCTTCAAGATCTCCAAAATCGAGCCGGTGCGGGACGCGAGCGGCACGGTAATCGCCTACGACGTGGAGATCCATCCCTGATTCTGGCACTTTTCTGCGCATGATCATGGAACCCTTTTGCCTCGCCCCGCATCTCTTTCCTTATGTTAGGATTGCAGTGCATTTCGAGGATGTCTAGGTTATCCCCGTCCCACCGAGGAAGCATTTGAAACCTTGTCGACTTTCCCTAGGGTTACTCGTCTGTAGCAGCGCGCTGGCCATTGCGCAAATCCTGGCGGCGCAAACCGCGCCGCAGCCAACCACCGACAGCGTCCTCGGGCTGATGGACCACGCGGCCCAGAGCTTTCATTCGCTGACCGCCAACATCGAGCACATCAAGTTCACCGCGGTCGTCAATGACACTTCGAAGGAAACCGGCCAGCTGTACGTCCGCAAAGACGAAAAAATGCGCATCGACATCACCGCGCCGGACCAGCGGACGATCCTGCGGACGGGCGATTCCCTCTTTGTTTACACGCCGAAAATCAATCGCGTCGAGGAATACAACCTCGGCAAGAACCGCAACCTGGTCGATCAATATGTCTTGCTGGGCTTCGGTACCCGCACCATAGAAGTGCGGAAGAACTACGATGTCAGACTGACCGGCGAGGAAGAACTCGACGGCAAAAAAGTCGCCGTGCTCGAACTAACCCCCAAATCCGAGGACGTTCGCAAGCAAATCACCAAGATTCAGATGTGGATCGACGAAGCTTCCTGGCTGCCCCTGCAGCAGAAGTTCTTTGAAGCCACCGCGGGCGACTATTTCCTGTTCCACTACAGCGACCTCAAAGAAGATCTGAAGAAGTTCTCGGAAAACAAATTCAAGCAAGACTGGCCGAAAAACGCCACGCGCGTAAGACCGCAGCCCTGATCGGTTTTTCGCGGGGCAAGCTGGCCACTCGGGGTGCCTGGCCTTGCCGGCTTCTGCTTAGAAATTGCAGAGCGCGGCGCCTGTCCCGGCTTATCCGGCCTGGCGTTCCCGTCCAAGTAGCTCCTGTTTCCGCTCGAGGCCCCAGCGGTATCCCGCCAGCTTCCCGTCCTCGCGAATCACCCGGTGACAAGGCACCACAATGGACACCGGGTTCCTCGCGCACGCCCGCGCCACCGCGCGTACCGCCGTGGGCTTTCCCATGGCTCGCGCCACCTCTAAATACGTCCGCGTCGTCCCGCGCGGAATCCGCTGCAACTCCTGCCACACCCGGCGCTGAAATGCCGTAGCCTGCAGGTCGAGTGGCACCTCCATGACCTGAGCCTGCCCCGCGATCCGGCCAACAATCTCGGCCACCCATTTCCCGTAGGCCTCGCCAGCCGGAGCGATCTCCGCACGCGAATATTCCTTGCGTAGTTCGCTGACCAGTCCGGCGTCGCTGTCTCCGAGATAAACCGCGGAAACGCCCCGTTCCGTGGCCCCCACGAGCACCTTTCCCAAAGACGATTTCGCAATCACATATCCGATCTTCATGCCCATTCCTCCTTTTTGATACGCGAGCGGGGTCATCCCGAGCTGCGCGTTGCTGCGTTCATATACGCGGCTCGGCGACCCGTAGCCTGTCTCGTACAGCGCATCCGTAATCGACCGCCCGGCCCGCAGCATGTTCTTGAATCGCTCGACACGCAGCGCCGCGAACAGTTCGCGAGGCGTCAGCCCGGTCACCTGTTGAAACGCCCGCCGCAAAGTGGCCGGCGAGGTGCGCAGCGCGCGCGCCACCCCGCTCAGGCGCACGGCGTCCGGACCGCCCTCCGATAGCCCTCTGGCAAGCAGCTTCGAAGCTGCCCCGACCACGCGGACCGCGCTCGCCAGCTCGTTCGGCCGGCATCGCCGACAGGCCCGGAAGCCTTGCGCTTCGGCTTCCTCGAGAGTCCGGAAAAACACCACGTTCCGCCGCAAAGGGCGGCGTGCCGGGCAAGACGGCCGGCAGTAGATGCGCGTCGAGCGCACACCCAAGACAAACACTCCATCCGACCGGCGATCCCGCGCCGCCGCAGCCTGCCAGTATCGTTCGGCCATTGCTCGGGAGATGACCCTCGGGCCAGCAGAATTCTCTCTGCGAATGGCGATGCTCGCGTTCCTGTTAGTATTCATCATCGTGCACACAAATTACCGCAGCCCAGCGAACGAATCTATCCGCAAACACGCACCAAACCATTTTGTTTTTTTTTCATTTTGCCGCGTTTCTGTGGGGGCCTCTCGCCGCTCCCGGGGCCAGGCGGCGGGGCGTCTGACCCGCATTCCCTTTTTGGGACAGGATCCTGGAATCGCGGGTCCTTCTCGCTGCAAGCCCCACTTTTTGAGCCCCGGGGCACTCGCCTGGTACCATTACCAAGTGTTTCAATTTAGGACACTTCGCCTGTTTTCCACAGGTGACGCCCACCCCTTGGGATGCCATCTTAGCAACCCAACTGCACCACGGGGCTTGTTCGGGTAAAGGTTTTCAGGGCTATTTCCGCGGTTGAAGTCGTTTGCATTCATTCGCATCGAGCCGTGCTGTCTCTGAGGGGAGAGATGAGCGCCACCAATCGCGCCATTCCAATCGACACCGCCAGCACCATCCGCCAAGCACAAACCGTTCCCGCTCTCGGGCCCACGCCGGTCCCCCTCGCGCGCGTTCCCGCCCTGCGCGTGGCGCCCCTTCTTCAACCCACCCTGCCGCGGCGCTTTGTCCGCGTGCCGACCTACGCCGTAGGCGTTATCCCTGAACACCGCGAATACCCGCGCGCCACGCTGAAGCTGCCGCTGCGCCTCCGCGCCGTGGAGGGCCTCGCCGAAGAGTTCCCCATCACACTGGTTACCCGGGACATCAGCTCCACGGGGGTCTTTTTCCTCGCCCCCAAGCACCTCCCCATGGGGGCCGCGATCGAAATCGAAATTGTGCTGGTGAGCCGGCCGATGGGCTGCGGCAATGTGGTGATCGCCACGAGAGCCACCGTCCGCCGCGTCGAGTGCGCCGCCATGCCCAAGTGGTTCGGCATCGCCGCGTCTTTTGACGACCTGCAATTCGGGCGTGACGACGGTCTCCCCGGGCGCTTCGACCTGCTCTAGGGATCCGCTCGAGCCCAACCCGTATCACCCTTAATCCGCTTGGTTTTGGCCTGGCGTTCCCCATGCCCGAGGAAAAACCGCTCATCCGTTTCATCCCTTCAAAGCTTCTTGCAGTTACGCGCCGTCCAAGGTAGAGTCTAAGAGATGCTGGCCAACGCCAAACCCAACCAGTTGTTGCTCTGCGCTCGTTGCCAGCTGCTTCTCTGCGCTTGTTGCCTGTGTTCTAAGCAAGCAGGTTCCGGCGCGGGAGGGCTCTTCATCTAGGAATTTATCTCTAGTCGAGCCGTAGTTTTAACCCACCGCCGGATGTGCTGGCAGGTGGGTTTTTTGTTTTGCTGGCCAGATTTTTCCGCCCGGTCAAGAAAGTGAATGACTTGCCAATGCCCGAACTGTTTCAAACAGACCGCGACTTCGCCAGCCTGAGCGGGCCCGAGGCCAGCAGGGCGGTGAAAAGGCTGACGCATCTTGAGTCGCTCGAAGCCGAGAGCATCCATATTTTGCGGGAGGCTGCCGCGGAGTTTGCGCATCCCGTGATGCTGTACTCCATCGGCAAAGACTCCTCGGTGATGCTGCGGCTGGCGCAGAAAGCCTTCTTTCCCGGAGGGATCCCCTTTCCCCTGCTGCACATCGATACGAGCTACAAATTTCCCGAGATGATCGCGTTTCGCGACTCCTACGCCAGGGAGATTGGCGCAGACCTGATCGTTCACCGCAACGAAGAAGCCATTAGAAACGGCGCCAATCCATTTCTGCTCGGCACGCAGAAGTGCTGCGGCTTATTAAAGACCAAGTCGCTCCTCGACGCCTTGGCGCAAGGAGGATTTACCGCGGCATTTGGCGGCGCGCGCCGCGACGAGGAGAAATCGCGGGCCAAGGAGCGGATCTATTCGTTTCGCGACGCGCACGGGCAGTGGGATCCGAAGAACCAGCGCCCCGAACTTTGGAACTTGTTTAACTCGCGCATCGACAAAAGCGAGAGCATTCGAATCTTCCCGCTCTCGAATTGGACAGAACTTGATGTTTGGCTGTACATCTATGCCGAGAACATTCCGATCGTTCCCCTGTACTTCGCCCGGGAACGCGAAGTTGTGGCGCGCAACGGCTCGCTCATCCTGATTCACTCGCGGGCCGAGCTGCAAGCCGGCGAAGAGTTGCAAGTCGTCAAATGCCGGATGCGCTCGCTCGGCTGCGTTCCGTGCACCGGGGCCATCCCGTCCGCAGCCGACACCCTGCCGAAAATTATCGCCGAGATGATCTCCTTCCGCCGCTCGGAACGCGAAAATCGCGCCATCGATCACGACGAGGAAGGCTCGATGGAGCTAAAGAAGCGCGAGGGCTACTTCTGATGTCCTCCGCTCCCTTGCTTAAAAACGGATTCGAGCAGTTTCTCGAGGAGAATCTCGCCAAGGAGCTATTGCGATTTTCAACTGCAGGCAGCGTCGACGATGGCAAGTCCACGCTGATCGGGAGGCTGCTGCACGACGCCAAGGCGGTATACGAAGACCAACTGGCGGCGGTAAAGAACAGCCGCGTCAATCGTTCGGGCGGAGCGATCGACTTTTCCCTGCTCACCGATGGTTTGCGCGCCGAGCGCGAACAAGGAATCACCATCGATGTGGCCTATCGCCATTTCGCCACGGCGCGCCGGAAATTCATCATCGCGGACACCCCGGGCCACGAGCAGTACACGCGGAACATGGCCACCGGAGCTTCCACGGCCAGCCTCGCGGTGGTTCTCGTGGATGCCAGCAAAGGCCTGCTGCCGCAAACGCGCCGCCATTCCTATATCGCTTCGCTGCTCGGCATTCCCACTGTTCTCGCGGCCATCAACAAGATGGATCTGGCCGGTTACCAGGAAGAAGTGTTCGAGCGTTTACAGCGCGATTTTCGGGCGCTCGCCAAGCAATTGAAGATTTCGCGCCTCGAATGTGTGCCCGTCAGCGCGCTCGCGGGAGACAACATTGTCGAGCGCAGCCGCAATATGCCGTGGTATCGCGGACCAACGTTGCTCGAGCACCTAGAAACCGTGCCCATCGTGCCGGCTTCGAGCATCGCCGCCATTCGCTTCCCGGTACAGTACGTCATCCGCCCGGATGCGGGATTTCGCGGTTTCGCGGGCCAGGTCTCGGGCGGAATCGTTCGGCCCGGTGATGCCGTACTGGCCCTGCCATCCGGACAAACCACGCGCGTAGAGTCCATCGTTACCTTTGACGGGCAGCTTCCGTCCGCCGTGCTCGGGCAGTCCGTCACCCTGAAGCTCGAAGATGAAATCGACATCAGTCGCGGGGATATGCTGGTTTCACCGGGCTCCCCGCCGGCCGTTTCCCGGTGCTTCAGCGCGGCGCTGGTGTGGTTAAACGAGCGACCGATGCGACCCGGCCACACCTACCTGTTGAAACACACGACGCGGCAAGTCAAGGCGGTCATCACCCGTGTTCATTTCCGCGTGAACATCAATACGCTGATCGAGGAAACGCCGACCGAGGAATCGCTCGCGGAGCTTCCCATGAACGGTATCGGCAGCGTGGAAATCGAAACCAGCAGCCCGCTGTTTTTTGATGCCTACGAGCTCAGCCGCACGACCGGGAGTTTCATCCTGGTTGATCCTCTTTTGAATGCAACCGTTGGCGCGGGAATGATGGGAAGCGATCTGTCGCGAGGCCTTGAGGGCTCCGCCCCCCCATCGAGCCCCCGGTCCGACGCCGAACGGAGAACGGTTACCCCCGAGGAACGGATCGCGCGGCATGGTCACCGGCCTGCCGTCTTCTTGATCCCGAGCTTGCTCGCAGGCTCGGTCGAACGCGCTCTGTTTGAGCGCGGCTTTGAAACCTTCCTCTCGGTTGAGAGTCATGCTTCGCCCGCCGCGGTGGCCTCCCTTGCGAATTCTCTTTGGTCGGCTGCCTTCCTGATACTGGTCCCCGGCGCGCGAGTATCGCCCGAGATGCGCGCGGTCCTTGCAGATATCGCGGGAGACGACTTTACGGATTTCACCAGCGTCGAGGCAAAGGAGAGCCGCGATGAACTGCTCGCGCGAATACTCGCTCGTGCGGAGTACTTGCGGGTCGCGCCCGGCACATCGCCTCTAGGAGCCACCCACTGAAATGTCCGACACCCTAGAACGTAAAGACCTCGCGATCCCTGACGCCGCAGAGCTGGTGGCTCTGGTTGTCGAGCAGGCCGCGGGCGCGAAGCTGTGCCTGACATGCAGCTTCCAAGCCGAGGACATGATTGTGCTGCACCTCTTGCGAAGCCACGTGCCCGAAGTCCCGGTGTTGTTCCTTGAAACCGGATACCACTTTGCCGAAACCTACCAATTCCGCGACGAGATGGCCACCCGCTGGAAGCTGAATCTCGTCAACGCCATTCCGCGGCAAACTGTCCCGCAGCAGGAAGCGCAACTCGGGATTCTCTATCGCCAAGATCCCGCAAGGTGCTGTCAGTTGCGAAAAGTCGAGCCCCTCATGGAGTCGCTTGAGCCCTTCGGAATCTGGTTTACCGGATTGCGACGCGAGCAGTCGCCCACGCGAAAAAATCTCCAGAAGGTTGAGCATCACCGTCTGCCGAGCGGGAAAACCTTGCTGAAGGTGAGTCCGCTGGCGGACTGGACCTGGGCGCAGGTCTGGGAATACACGGGAAAGCACGCTTTGCCTTACCTCCCGCAGTACGACCGTGGCTATTCGAGCATCGGATGCGAGCCGTGCACCGCGCTGCCGTCCGACCCCGCCAATCCGCGCTCCGGGCGCTGGAGCGGCAAGAAACTTGAATGCGGAATCCACACCTTTTCCGAGAAGGCGGACTGATGCAACTGCTGCTGGGCTTCGGCATAGCGCTGGTTGTCGGTCTGACCGGCATTGGCGGCGGAAGCTTTACGGTTCCCGCGCTGCTGCTGATCGTCGGGCTTCCCGCCCCCGACGCGGTGGGAACGGCGTTTGTCTTCGCGGGCGTGCTGCGGCTCGTCGCAGCGCCTTTCTACCTGTTCGGACGGCAGGTGCACCCGCGTTACTTCCGTTTGCTCACCACCGGCGCCGTGCCGGGACTGGTGCTCGGGATTATGGCCCTGCGTCTCGTGGCCCGGCGTGGAAACAGCTCCGTGGTGGTCATCATCCTGGGCCTTTTGCTCGCGTTCACCGCCGCAATTACCTTTCTCCCGCGCGTGCACAATCGGGGATTTGCGCGAAAGAATTCCCGCTGGCTCCCCTGGCTGGCATTTCCGATTGGCCTTGAATCGGGTTTCTCCTCCGCGGGCGCCGGAGCGCTCGGTACCGTTCTCTTGCTCAACTATTCCGAGATGGCACCAGCGCAGGTAGTCGGCACAGACATCCTCTTCGGTCTGGTGCTAGCGATCATCGGGAGTGCGGCTCACTGGACTTTCGGATCCATCAGCACAGCGACCTTGCTGCAGTTGCTTCTGGGCGGTGTTCCCGGCGTGGTCGTCGGCTGTCTGCTGGCGCGAAAAGTTCCGGCGCACAACCTGAAGTTGATCGTCGCCACCGTGGCGCTCTTCGCGGGACTGCAACTGGTGTGGTCCGGAACACATGCTCTCGGCGCCAAGCATCCGAGTGTCGAAGTGCGTTTTTACGGTCGAAGCGCAGGCGATACTCCGGCCGGAGCCGCGCGGCCGTGAACTTTCCTGCGTCTATAAACGTCCGAGTGCTGCCCCCGGCTGCCGGGCTTCCCCGCACGCCCGACCCCTGTTGTTGTTGACCCCGGTCTGACTTTCCGCTCGCTCGCCGGCACGCCCCTGAGTTTCTTAGCAAGAATAAAACGCAGTCCATGCGCCTTCGATGGCGCATGGAACACAAAACTACAAAATTGGAGCATAGCAATGGTCTCTCTAAAAAAGCTTGGAACTTACTCAGCAAGAATCGGCGTCGTGCTAGCCGCATTCCTCGCTGGCAGCCTGCTCGCCGCCTCGCTCCGCGCGCAAGGCGATTCATCTCTGTGGGGCACGGTGAATGACGCCACGAATGCGGGTGTGGCGGGCGCAACCGTGGTGGTCAAAAACCTTGAAACCGGAACCGAACGCGTACTGCTGACCGACGCCTCTGGACGATACAGCGCAGCCGCTCTGCCCGTGGGTCACTACGAAATAGAGGCCGCCAAGGCCGGCTTTCAGGCCGAGCGCCGATCTTCGCTCAACCTGGTTGTTGGTCAGAGAGAAGAGGTCGACTTCCAGTTGCGCGTCGGGGAGGTGCACCAAACGGTAGAGGTTCCCGCCGCCGCGAGCGTGGTGCAAATCACGACGGGAGACGACTCCGGCCTGGTTGGTGAACGCGAAGTCAAGGATTTGCCCCTCAATGGGCGCAGTTACGACCAACTACTCACCTTGAACCCGGGAATCATAAACTACACTTCGCAGCGTTCCGGGGGCATCGGAACATCGAACTCCGTAGTCGCTAACATGTTCGCGGTTTCAGGCCGTCGTCCGCAGGAGAATCTCTTCCTGTTAAACGGCGTCGAATTTACCGGGGCCTCGGAGATTAACAACACTCCCGGAGGGACCAGCGGTCAACTCCTCGGCGTGGATGCCGTGCGCGAATTTGCGGTGCTAAAGGATACCTACGGTGCGGAATATGGCAAACGCCCCGGCGCGCAAATCAACATTGTTACCGCCAACGGAAGCAACCAGCTTCACGGCTCGGCCTACGAGTTCCTGCGCAACAGCGCCCTCGATGCTCGCAACTTCTTCGATCATGGCGACATACCGCATTTCGCGCGCAATGTGTTCGGAATTTCGCTTGGCGGTCCGCTGGTCAAGGACAAGACCTTCCTTTTCGCGAACTACGAAGGCTTCCGGCAAGGGTTGGGGGTCAGCGACCTTACCCTCGTGCCGGACCAGGCTTCCCGAGCGAGCGCCGTGGCCAGTGTCCAGCCGCTTCTCGCCCTCTGGCCCCTGGCCAATGGGCCCGAGCTTCTCTCTTCGACGGGAACTGCCAGCGGCATCGCCGAGGCCTTCAGCAACCCCTTGCAGCATATCCGAGAAGATTTTGGCACGGTTCGTCTCGATCAAACTCTTTCGACGACAGACACCTTGGTGGCCGTTTATACGGTTGATGACAGCGACGCGCATTCCCCGACAAGCAATCCAATTAGCTTCGCAGACATTTTTTTGCGCGAGCAGGTGGCGAGTTTGAGCGAAACCCACGTGTTCTCTCCCCAGCTTGTCAATCGGGTCACATTTGGTTTTTCGCGCGGCGGATTTTACTTCAATAGCGGAACCACCGTGGAACTGCCCGGCTGGATTCATTCGGACCAGCCCGTGGGCGCGCTGGTTGTGGGCGGCGGCACAACCCTCAACGGGGCCTCCGAGATCACCAACGGCGGCACCAACGCTGGCAGCAACTTGGTCGCGGCGCGCAATCTGTTCACTCTCACCGAGCAGGTCACGCTCACCCGCGGCAAACATTTGCTGACTTTTGGCGCGTGGCTCGAGCGTATCGAGGCCAATGACACACTCCTTCAGGACCAGTACGGCCAGGCTTCCTTTACCAATTTAGAGAGTTTCTTAGAGGGCAAAGTGAGCACCTATACGTATGCCCCGAGCTACACTCCCCTCGGCTGGCGCTCCCTGGAAGGCGCGTTCTATCTCGAAGATGCCGTGCGCCTGAAGCCGTCGCTTGAATTGCGCATCGGCCTTCGCGCAGAGTCCAGCAACGGCTGGAATGAAGCCAACGGGCGGGCTTCCAATTATCTTTTCGACGCAAACGGGGTAATCGTCACCCAGCCAGCGGTCGGGAATTCCGCTTTGGCAAAAAATAATGCCAAGTTTCTTCCCGAGCCTCGCGTGGGATTTGCCTGGTCGCCGTGGGCCTCGAAGAAAACTGTCTTGCAGGGAGGTTTCGGGGAATATTATGCGCTGCTCGATAACTTGAGTTACCGGCTCGATCAGAATGCTCCGTTCAACGACGTCTATGCGGTAAAAAATATCGCTTTCTCAAGTATCGCGCCGGATGCGGTCTACAGCGGGGCAAAGATTATTCCAAGCGGCGTGCAGCCAAACTTGCTTACCCCCACCGTGGAATCCTGGTCCCTCAAAGTCGAACAGCAGATCGCTCTGAACACTTCCCTCAGCGTGGGCTACATCGGATCCCATGGATACCATGAGTTGCTCTCGGTCGACGCCAATCTCCCCACTCCGACGATCTGCCCGGCGGCGCCCTGCCCGGCAGGCTATCCCGGGGGAATTCTGTACTACCCGAGCGGCGCCGCGCTGCAAAACAACGCCGTTTTGAACACCACACAATGGTTTTCCGAAGGGGTCAGTTCGTATCAAGCTCTGGAGGTGGACGTAAATCACCATTTCGCGCACGGGCTGCGCTTCCGAGGCGTCTACACTTTCTCCAAAGCGCTGGACGACGGCGACAATATGAACACCAGCGTGGCCACCAATTCTCCGGCGTTTGTGGCCAATCCTTTGGATCCTGCGGCGGACTATGGCCGGGCCTCATTCGATGTGCGCCATTCTGGAGTCCTCAACGCTACCTACGAACTCCCTTCTGGCAGAGCTCAAGACTCGGGGGCTAGCCCATGGCTGGCGCGGATCCTCAAAAGCTGGCAGCTCAGCGTTATCGAAACATGGCAGTCGGGCCTGCCCTTCACTCCGCAGCTTTCCTATAACCCGTCAAACGACGGGGACACGCGCAATCCGGTGCGGCCGTCGATCAATCCAGGCTTCAGCGGGGCGGTCATCGAAGGCGGGCCGAATCAATACTTCAATCCCAACGCTTTCGTGCAACCGCTGCCTGGAACGTACGGCAATGTCGGACGAAACACCTTGCAGGGCCCGTCGCTGGTGGAAACCGACGTGTCGGCGGCGAAGAAATTCTCGCTTTCGGAACGTCTGAACCTGCAATTCCGCGCCGACATTTTCAACCTATTCAATCACACGAATTTTAATACGCCGAATCCGGTGGTCTACGCAGCCGCGACCGGTGGGCCGTCGCCGACGGCCGGAGTGATTACCTCGACGGCCACGAGTTCACGCCAAGTGCAGCTGGGCCTCAAACTCTTGTGGTGATGCCATTCCGTTTGTGTGGAAGAGTTCTTCACCATCGAGCGCAGACCCGGTGCGATCCGGCCCGCGAGCAGCGCGCTGGCGACGCTTCCCGCCAGCCGGCACGAGGGCCCTGGCGTCATCGCTGGCCGATTGCGTCGATTTCTTTTTTGATGGCCAGCTTGTCGAGGGATTGCAGGGAAAGATTGAGAAACAGACTGATTCTCCGGTCGAGCATGAAGAACGCGTCACGGAATGCTCTTTCGATTTGCTCGGGACAGCCGGTAACCCCGGCAGGGTCGGGAACACCCCAATGCGCCGTCATCGGATGGCCGGGCCAAATGGGGCATACCTCCTTCGCCGCGTTGTCGCAGACCGCGAAGACAAAGTCGAGCCTCGGTGCCCCGGCCTTGGCAAATTCATCCCAGCTCTTGCTTCGCAAACCTGCCGTGGGGATGCAAGCAGCCTCAAGCTGCTTGAGAGCCTCCGCCCGGACCTTGCCGGTCGGACAGCTTCCTGCGCTGTAGGCATTCAGGTTGGGCTGGCCCTTTTGATTCATGATGGCCTCGGCCATGATCGAGCGGGCCGAGTTTCCCGTGCAGAGGAATAAGACGTTGTAGTGTCCTTCCATTTCGCTTCCTCGGTTGCCGACAAGCGGGGGCCGGAGCAGGATTACGCGGGCTTGCTCGCGCGCACAAAAGCGCTCAGGAAATTCCCGTCCACCTCGGACGCGATGGCGTCCACATCGATGCCCTGGCCGGACAAGAACTCGCGCGCGTCGGCAACGCGATAAACGCGCGTCGGCTCGAGCTCCACCCTCTCGAATCCGGCTGCTTCGAGCCTTCGCCGATAGTCTTCCTGCTCGAGCGCGCCCGCGACGCACCCGACCCATGCCAGCACGCTTTTGCGAATCTCGACGGGCACTTGGCCCCTGGTAACGACATCGGAGACGGCAAAGCGTCCACCGGGTTTGAGTACGCGGAATGCTTCGGCGAACACACGGTCCTTGTCGGCGGAGAGATTGATGACACAGTTGGAGATGATCACATCGACGGCATTGTCGGGCAGGGGGATGTGTTCGATTTCTCCTTTGAGGAACTCCACGTTGCTCAGACCCGACTTGCGCTTGTTCTCGCTGGCGAGCGCCAGCATTTCATCGGTCATGTCCAGGCCGTAGGCCTTGCCGGTCGGACCCACGCGCCGGGCGGAAAGCAACACATCGATCCCCCCGCCCGAGCCCAGGTCGAGAACGATCTCTCCCGGATTGAGTTTCGCAAGGGCCGTGGGATTGCCGCATCCAAGGGAAGCCAGCATGGCTTCCCGAGGAAGCTCGCCGGCTTCTGACGCATCGTAAAGATTTGAGCTGATGGGATCACAACAACCGCCGGGCGCGAGAGCAGAGCCGCCAGAACAGGCGCTGCCGCCCTGCCCGACACGCAAAGCCGCTTCGCCGTATTTTTCCTTCACAACTTCCTTGATGTTTTCGGTGCTCACGCTTCCTCCTATTTGCATAACTGCACAATCGCTTGGGGCTCGAGCGCCTTGTTGCGCGTGCAGCATTCGGCATAAAGAAATCGCAAAAGCTCCTCGAGCGCCTCGGTGTTGGCGGTGCAGTGCAGGAAGGTGCTCTCGCGGCGTACGCGCACGAGACCCTCGGCCTTCAGTTTGTCGAGATGGTGGGAGAGGGTGGAATTGGGAATGTCGAGTTCCTGCTGAATTTCGCCGACCACCAGGCCGCCCGGATGCGCGGCAAGGAGCAGCTGCATGATGCGCAGGCGGGCCTCGGTTCCCATGGCCGAGAACATATCCGCGTACCGGACGACCTGTTCAGCGGATTTCTTCGATGCCGCAGAGCTCATATTTCCATAATTGCAGAAATATGGTTTCCTGTCAATCGCCTGGCATCGCGCTGATTCAGCGTTTCTCCAGAATGCAGGAGAGAGTTCGTCAGGCTGGGCTGTGCCCGCGGCTCATCCTGCCGCGGAAGCTCATGGGCGTGACGCCCACGATGCGACGGAAGACCTTCGTGAAATGACTTTGATCGGCGAAGCCGACCGCGGTTCCCGCGCAGGCCGAGGTCATCTTCGGATCGCGCAGATACTGCTTGGCGCGTTCAATTCTGCACCTCAGGACGTATTTGTAAGGGGGCAGGCCTGTGCTGGCCTTGAACAGCTCGCAGAAGTAGTTGGGACTCATGCCCGCGACCTGCGCGAGCTCCCACAGGCGAAGATCCCGTGTCAGGTTCTGGTTAATAAACTCCAGAGTCCGGTTGAGGCGCATCGTAGGCATGATGCCGCGGTACTCCGGCTTGGCGCAATTACGGGACGAATAACGGCGAACCAGATAGGTGCCGAGGGCCAGGCCGAGAGATTCGCCGTAGAGCGGACCGGCCGGCGAGCCGTCTTCGAGGTCGGCATGCAGAGCGAGCATCAACGATTGGATGTGGCGGTCACGAAGATTCCAGTGGGTGGTAAGTTCGACATCCTTCAGGTGCGCGGTGCCCTCAAGCGAACGCGCGAGGAAGCGCGGTTCCATGACGAGGATGATACGCGTGGTCGGGCCGGACCAGGTAAGACGATCGCGGGTTCCCGCGGGCAGCACGTAGATGGTCCCTGGGCCATTGTCCGCGCTGCGGCTCTTGCCCTCCGTGGTCCACTGCGCCTTGATATTTCCATGAGTAAGAAGGTTCAAGAAATGAGTCGGATGATCATGATCCGGAATCGAGACGCCCGGCACATCGCTGAACGATTCCAGGGCGATGCCATCCCACCCGGCCCGTTTACTGTTTAGGGAAGACACCGCAGGGATGGGACAGACCGCGCACCCATTGCGCATCACCTCAACTGCCTTGACAGGAAGAACTCCAGAGATATCCATCGCTTTACCCCCGGCCAAACAGGACACCCTATACCACAATTGTATCGCCGTTGGCCCGCTCTCCGGTTTTTTAGACCATTTATTCGGAAGAACTGACCAAAACCGGAACATTTGACCAATATTCTCGCAGTATCTTCTCCCCACCGGGGCGAATCTGCCAAGAGAAAGGATGCGCATATTGCCAAGAGAGGCATAGCCAGAGTCATTGACTACATCCACGCGAACACTGGCGCAAACATTAGCCTGGCGGCCATGGCCCTGATTGCCGGCGTGTCGCCGAATCATTTTGTGCTTTTGTTTACGAGAGCGACCGGCCTGACCCCGCATCAGTATGTTCTGCGGGCCAGGATCGAGAGCGCGAAGCTGCACCTCAAGGATAACGAGCTCAGTATCGCCGAGGTCAGCAAACGAGCTGGCTTTCGTACCCAGGAGCATTTCACGAAGGTGTTTCGGAAGATCGTTGGGGTAACTCCCAGCGAGTTTAGAGGCGCGATTTAATGCTGGCACCGCTGCAGTTTGAGAACGAGAACCTGGTCCTTCCTGAGCGAGTCGATCACCCGAGCGCTTCCGCGCCCCAAAGCGAGCGCCTAGAGCGCTGCATGATGCATCTCGTGGGCGTGCTGGCGCTCCCTGGTGCATGGCGAGGTCGCAAACCGGTTGAAATTCTATCCAGCCTCATGGACTCGCTCATGGGAATGCTCGAGCTCGACTTTTTCTATATGCGAGTCGTGGGGGAAGCCGGCGAGAAGCCGATCGAGCTGCTGCGGGCCGGTCCGTCGCACAGGACGGACGAGATTGCGCAGTCTCTTGATCGTTGGCTGGGTGAAGGCCACACCGATCGGCCTTCGCGGCGCAGAATCGCAAGCCGGGACGTTTCGCTTTGCTCCATGCGAGTGGGCGTAGCGGGCGAGCTCGGCGTGATGGTCGCGGGGTCAGAGAGACTGGGCTTTCCAGAACAGACCGAGAGGCTGGTTCTTGGCGGCGCCGCAAATCAAACCGCCGTCGCGCTGCAACATGCCCTGCTCCTCTGCGAACGGACGCGAGTTGCCAGGGAGCTCGACCGCAGGGTTGCGGAGCGAACCCGGGAGCTGGCTGAAACCAACCAAGAGCTGCGACTTGAGGTTGGGCTGCTGCAGCATCTTCCGGTTTCCGCCTGGACGCTCAAGCCGGATGGGACCCCCGATTTTGTGAATCAGGTTTGGCTTGAGTACTCCGGGCAGAGCCTGGAATTCGTGCGGTCGCATCCGGAGGCCTGGATGACCGCGGTTCACCCCGAGGATCGCGAAGCCGCGTCGCGGAGCTTTTGGGGTGGAGTACGCTCAGGACAGGGTTTTGCCATGGAAACCCGGTCTCGCCGCGCCGAGGACGGAGCCTACCGCTGGCATCTCAATCAAGCCGTGGTCTTGCGCGACGCAGAAGGAAAAGTTCTCAAATTCGTCGGCACGACGACCGACATCGACGACCAAAAACGTACCGAAGAGGCGTTACGCGAGGCCCAGGACGATCTCGCACGCATCCACCGGGTGACCACCATGGGGGAGTTGACGGCATCCCTGGCTCATGAACTCAGTCAACCGATCAGCGGTGCTATGACCAACGCCAACGTCTCGCTGCGATTGCTCGAGCGGGACGAACCTGATCTCGATGTTCTGCGCAAGGCTGCCACCAGAATTGCAAGAGATGTGCAACGTGCTGCTGAAATTATCGGCAGGATCCGCTTCCAATTCGAGAAGGGGGCCCAGAATCGGGAGGTTTTTGACATCAACGAGATCATTCGAGAAACCGCCGCGCTCCTGCGCGGCGAGGCCGTGCGATACAACATATCGGTCCGGACGGAACTGGCAGCCGATCTGCCTCAGATCGTCGGAGATCGCGTGCAATTGCAGCAGGTGGCCATGAACCTGATCGTCAACAGCATCGAAGCGATGAAGGACGTCGATGGCCAACGAGAGATGGTCATCAAGTCGCAGCGAGCTGAAAACCAGCCGATTCTTGTTTCCGTCAGTGACACCGGAATAGGGCTTCCGGCGCAATGCGCGGAACAGATTTTCGATGCCTTCTTCACCACCAAACCCCACGGCACGGGCATGGGGCTGCGCATCAGCCGGTCCATCATCGAGTCGCACAGCGGGCGCTTGTGGGCGGTCGCCTCCCCGGGGCGCGGCGCGACTTTTCACTTGAACCTGCCCGCCGCGAGATAAATCCAGCGTGTTGGCTATCAAGATCACCGAATTCCCGGGCCCGAGTTCGCAATGAGTCGCGATGCCTTGCTGAGTTAAACAGCGCTCGTGCTGCGGACGAATGGGGGCCAACTGCGTTACGCGGAGTGAGTAAGCCATCGCCGCTAAGTAGAAGGGGGGTAACCGGCCCGTGCGTCACTTGAATGTGTTGAGCGCGGGCTGGGCCCAGGAAAACAGAAAGCTGCCGATTTGGGGAAATTGAGCGGAGAGAAGGCTTAACAGAGGAATCGCAACGAACGAGGTTATGCGAACCCAGAATTCCCAACCGAGCTCGCCGGGTGTGGTGTTCGTAATGTGGCTGAGAG
>JBEKSZ010000045.1:0-30969 GCA_049516615.1 Candidatus Acidiferrum sp. | reverse complement strand
TCGCTGGGTGACGGCCGCCCCGTTGGCGCACGAAGATATCCTGAGACCAACCCGCGCATTCCGCATCCAAGCTCTTGCATCGCGAATCGTGCCGGGGCCTAGGTTCGAGGTCCGGCCTTTCCGGAGAGAAGCGTTATGGCCAAAATGAAAGTAGCGCAGGTATCCAAGCCGCACGGGGACTTTGAGATTGTCGAGCGCGAGATTCCGCAGCCGGGGCCGGGAACTGTGCGCATCAAGGTGCACGTTTGCGGCATTTGCTTCAGCGACCACATTACCAAAGACGGGCTGTTTCCGTGGATCACCTATCCCCGCGTGCCCGGGCATGAAGTCGCCGGCGTGATCGATGAGGTAGGCGCAGGCGTCACGACGTGGAAGAAGGGCCAGCGCGTAGGAGTGGGCTGGCACGGAGGGCAAGATGGTACGTGCCTGTCCTGCCGGCGCGGCGATTTTGCCACCTGCGCGAGCCCGAAGATTACCGGCATCAGTTTTGATGGCGGGTACGCTGAGTATATGGTGGCCCCGCAGGAGGGCGTGGCGGCCCTGCCCGAAGGTCTCGGTTTTGCAGAAGCTGGTCCGCTCATGTGTGCCGGTGTCACCACCTTCAATGCCCTGCGCCACAGTGGCGCGTTGCCGGGAGACCTTGTCGCCATACAGGGAATCGGCGGGCTGGGCCATTTGGGCGTGCAGTTTGCCGCGAAATTTGCGTATCACACCGTGGCCATCGGCCGCGGTCCGGAAAACGCCGAGCTGGCGAAGAAACTAGGCGCCACCGCGTACATCGACAGCAAGGCCACCGACGCTGCCGCGGAACTGCAGAAGATGGGCGGCGCGAAGGTGATCGTGGCAACGGCGACGAGTTCGAAATCGATGTCGGAATTGGTGGCGGGGCTGGGGCCGAACGGACAGATGCTTATCGTTGGCGCCCCGCCGGATCCGGTCGAGGTTGTGCCGGGTCTGATGATTGCCCGCAGCGCCGGCGTCCGGGGATGGTATTCGGGGATCTCGACGGATTCAGAAGATGGCTTGCGCGTGGCGATGCTTACCGGCGTGCGGCCGATGATTGAGAAGTTCCCGTTTGCCAAAGTGAACGAAGCTTACGAGCGCATGACCAGCGGCCACGCGCAGTTCCGCGTCGTAGTGGAGATGTGATTTCGCGGCGCGTGCGGGCATCCTGTATATTCGATTCGTGGACTTCAAGCTTACGGACAACGAGGCTCGCGTGCTTGGCGCGCTGATCGAAAAAGAGATCACCACGCCCGAGTATTACCCGCTGTCACTGAACGCGCTCATCAATGCGTGCAATCAAAAGTCCAACCGTGATCCGCTTGTGCATCTCGATGAAGACGCGGCGCGGCAAGCGCTTCGCGGATTGAGCGATCAGCTCTTGGCGCGCTCCGCTGCCAGTGATGGCCGCGTGGCCAAATTCGAGCATCGCCTGGGCGAAACATTCAATTTCGATCGCATGGAAACGGCGATCGTCTGCGAACTGCTTTTGCGCGGCCCGCAAACTCCCGGCGAACTGCGCAGCCGCGCCGAACGCATGCATCCCTTTGAGGATTTAAGCGAAGTGCAGACCACCCTGCAGCGGCTGATGCGCCGTGAGCCGCCGCTGGTGAAATTGTTGCCGCGCCAGCCGGGGATGAAGGAGGCGCGCTACGCGCACTTGCTCAGCGGGGACGTGCAGGTTGCCAGCGCAGGGGCGCAGGAACTCGTGAGCGTTCCGCAGAGCGCGCCGAAGAGTCCTGGAACCGAAGAGATCAACAAACTGGCGGAGGAAGTCGTTGCCTTACGAGAAGAACTTCGAGCCTTGAGACAGCAATTTGCGGAATTTCGCAAACAGTTTGAATGAGTTTTAAAGCAAGGCGCGGATTCCGCCGTTTATAGGGATCGCGGGGACGCGCCTCGGGGCGGCAGCCTTGGTCGCCCTGGCTGCATTCCTGGCGCGCGGAAGAAACCGCCGGGCCCGGAAGCGGCCCGCGTCACTGGCGCTCTAGTCCATGTGCATTGCGAACATCTTGTCGAACGAATCCTCGTACGGGTAGACGTGCGTCATCCAGCCTAGTACAACCGGGTGAAACCGCCCACCGGCCGCGTCGCAGGCCTCCTGTGTAGCGATCGATCCCTGCAAACCAAATTTCGTCCAGTCCGCTGAGGCGATCTTCCACAGCGGCGGCGCGCACAGATTGGTGTGCAGATGCCACGTGGCGACGCTGAGCGGCACCCGTTCGTTCAGTTGCTCTTCGCTTGCCCGCCTGGGCATGGTGTACATCGCACCGACCAGTTCATAGCCCGTCGCGGTCTTTTTATACAGCAGGGAAGTCGGCCGGGAGGCATCGAAAGAGAAAGCTTCGAGGAACCCGTTCTTACGGCTCGTGAAGTGATATTCCGGCTGCGGAATGTTTGGCAGGAAGATTTTGTAGCCGTCGCTCAAGGCCATGTGATAGTCCTTGTATTTATCGATGCCCGCGCGCAGTTCCTTGACGATCTGGTTGGCGCGCTCGGCATCGCCGGCTGCCTGCGGACGCACGGTGGTCATGTACATGTGCAGGCTGTGCATGTTGTGATGCATACCGCTCATGTCTTCGACGGCCGCGCCTTCACTGGCTTTTTCGTCCCCGTCCATCTTCATTCCCGCCATGGTGGAATGATTGGCGCCCTGTTGCGGCGCCGTCGCCGGAGCGCTGCCAGGCGGCGTTTCGTTCTGCGCCGAGGGCACAATCGGTGCACGATGACCCGGCATGGCCGCCAAAAGCACGCTCACCAGAAACAGCGCGGCGAAGGCTATGGCCGCCTTGGTGAGCAAATGAACGGTGGTGCTACGAGCTGACATAACAATCTCCTCACCTCATAATACGCGGCACACCCTGGCGAAGTTTCCTGCGATTCCCAAGGAGGTGTCTGCGCGAAAACTGTCCGGTTGGCCAGTCGCGCCCATCCATGCGCCGTGCGGCAGGGCCCTTCACGGATCGGGCGTGCTAAAATTGCGGCGTGAAAAAACAGACTATTCTTCCGGCCAAATCGCTCAGCGGCGGGATCGAACTTCCCGGCGACAAATCCATCTCGCATCGCTACGGTATGCTTGCGGGCATCGCCGAAGGCACCAGCGAACTACGACACTTTTCCGCGGCGGCCGACTGCCACAGCACGCTGGCCTGCATGCGCGCCCTTGGCGCGGAAGTAAAAATCGACCGGGACGTGGTACGGGTCACCGGCCACGGACCGCATGGTCTAAAGCAATCCCGCAAGGCGCTGGACGCAGGGAATTCCGGCACCACCATGCGCCTCCTGACTGGTATCCTCTCGGGCCAAAGTTTCCCATCGACCCTGACCGGCGATGCTTCGTTGCAGAAGCGTCCGATGAAACGCGTCGTCACGCCGCTGCGGCTGATGGGGGCGGAGATCACAGCGCGCGAGGAGCAGTTTGCACCGCTCGAAATCCGCGCTGGAATGCTGCGGGCCATCACTTACGAAACACCCATGGCCAGCGCGCAGGTGAAGTCAGCGATACTGCTGGCCGGGCTTTTTGCCGAAGGCGTCACGAAAGTCGTCGAACCCGCGCGCACCCGGGATCACACCGAGCTGGCGCTCGAAGAGTTCGGCGCGCAAATCGAGCATCACGGGTTGACCACCACGGTGCACGGTCTTAAAGGAGCGAACGGGCACGCCAAGCTGACCGGGCGCGCCCTCGACGTTCCGGGAGATTTATCCTCGGCGGTCTTTTTTATTGCGGCGGCCTCGCTGTTCCCGGAGTCCAGCTTGCTCATCCATAACGTGGGACTAAATCCCACGCGCACAGCGATACTCGATGTTTTCCTGGCCATGGGCGCGTCGCTTAAGACGCCGTCGTTGCGCACTTCGCACGGCGAAGTTGTCGGCGACCTGGCTATCAAAGGTGCGCTACTGAAAGGCGGAATTATCGAAGGTGAGCAGATCCCCCTGCTGATAGACGAGTTGCCGATGCTCGCGGCGCTGGGACCATACACCGAGGAGGGCATCGAGTTTCGCGATGCTGCGGAGTTGCGCGTGAAAGAAAGCGACCGCATCGCGGCCCTAGCGGAAAACCTGCGCCGCATGGGCGCCCAAGTCGAAGAACGTCCGGATGGCTTGCGAGTCGAAGGACGCAAAGCGGGAAAGCTGCACGGCGCGGAAATCGAACCGCACGGCGATCACCGCATCGCCATGGCCTTTGCCGTGGCCGGCCTGGCCGCGGAAGGGAAGACCGTCATCCGCGACGCGGATTGCGCCGGCGTTTCCTTTCCCACCTTTTACGAAGAGCTGGACCGTCTGGCCCGGCGCTGAATTGCTCTCGCAAAATTAATGCGGCGAGGGAATGTCTGAAAATGGGGCGCGACGCTTTGCGAACGTGGAGGGGGTGACATGCGGGCTTGGCGTGTTAGCGTTGCGTTCTGCGCACTGGGAACTGTCTCGTGTTGTGCGGCCGGCAAATCCCCACGGCCGTTCGACGACGACGATGACCGGAAGGCGGAATTCATCCCGACAGGTGTGCACATCACGCCCAGCGCGGCGAAGGGAGCACGGTTTGTAGCGCTCAATCCGGATCTGCCGTTCGATCCGCAATTCACGGCCGGCCAGGCGACGACCACGGAAATCAGTCCCGACGGAAAGACCCTGCTCATCCTAACTAGCGGTTATAACAGCCAGAATTTTACGCGCGGACCGCAAGCGGGCAAGAAAAATCCAGCCGAGTCCGTCGAGTATGTGTTTGTCTACGACCTTTCTTCCGGCCAGCCGGTCAAAAGACAGACTCTGGAAATCCCCAACGCCTTCGACGGACTGGCGTTTCATCCGGATGGAAAAGAATTCTACGTTTCCGGCGGGCCGGACGACAACGTGCATGTGTTCGTAGCCGGCGTCAGGGGCTGGAGCGAGGACGCGAGGAGTCCAATCGCACTGGGTAACGGGAAGAGTGTGTTCGGGATCAGTGCCGCCGCCGCTGGTGTGGCAGTGACCGCCGACGGAAAGCGGTTGCTGGTCGCCAACTACGAACAGGACTCTATCAGCATCGTGGATATTGCACTGCGGAAGAAAGTCGCCGCGTTGGATCTTCGCCCCGGCAACGGGCGCGCGGGCGGTGAATTTCCTTTTTGCGTGGCAATTTCCGGAAATGACACTGCATTTATTGCCAGCGAGCGGGATCGTGAAATTGTGGTCGTGGATATTTCCGGACAGAACCCGCATGTGACCGACCGCATAGCCCTGAAGGGCCAGCCCATTCGCGTAATTCTTAACCAAGCACGGACACGGCTTTTTGTCGCTGAGGGCAGCGCCGACCGCGTGGCTGCGATTGATACCCAATCGCATCAGATTCTAGAAGAGATCCCGACTGTTGCGCCGGCGAGAATGTTGGAGAATCGCGGGCGTTTCAAGGGGGCGACGCCAAACAGTCTGGCGCTCTCGAGCGACGAGCGAACCCTGTTCGTCACCAACGGGGGCGCGAATGATTTGGGGGTGATTGCGCTCGAAGACGGCAAGAACGGCAACGCCAGCCAACTACTGGGATTGATTCCGACCGGGTGGTACCCCAACTCCGTGAGCGTCTCGGCAGATGGCAAAAACCTTTATGTTGTCAACGGCAAGAGCAATGCGGGACCCAATCGAGAAGCCTGCCGTAATGTCGCCGGACGCCCCCAGGATGGCGGCGTGGGCTCGAACTCCACATGCAGCGCGGCGAATCAGTATGTCTGGCAATTGACAAAGGCGGGATTTTTGACGCTGCCTGTGCCGTCGCGCGGCGAGCTGGCGCGGCTCACGAAAATAGCCGCGCACAACAATCGCTACGATCGGGCCAAGGAAAACGAAGCTGCCGAGGAGTCCGTTGCTAGAATCCGCAAGAACATTCAGCATGTGATTTACATCGTGAAGGAAAACCGCACCTACGACCAGATCCTCGGTGATCTAAGCAAGGGGAACGGGGACCCCACGCTAACCTTGTACCCACAACCCGTTACCCCGAACCAGCACGCGCTGGCGGAGAAATTTGTGGACCTGGATAATTTCTACGACAGCGGCGAAACTTCCGGGGACGGCTGGAACTGGTCGACCGCGGCGCGTACGTCGGACACCGTGGAAAAAACCGAGCCGGTCAATTACGCCGGGCGGGGACTCTCGTACGATTATGAGGGCACCAACCGCGATGTAAACGTCGGACTGGCCACCCTGGCGCAGAGGCGAGCGGCCAATCCGCAGATGCCCGACGATGAAAATCTCCTGCCGGGGACCAATAATGTGGCGGAAGTGGATGGGCCGGACGAGGAGGTCGGAGCCGGATATATCTGGGATTCGGCCTTGCGCGCGGGGCTAACGGTGCGCAACTACGGTTTCTTCATTGACCTGGCCCGTTACCAGCCTGGGGCGGGCCGGTGGCAAATTCCCTTGCTTACCGATCCGCACGCATCTGGCACCCAGGTGGCTTATGCCGCGCAAGCTCCCTTGCAACCAGTCACCGATCCGTATTTCCGCAGCTTTGACACCGCGTTTCCGGATTTTTACCGTACCAATGAATGGCTGCGGGAGTTCCGGCAGTTTGAAGCGGATGGTAGTCTGCCGAATCTGACACTGCTGCGCGTGATGGAGGACCACACCGGTAGCTTTGATGATCCCGGAAAATTCGGCGTTAGCACTCCCGAATTACAGACCGCCGACAATGACTATGCAGTGGGCCGCATCGTGGAAGCCATCTCGAAAAGCCAGCGGTACAAAGACAACACGGTGATTTTTGTGGTCGAAGACGACGCGCAAGACGGGCCGGACCACGTTGACGCGCATCGTAGCATCGCGTTCGTGGCCGGAGCTTGTGTAAAGCGCGGCGCGGTAATTTCCCAAAAATATACGACGGTGAGCATGATCAGTACCATCGTGGAGATTTTGGGGATGGAGCATTTGGGATTGAACGACGCGGAGGCCGCGCCAATGGCCGAGGTCTTCACCAACACGCCGCAGAGCTGGACGTTCGATGCCATTGTGCCGGAGGTTCTAAAGCGTTCACACTTGCCGCTGGGCACAGCTTCTGCGAGCCGTGCACGATCTTACGATTCAAGCGCAGAAACATACCCCCAGCCGTCGCACGACGCCGCGTGGTGGGCGGAAAAAACCAAGGGATTCGATTTTTCCGCAGAAGACAAGATCGACGCGGGGAAATATAACCTGCTTCTGTGGCAAGGTTTGCTGGGCGACGCCACGCCGTACCCGGTCGAACGCACGGGCCGCAATTTGCGACACCATCGCAAACGTCTGTTGTCGCACTATCGGAAAATGCATCCAGTGGGCGCAAGGCCCCGACAGGCGATCATCGCAAACAACACACCGCCTGCGTGATTTTAGGTCTGCGAGCCGGACGGGGGTCCGGGAGCCGGGGCGGGTTTTGGCTTTGCGGCGGGAGGTCTCGGGGGCGCGGGCTTGGGCGCTGGCGTGGGTTCCGGGGTGCTGGTTTTGTGCAGGGAGATCGAGCCGTAGCTGGTCTTCAGGACGATTTTTGGTCCCCGGCCGGTGCCGTATTTGCCCTGGAGATGAGCGTTGCCGGACTCTGAGGTTTGCGCCAGAGAGGCGCTCTCAAAATCGGAGCTGATGTCGCAGGAGCGGCAATCGGCCACGATTTCAAAGCTGGAAGACTCCGGCAGGCTCAGGGAAATCGTGGAGTCGGAATTGGTGATCTGCACATCCTCCTTGGGCGGGGAAGAAAAACGCACGTCCACGCTGGCGCCGCGATTCGTCACTTCCACTTTTCCGCCGGCGTTCTCGATGTCGATATCGAATTTGTTGGTACGCAGCGTCAAATTTCCCGGAGCATCGGCGATTTCGAGGTTGCCCGAGCCGAATTCCATGTGCCCGGCAAGCTGCGTCAATGTCAAATCGGTGCGTTGCGAAATAAAACGCACGCCTTTGGCGATTTTCTCCGCGCGAATAGGACCGTAGAATTCTCCGTTCATCGTCAGGCCCCCGGTGGCACCGAGCACGTCGACTTGTCCGCCGTGGCCTTCGAGCTTGACGTTTCCTTTGGTGTCAGAAACGCGGATGTCTCCCTTACGGGAGTCGATGTTTACGTCGTCGCCGTTGTCGCGGACGTCGACATCTCCGCTGCCGTTGTCGATGGTCACGGGCTGAGTCAGATCGGAAACGCTGACGTCACCCTTAACGTTGCGAATGGTGACGCCGGCCTGCGGCGGCACCGTGACATCCATGTCCACGCTGATGCGGTCGTCTTTTTCCCCGGTCGCAAAGACTTCGTAGCCGTCACCGTTTTGCGTAATTTGCACCGAGGTCGGCTGCCGCAATTTTTCGGCGTCCCGTTCGTTCCAGGTGTGGATGTTGGCTTTTCCCGAGACGCGAATTTCCGGGGCGTCGCCCGGACGCACGGTGATGTCGCCGCGCGTTCCGCGAACGGTAATGCGCGCGTCACCGGGCACTTTGCGCGGGGCGGCGTCCAGGTCGAATGGGTAGGAATTGCCGATGTTTATGCCCCAATTGTCGGAAAGGTGTTTTTCTCCCTCTTCAACGGCAATGACCACACCCACGATGGCCAGAACCGCCACGACCACGAAAATCTCTCCGCCGGTAATCCGCGCCGCGCCGGGCTCCATATAACGTGCGCCCGCAGTACGCTCGTACAGTTTGATCAGCCCCAGGGCAATAATCAGCAGCGGCCACCAGTGGGTAAAAAGCCGGCCCAGCTCGAACCCGCGGTATTCATGCAGCAGGAGCAAAACGCCGAAAATGAGCAACACCAAGCCGCTGAAGAGGCCGTTGCTGTGACGTGGGCTGTAGGCCATTCGCGTTACCGGCCCTGTCCGGGCACGGGACCCTGTGGCGGCGTCGGGGGCATTGGCGGCACAGAACCTACGGGCGTTTCAACGTGGCCGTCCATGGGCGCGAGCGAAGAAGCGAGACTGACGATGCCGGCCACCACCAGGAGAATCGGCCAGGTGTGATGAAAAGAGAAAAAATCCCCTCGCATTTCTTGCAGCAGAAAAAGAACGCCGAGGGTGATGATCACCGCGGGACCGCGCAAGCTGCGAATGGTGCAACGCGGGCACTTGCAGCGATAATCGGGATTGTCAGGCATGCAGTGAAACTCCTAAAAAGTCTTTCCCATGCGGTTGCGGAACATCAACAAACCCAAGCCGATCAAAATCAACGGCCAAAATTGCTTCACTCTATAAAACGCGAACCAGGAAAAATTGTTCAGCAGAAACAGTGCTCCCAGCCCGATCAGAATAATAGGGCCGACGGGACGCTCCTTGCTCCACGATTCCAGAGGATCGACACTCACCTGACCGATGCTGCGCGACTTGGCGGTTCGCATGGCGTCGAGCGCCATGTAAAAAACAAATCCCGCGAGCAATAAGGAAAGGGCGATATCCCCGCCGTCTCCGATGTCGCTGTTCAGTCCGACAATCATGGCCGCGAATACCACGATGTGGATCAGCGCTTTATTGTATTCGCCGTTGTAAACCGCGCCGAGACCTGGAACCAATCCCAGCATGAACGCGATGCTCGGATTGCTGGTCCGCCCCAGCGTCGCATCCGCTGGAACTCCCGGAACGACCGGCGCCAACGGTGCGTACGGTTGCGGAATACCCGGAGCGAATGCCGAAGCTTCCGGCGATATCGCGGGCGCCCCGGCGGCGGGGGGCAGCGCGCTCTGCAAGCCGAGATGAGCCGCCAGGCAATCCTCGCAATAAATCACGTCGCGGACCGGGCGCGCGCACACCGAACACAATGCCTTGCCGCAGTTACGGCAATACGCCACTGCGTCCACATCGGAATGCACGGCACACTTCATGGATTTTTCCTCCCATTACCAATCCCCAGAAAAAGGGTGCCGGCAAAACGGAGAACTCCGGTCAGGTACGCTCGCGAAGTGATGGTCGTGGCCAGAACTTGCAGGTTGCGATCAACCGCCGTGGCGCGATTCTGCTGATTCGGCCCGGACGGCTTGCTGCCGTCGGTGCGGCCAGGCGCCTGATTTGGCGCGGTCGAGGGAACGGTGTCTTCATTGGACGCCGGGATTTCGTTGTCTTGACGCAATCTCGTCTGAATCTCGTACACCACCCGCAGATCGCTGACGAATTTCGCGCTGCGCGCAAACGCCAGATGCGCCTGGCGGTCGGCATTGCGCGCGATGGCCGCAGGTTGCAGGTCTGCAAGCTTGGGATGCCGCCAGGAAAACCCTGACGCCGTGGCGATCATCACAAATGTCGCGGAGAGGGACAGAGCGCCGTAGGCGAAGCGTGGCATGCCAATCCCACGCAGCCAGCCGAAAAATCCCGGGGCCGCTACAGTGGTTTCGCGCGGTCCGAGGGTCTTGTCCAGAATGGCGTACACCAGCCGCGGTGGAGTCTCCAGTTCGTCCATGCTTCGCAGGTTGGTGAGGAGCTCCGAGACACTCGCGAGTAATGGCCTGCAACGGAGGCAGTTCGCCGCATGGGCCTCAAGGGCCGCGCGTTCAACGGGCTGCAGCAGGCCTTCCAGGTAATCGCTCAGCTGCGTTTCCGTCAGTTCGCAAGTCCAATTCATATTCTGCTCTCCGCTCATGATGGGCGTACTCCCATCTGCTGGAGGATGCGGGCCAATTCGATGCGCCCGCGGTTGATTCTTGATTTTACCGTCCCTTCGGGCACGGATAAAACCTGTTGTATCTCACCGTATTCCAATTGTTGCAAGTCCCGGAGGATTACGGCTTCGCGCAATTCCGGCGAAAGCTTGGTCAAGCCCGCCTGAATCTGGCCGCTCAGCTCTCCAAGCAGCGCCAGCTCGTCGGGTCGCCGCGCCGAAGATTGCTTGTTTTCAACCACCGGCATAGCGTCATCGAGCGAGTCGGTGATGCGATCCCTTCTCGTTCTACGGTAATGGTCGATGAGCAGATTGCGCGTCACGCTAGTCATCCATGTCACAAAACCGCCGTGGGCCGAACGGTAACTGGCCAGCGTGCGGTACACCCGGAGGAAAACTTCTTGCGAGAGGTCCTCGGCTTCCGTGCGGTTACCGGTGAACCTATAGCAAATATTGAAGATACGCCGCGTATGGCGGCGCACAAGTTCCTCCCAGGCCGAGCCGTCGCCCTGGAGGCATTGCTGGACCAGTTGGGCATCCTGCTCCAACGTCTCATCAGCCTCGGATCCTGCTACGGTGCAAGGGGTTAGCGGGCAGCGTCCAGCTCAGCCGGAAGACTGCCGGCGCCAACCTCGGCCTGCATTGTATGGAACGCAAAATGCTCTCGAAAAGTTCCCTGTAAGCTTGTTCTCTGCTGCCCGCCATCGTGCCTCGCATCTTATCCAGACCCGGCGCAGTTCACAAGTGATTGGCTGTCGTCTCCGTCCTGTCTAGGGGCAGAAGCGCTCCCTACGGTGTGCGTTCCCGGCCAGGGCATCGCAGGGGTTCGACAGCCAGGAGCGTTCGTCGCACCGTCCCATAGCGCGCCTTGACGATGCTGGCTGCGCCCAGTACGCTCATTACGCATGTCATCCACGTCGCGGAAAATACTGCTGGGTGTGCTGGCCGTGCTGGTCGTGGTAGTTGTGATTCACCAGGCTCACGGCCTTTTTCACATCAAGAGTTTCAGTGGCGCTAGGCTTCTGGATGCCATCCGCAGCGCCAACATCTATTATCTCGCGCTGGCATTGACTCTGATTTATCTCTGCTACGGCATCCGCTCTCTGCGATGGCAGGTGTTCCAACGCAATCTGGGAGTGGCACATTTTGGCGCGATTCTCAAAATGACTATCGCGGGTTTTGGCGCCATATTTTTGCTCGGCCGCGCCGGAGAGCCGGTCCGGCCGCTGCTCATCGCCCGCAAGGAGAAGCTTCCCGTCGCCGACATTTTCGGCGTCTATATTCTGGAGCGGCTCTTTGACGCCGCCAGCACCGCGGTCATCGCTTCCATCGCACTCATTTTGTTCGAAGCCCACGCGCACACCGGAGAAACCGCCGGTAAACTTGAAGCCGCGGCGCGGACGACCGGAACGTTGCTCTTCGCTGGTGTGCTCGGAGCCCTCGCGATGCTCGTGTATTTGCGTCTGCACGGCTCGAGTTGGCTCGAGGCGCGCTTGACTGGCTGGCTGAGCGTCGCGGGCTGGCGCTCTTCGGCGGCGCGCATCCTGATGGGTTTTGTGGGCGGCGTGCAAACCATCAAGTCATGGATGGATCTGTTCCTGGCGCTTTTTTATTCCGCGCTGCACTGGTTTCTAATCGTCATGGTCTATTTCCTGGTCATCCGCAGTTTTGGGGGCACCCTGGGAACGCTGAGCCTCGGCGACGCCATGCTGGTCGTGGCTTTCTCCCTGGTCGGCTCTACGGTGCAGCTACCGGCCGTCGGCGGCGGTTCGCAGCTGGCTTCCTTCGTGGTGTTCACCACCATTTTCAACGTGGATACCGAATCCGCCACGGTGGCGGCGCTGGTGCTATGGATGATAACGTTTGCGTCGGCCTCGCTCGGCGGCGTACCACTTTTGCTGCACCAGGGTTTTTCGCTCGGCCAGTTGCGCGAGATGGGCAAGGAAGAGCAGCGCGAAGAAGCCGGTGTTCTGCCGCACGGTTCCACGCAGGCCACGCTCGATGAACTGGAAAGGGAATTCCGGCAGGAATTGCCCGCAGCACCGCGAGGAGATGACTACGAGTGAGATGTCCATTCTGTGCCAATATCGACGATAAGGTGATCGATTCCCGCGAGGGGCGCACCGGCGACACCATACGGCGGCGCCGCGAGTGTCTCAAATGCGCACGGCGCTTCACCACCTATGAGCGGATCGACGAGATTCCATACATGGTCATCAAAAAGGATGGTCGTCGCGAACGCTTCGAACGCCAGAAAATACTGCAAGGCTTGCTGAAAGCTTGTGAAAAGCGCCCCGTAGCAACACCCAAACTCGAAGCCATCGTGGACGAAATCGAAGGGGTGGTGCAGGAGGCCACCGAGCGCGAACTCACCACCACGGAAATCGGCGAACTGATCATGCGCGGCCTGAAAAAACTCGACAAAGTCGCCTACGTGCGGTTTGCCTCGGTGTACATGGACTTCAAGGATGTTCAGGAATTCATGAGCGAACTAAAAAATCTACTGAAGGATCGTGCCAAGAAATAAACGAGCTCTTGCGGTGATCGCCAAAATGAGAATAAAGCTCATCTTTACCTTCATTACCTCCGCGCTGTTGGCCAGTGCGCTGCCGTTTCCTGTCCGCGGCGCGCAGGAAAAAAAGCCGGCCCCCCACGGGCCAGCGGCTGAAGCGGAGAAGATCCGCGCGCACGTGAAATATCTCTCCAGCGACGCCCTGGAAGGCCGGGGCATGGGCCAGCCCGGGGGCGAACTGGCCGCGGACTACATTGGCAAACAATTCGCTTCCTACGGCTTGCAGCCCGCGGGCGAGGACGGCACGTTCTTTCAGAAAGTATCTATGGTCGCGGTGAAGACCCTCCCCGAAACCACCGTGCAACTGGCGCCCGCGCAGGGCGAACCGCTGACCCTCAAGTTTCTCGACGACTTCGTGACCAACAACGAAAGCCAGAAAGAGATTTCGGACATCGACGCGGCCATCGTATTCGTCGGCTACGGCATCACCGCCCCCGAATATAAGTGGGATGACTACAAAGGTCAGGATCTGAAAGGCAAAGTGGCATTGCTCTTCGTAAACGAGCCGGTCTCCGACGATCCCGATTTTTTCAAGGGTCCGGCGCTCACCTACTACGGTCGCTGGACCTACAAACTCGAAGAAACCGCCCGCCGTGGCGCCGTCGCCACACTCATTATTCATCGCACCGATCTGGCCAGCTATCCGTGGGAAGTGGTGCGCAACTCCTGGGGCAACGAGAAATCCTATCTGCAACGCGACGGCACCCCCAAATTGCAAGCCGCCTCGTGGATCACGCAAGACACGGCCAAAAAACTCGTTCACATGGCCAGCCTCGATCTCGACTCGCTCTTTCAACAAGCGCAGTCTCGCGATTTCCGGCCGATCCCGCTCAATGTCCGTCTCCAAGCCCACATCGTCAGCCGTCTGCGCCCGTTCGTCTCGCGCAACGTGGTCGCTAAGCGTCCGGGTTCTGACCCCGTGCTCAAGAACGAAGCGGTCTTATATACCGCGCATTACGATCATTTCGGAATCGACAGCAGCCGCAAACAGGGCGACCAGATTTATCACGGAGCGGTGGACAACGGCACGGGATGCGGCATCCTTCTCGAGCTGGCACGCATGTGGGCCGTGTCCGTCACGGACAGTCCGCGTTCCGTCTTCTTGGCTGCGGTCACCGGCGAGGAGCAAGGACTGCTCGGCTCGGAATATTTCGGCAAGCACCCGCCGCTACCCGCCAATAAAATTTCGCTGGATTTGAACTACGACGCTCTGGCGCCCATCGGCATGCCCGAGGAAGTGGAAGTCAGCGGAGCGGAACGCACCACGTTTTATCCTGCGGTCGAAGCCGTCGCCAAGGAATTCGGCCTGGCTCTCCGCCCGGATGCCCTCCCAGGTGCGGGTCATTATTACCGTTCCGACCATTTCAGCTTGGCGCGTGTCGGTATTCCCTCATTTTCCATAAGCGAGGGAAGGCTATTCGCCGGCCGTGACACGGCCTGGGGTGAAGCCCAGGCGAAAGAGTACGTGGAGAATCATTACCATCAACCGAGCGACGAGTTTCACTCCGATTGGGACTTCGCGGGTCTGGCCAGAATGACGCAGTTTGGTTTCGCGCTGGGGCAGAAAGCCGCCTGGCAAGCGAGCGAAGTGCAATGGCTCCCGGGCGACGAATTCGAGTCCGCGCGCAAAAGATAAACAACACTTTGCCCAGGATCCAATGCCGACCGCCGCCGCCCCGGGGCCGGACATTGCCGGAACGCCTCAGCGCGGCCAAACTCCGGCAGTAAACGACCGAATGGTTCCAAAACCCAGTTTTTCATACAACTCCACCGCTGTGCGATTTTCTGCCGTAACCGTAAGCGTCAACTCTTTGAATCTCTGCGCCCGCAAGGCCTCCGCGGAAGCCTGCATCAGCATGCGTCCGAGCCCGTGCCCCTGATACCCGGGTTGCACGCAAATCTGGGTGGTATGCCCCACCCCGGGACACACCTCGCTGGTCAGCACCGTGGCGATCAATTCATCGCTCCCGGGCTGATGCAACACAAAGGACGCCCCCGGAACAAAATTTCCGCACCCTGGAAGCAAAATAATGTTTTTCAGAAAACGCAGCGCGCCAGCCCGCGAGCGATATTGATCGTTGATCTCGCCATCGATGTGATTTGCGTAGGCGAGGTAGATCAGCTTGGCGCACGGATCAAAGTACCGGTCATTCCATCGCGACAAGCGCATGCCGGCCGGAGCATTCGGCACGGGCGGCTTGCTCTTGGCCAGATCCAGCAACATAAATTGCCGGGTGTATAGCCGAAATCCCTGGTCCCGGAGCGGCTCATCCACCGGACCGCTAAAGGGCATCAACTGGGCCTCGATGCGCACCAGATGCGGAATCGCCCGCATGCCGTACAGCATCTCGTCCAGCAGGCGCCGCCCAATGGTTTCCTGCGGAAACTTGGCTGAAACGTACAGGCCCCCGATCAGGCCTTTCTGTTCTTCCATCACGTAAAAGCAGTAACCGGCGGCAACGCCATTATCAAAGGCCACGCAACCCGAGAGCGCGTGCGCGTCCAAGAACCGCTTGATCAATTCCAGGGCTCCGCGATAGTCCCAATGGAGCTCGTCCCGCCAATGGCGCGCCTCTTCCTCCAGCAGCGAATCGAGTTGGCGCGCAGTGGTCTGTCGCAGATCGACGATGTTCATCGGAGGATGGGACGCGGCGGTTGCCGCCCCGGTTCCATCATAGCCGATTCGCTGCGATTGTGGCGGCGGCTGTTTCAGAATGGGTTCCTCTGGCGCGAACTATTTTTTCCCAAGAGGCACGATATTCATGCGACACAACCACACAGGACTCAGGGCTTCACCGGGAGACCCCCGTGCTAACATCCGCTGGTAGACGAGTTTCGCGGTATTCGCGTGGTTCGACGAACAGCGCGGCACGGCGATGTGCGAAGAGTTGCTTCGCGCCGAACAGCGAAACTTGTTTTGTACCGGCGTAGCGCATCCGACAGGAGTCAAGCCCATTTCCGGAAGCCCCATGGCTCGACCTTTCTCCATCCTCTTTGAACTGCGCTACCCCACGCGCTGGTATACGAAATTGCTTATGGCCACGCTGGCGCTGGTCTTTTTTACTGTCCTCGCCACCTCCGCCATCGCCGGATTTCTGGTTTACCGCATTGTCAAACCCCAGCGCACGGGCAGCGAAATCAACCTGCAGACCTTTCCCGGCCGTCCGGACGCCGTACAGTTTACCGTCCCGGGTCGCGGCGATCGGGAGGGCTATTTTTTCCCCGGGCTGCGCGGCGCGCCCACGATTGTCTTGTGTCATGGCTATGAGTCGAGCCGTGGAGAACTCCTGACCCTGGTTTCCGCCCTGCAGGACCACCAGTACAACGTTTTCGTTTTCGATTTCGCCGGACACGGCGGCAGTCCCGGAATAACCACGTTTGGCTACAAGGAAGCGGACGAACTTCGTGCCGCCATCGACATCTTGGGAGCCCGCAACGACGTTGATCCCGTGCGCTTCGGTGTCTGGGGCTACAATCTTGGCGCCTACGCCGCACTCCGTGAAGCGGAGCACGACACCCGCATCAAAGCCCTGGTTCTTGATTCCGTTTACGACAAGCCCGAACAAATGGTCAAAATTGGCGTCGAACACAGCGGCCTTGGCGGCTTTCCCCTGATGGCCCGCTCCGCCGAAACCAGCTTCGATTACATGAACTATTCCTACCGCAGCGAACTGCCACTCTCGCGAAGACTGGGCGCCATGCAGGGGGTTCCCATCCTCTTCATTCAAGCCATCGACGACCCCGAGCTCGCGGAAATCACGCGCCAAATGTTCCTCAAAGCTCCCGAACCCCGCGAACAAGCGATCATCGCCCACGGCAATTTCGTGGGCATGAACGATGACGACAAACGCGTCTATGAAAACCGCGTGGTCACCTTCTTCCTCCTCCGTCTTCCCGCCACCGGCAAACCGGAAAAGTAACCTCGCGCGCCGCTAGGGCGGGCAGACGCAATCTGCGCAGCTAGCGGCCGGCGCTTTCCCCGTCGTGGGTGCGGCTTTAGTGCTGACCGGTTTCGGCCCTTGCCACCCCATGCGCTGGTGCTTCTTGTCCGGAATCGCTCGGTTCAGCGATTCGCAGCGTCTCTGGCACCCATACCCACAACAAAAAGAACGCCAGGGCCGCGATACCAGCCAGTCCAAGAAACGACAGGTCAAAACCGAATCGCTCAATCAGTTGTCCGCCGATCGTATTGCTCAACGCCGCTCCGATCCCCACCATCGTCGCCAACGCACCGCTCGCCACATTGAACCGCCCCGTTCCCTGCGTGCGGTCCTTGATGACCAAGATCGAGACGGTCACGAAAATCGCATTGGCGATGCCGTCCAGCGCTTGAATCGCGATCAGCGCGGACTTAGAGACCGTCAACGTATAAAGAATTCCGCGGATGGGCAGCACGCCAAATCCCGCCAGCAATAGGGGTTTCCTCCCGTGCTTCTCCGCCCGACGGGCAATCCACACCGCGGAAACCGCGATCACCAATTGCGTCACGATAATGCACCCGGACATGAACGACGCGGCGGTTTGCGGATTGCCTTTTGAGAGCAGCTCGCCAAGTTGCGGAAGCATCGCCGCGTTCGCCAGGTGGAATAGAAACACGCACAGCAGAAAGCTGAGAAGCGCGCGATCCTTAGCCAGCTGCCGCCATCCTTCGGCTTTCGCACCGTTGCGCTCAAGCGAAGATTTTTCGTTCTCTGCGCCGCCCCGTGCGCTTGCGTAATCAATCTGTCTCGGGTCAATACCGAACACGGCACACGCCGCGGGCACGGCCAGAAGCGCCGCCGCCCCAAACATCGCGCGATAGCCGAATTTGTAACTGACCGCCGCAATCAGTACCGCCGCAAAAACGTTCCCCGCCGAATTAAACGCCTGATTTTTTCCGAACTGCCGGTCAAACGACTTGGCTCCCACGATCCCCAGGGTCATCGCCGCAACTGTGGGCGCCAGAAAAGGTGCCGCGCCGCCAATCAAAATCTGTGCGCTGTAAACCGTCGAGTGTGTCGGCTGGCGCATCAGCAAAATCGCCCCGCACACGAGCACTCCCAAATTGATCATTAGCAGCCGTCGTTTATGGCGCGCCGCGTCGACGACTGCTCCCGCTGGCGTCTGCAGGGCCACGGTAACCAGCCCGCCAACCGTCAGCGCGTAGCCGACCGCGCCCGGATTCCACCCGGAGGCGGCCAGGTACGCCGCCACAAACGGCCCTAGCCCCGTCTGTACGTCGGCCAGAAAAAAATTCAACCATTCAAGCGACCGCAAACTGCGACGCACGCGCGGATCCTCGTCGGCCACCGGAATCTCTCCGCAGAAGGTTTTGCCCCGCCGGATGGCCGGACGGGTTTGGGAGGCCTTCAGCCTCCCATCGCTGCTGCAGGGACAAAGTGTGCGCCCGTAGAGGCGATCGGGCGCGCGTCCCGCGAAACGGTTGGATGGTTTGCGTCTAAAAAGGAGGCGACAAGGCGGGGTCATAAAGCAGTTCGATGCTTTGAGAAATGTTGTGGCCGAGGAGGGAACTCCAGCCGGGCAAGCGATCTCGCGCAAA
Source organism: Candidatus Acidiferrum sp. (assembly GCA_049516615.1). GTDB lineage: Bacteria > Acidobacteriota > Terriglobia > Acidiferrales > UBA7541 > Acidiferrum. Next base: position 12,289 of record JBEKSZ010000045.1, on the reverse strand, counting down.
ACATCTGCCTGCCCGCCCGCGCTTACAGCGCGCCTGCTCTTCGGTCACGGGTTCGGCCACCATGTGCGCTTAGCGGAAGAAGGACTCCCATCTTCGGACAGCGGCGTCGCCTAGCGCCTCCGCGACGATGGAAATCTCGAGGAAAGTTGCCGGCGGGAGCGAGCACAAGTCCGATGCGGCGATGGCCGCCGCAAGCCTGGCCGCGTCCGCTTCGGCGAGCAACACCGCTCGTACCGCCCAAGTGTCCACGATCATTTGGGCAACCCATTCTGGTCGTACAGCCCGCCGGGGCTACCTTCCAGTCACGCTCGTAAATTCTGTATGTACAGAAAGGCCAGAACGTGCTATCGTGTCCGGCGTCACAGACTTTCACTGCTGGAGGCCCCATGACCGACCTTCTGCCAACTCCCGCACCCACGGGTACCCTGAGCCCCGTCGCACAAAAGTTCGTCCTGCACTGGGGCGAAATGGGTACGCGCTGGGGCCTGAATCGCACCGTCGCGCAGGTCCACGCTCTACTGTTTATCTCCCCATGCCCCGTGCCGGCCGACGAAATCTCCACCACGCTGGCCGTAGCCCGTTCGAACGTCTCCACCAGCCTGCGCGAACTGCAAGGCTGGCGCATCGTCCGCGTGGTGCACGTGCTTGGCGACCGCCGCGACCATTTCGAAGCCATCAAAGACGTCGTCGAAATCTTTCGCATCGTCAGCGAGGAGCGCAAACGCCGCGAGATCGACCCCACCCTCCGCGTGCTGGCCGAATGCGTAGCCGAATCGAAAGGCGCGGGCGACGCTTACTCCCACGAACGTCTACTCAGCATGCTCGAATTCCTTACCGCCATGACCGGCATGTTCGAAGAAATTGTTCGCATGCCCACGCCCGCCCTGAAAGGCATGGTTAAGCTCCGCGGCAAAGTAATCACGTTGCTGGGGTCGGACAAAAAGAAAACAGGTTAAGCACCCACACAATCTGGTCTGCGTATCGGCGGTTGTAGCTTCCGGCTTTAGCCGCGACCCCTGCAAAGCGAGGCAGCGAAATGATCTCTCTTGTGAGCGAATATACGGACGGAAAAGGTCGGCACGCGCGCGGCTGGCTCTTTTTCGACGCCGAATGCAGCTTCTGCACCAAAATAGCCCGTTGGTCGGCTCCGATTCTAGAACGTCGCGGCCTGGCCCTAGCTCCCCTGCAAGATCCCAGAGTGGCCGCGTTGCTAGGCCTGTCGCGCGACCATCTGATGCGCGAAATCCATCTCCTCATGTCTGGCGGCGCACAATACGGCGGCGCCGACGCCGTGATCGCGCTTGCGCGGCAAATCTGGTGGGGTCGTCCGCTCGTCTGGCTGGCAGAAATCCCCGGCATGAAGGATCTGCTGCGGGCCGGCTACCGAGCAATCGCTGGGAGCCGCAGCTGCTCTGCCGCCAACTGCCCAGCCCATCCCACGAATCCCGCGTAAATGAAATCGTCGGTTCCACGTCGCGTAGTCCTCGCCGGTGGCAGCGGACAGGTCGGCACACTGCTTGCCAGGCATTTTCAAGAGCAGGGCGACGCGGTGGTCGTCCTTAGCCGCAAATCGGCGCCGGCAGCGTGGCGCGTAACCGAATGGGACGCTGCCAACTGCGGAGCATGGATTAAGGAGTTAGAAAGTGCAGACCTGCTGGTAAATTTAGCCGGGCGCAACGTAAACTGCCGCTATACCCCTGCGAACCGCCGAGAAATCCTGGAATCGCGAGTGAGAAGTACCCGGGTGCTCGGTGAAGCGATCGCCAAATTAAATCAACCGCCGAGACTGTGGCTAAACGCCAGCACGGCCACCATCTATCGCCACGCCTTAGACCGCCCCATGGATGAAGCCAGCGGCGAACTCGGAGGTAACGAACCAGGCGCCCCCGCGACCTGGAATTTCAGCATCGAGGTCGCCAAACGCTGGGAAGAAGCCTTCTTTGCCAGCGACTTGCCGGGGACCAGAAAAGTCGCCCTGCGCAGCGCCATGGTCATGAGTCCCGGGCGCGGCGGTATCTTCGACGTGCTGCTCGGCCTGGTGCGCTTCGGACTTGGCGGATCCTCCGGCAACGGCCGGCAGTTCGTGTCCTGGATTCACGAAGGCGACTTCATCGCCGCCATCGAATTTCTGGTCGCGCGGGAAAACCTTTGCGGCGCAGTCAACCTCGCCTCCCCTAATCCGCTGCCGAACGCCGAATTTATGCGAGCGCTTCGCTCGGCGTGGGGAACTCCCATCGGGCTGGGCTCCACAAAGTGGATGCTCGAAATCGGTGCGCTCTTCCTCCGCACGGAAGCCGAACTAATCCTGAAAAGCCGCCAAGTAGTCCCCGGCCGTCTGCGTAACGCCGGATTCCACTTCCAATTTCCGCATTGGCCGCAAGCCGCACAGGAGCTGATTCGCTGCTGGAAAAATCCAAGCAAACATCTGTAACCCGGGGCGGCCGGTTTTTTAAGCCCTGCGGCTTTTCCGTTCCGCCCGGTTCACAAAACAACGGGACGACGGGGAATCCGGCGGCTCGACGCCGCTTTCAGGAGCCGAATCCTTGCCCGCAAAGTCAGCATCCGTCAGGCAATCGCACCTCAGGCAAAGGCCTCCGCATTTTCCCTCGCCCAGTCCTCAAACCTCAGCCCTTGTCGGCCCGTGACCTCCTCAACCGTCCCCAACACCCGGCCCGCTTTTCCGTCCCGAATATATGCTGCAAACGGCAGCAGCGCTTCGATTAAAAACCCCGGCATCCCGGCTTTTTCCATCCCCACGCGCGCGGCCTCATCCGTGACCGGGACATAGGCAAGCTCTCGACCCGTGGCGTCTGAAAGAATTTTCACCTGCTCCCGAACACTCAGGGCCTCCGGCCCCGTGAGCAAATACTCCGCGCCCTCGTGTCCAGGAGAAGTGAGCGCGCACGCCGCCACCGCGGCAATATCTCGCGGATGTATCGACGGCAACTTCCCCTCGCCGTAGTTCGAAAAAACCTTCCCTTGTGTCCGAATCGACCCGCGCCAGTGCAGCGCGTTGGACATAAATCCCGTCGGCAGCAAAACGGTCAACGCCATTCCCGTATCGCGAATCGCTTGCGCACCCTCATCGTGCCACCTGCGAATCCCGTTCCGCGTCTCTCCATCGCCGCCCATGGCCGAAAGCTTCACGATGTGCCGCACTCCAGCCTTCTTTGCCGCCTGCGCCAGATTCTTTTCGTGCACCGCCGTCCGGGGGCCGAAGGTCAGCGAAAATACTCGTTCGACACCCGCAACCGCCGCAGCCAGGGTCGGCGGCGCCTCAAAATCTCCTTGCACCACTTCCACTCCGTGGTCGAATCCAGCTTTCGCCGGATTGCGCGTCATCGCTCGCACCTTCTCGCCCTTTGCGAGTAATTGTCCAAGCACTTCTCGTCCCACGGTTCCTGTAGCTCCTGTAACCAGAATCATAGCCCGTCCTCCTGAAATGTTTCGCCGCATCGCTTGGGTGTCGCCTGAGCGGATTGATCTTGCTGTTTTCCGGGAACTCCGCGTCTTTGCGCCTTCTGCGTGCCGCCCGCGAATTTGTGAACCCGCACCGAGATCGATGGCTGCGTGGCGCGTTCACCGATTACGCTACGAGTTCAAGTGGACTTGAAGTCAAGAGAGAAGAGAGGCCCCGCAAAGCGCGACTGCAGTTGAGGCAAGCGCAGGGCAATCGGTTCCCGTCGTGTCGCTCTCGGCTGTTTTGACGACCGGCAGGTATGCGGTCCGTTGCACCGGTTTTGCGCCCCGGGCCTGACGCGAGCGAAGGTGCGGTCATCTGCAGGCGCGGTGACCGCAAAAAGAAGCGCCGGCCTGCGGCAGCCTGGCCGTTTCACGGTGCATCTTTACAAAGTAAGGGACTGGCAACCACGGCCGCAGCAGCGCGGCGCCCGCAGCTGGATGCTCCTGACGCCACTAGCGCGCGCCATGAGCGAGTGGCTGCCCCGGCACGAAAAGCTTACGACTTCTTCGCCTTGGTGGGCGCGGGCAAGGCCACAGCGGCCTCAGCGGTGAGCAGTAAGAACGTAAAAGTCTCCTGTAGATATAACTGCACCGTGGTATCGCTGTGGTTCAAATAGCCGATGGAGACGTCCTGGCCGAGATACAGCGAAAAATCGCCGCCTCGCGTGGTTAGCACAAACGCGCCCCCGATGGCCGGGGCCCAGATAATCTGATCCTTCACCAGCCGCTTGATGTGCTCGAGCACCGGGTAACCGTGATCACTGGTTTCGGCGAGGGCCGTGTAGGCTTCGGCACCGAGCAAAACTGCGTACGGGCCATTGACGCCAACAAGGCGAAGCCGGCTCAAGGCTTGGGCGATGGCCTCCGGGTACCCACGGACATCGCCAGGGAGCGTCAACGTCGGGTTGCTGCTCCCCTTGCGAATTCCGACAATACCAGCCGCTGCGTAACCCTCAAACACCGCTCCGTCCTCGGCAAACGCAATCTTGCGCGCAGCATCCTTGGCCGGCTGCCAGTCGGAGTCGTTCGCGCCACGATCGACGTCCTCGATCGCTTGGCGCTCGAGCTCGAACGGCACGCGCAACTCAACCAGGGCCTTGACCTCTCGTTGTCGGGCGACGATGCCGTCGGCCGGTGGTGCGATGTTCTGGAGGTGGCCGGTGCCGACAGCGGAAAGACCGCTGCCTCCGGGAGTCTGGACGTCCACGACGCGTCGCCCGGCGAGATAGCGCTTGAGGGTTCGCGTGGTTTCCTCTTCGAGCTGGGCCCAGGCCGCATCGGAAATAGGAGCAAGCTCGCGATGCAGATTATTCATGGGAGATTTCTCCTTTTAGAGAACCTATGTCCAGCGAACCATGGTTTTCGCGCCGGGGGGACAGAGCGGGCTCCGTCACCGGCGCGGCAGCGGATGGCTCGCCAACCGCAGGCTGGTCTTCGGCGACGGCTTCTAGAAATGGCGCTGAGGGTACGAAGAACAGACCCCCCGTGACGGCGCGGCTGAAATTGAGCAAGCGGTCGTAGTTGCCGGGCGGCCGGCCAATGAACATGTTTTCGAGCATTTGCTCCATCGTGCGAGGCGACCGACTGTAACCGATGAAATAGGTCCCGAACTCCCCGTGGGAGGCCCGTCCAAAGGGCATATTGTCGCGCAGGATCTTGATTTCCTTGCCATCTTCGACAATCGTGGTCAGCGCGCTGTGCGCGGAGGCTGGCTTTTCTGAATCATCCAATTCAATGTCGGATAGTTTCCTGCGTCCAATGATGCGTTCCTGCTCCTCCGCGGACAAAGCGTTCCATCCGTCCATATGGTGAAGATATTTCTGTACCATAACGTAGCTGCCACCGGCAAAGGCCGGATCCTCATTGCCCACGAGAACGGCGTCGACCGCCGTCTGGCCCCTGGGGTTTTCCGTTCCATCGACGAAACCGATAAGGTCGCGGTCATCAAAATATCGGAACCCGTGGACTTCGTCCTCCGGGGTAACAGCTTGACCGATGCGCGCCATGATTTGTGTCGCGAGCTCAAAGCATAAATCCATGCGCTTGGCACGAATATGGAACAGCAGATCGCCGGGCGTGGCAACCGCGTGGCGCGTGTCGGCATGAATCTCGCGGAAAACGTGGAGTTCGACCGGGCGCGGCGCGCCAAAAAGCCGGTCCCACGCGTCGGACCCGAACCCCAGAACGCAAGTGAGGCCCCCCTCGATGTCGCGAAATTCCACCGCGCGCAAGATGGTCGCCAAATCTCCGCAGAACGACCGAATGGTCCGGCCGTGCTCGGAACCTGGTTTTACGGTCGCGACCAGAAAGATCGCCGCTCGCGTTAGTGGCGCGGCTACTGCCTGCGCAAAACCAACAATCCCGCTCGCCTGTTCGGGCACATCCATGGTATCGGACTCCTAGGCATTTCGTTATGGCTCGCGGAATTACGTCTTTTAAAATACTGTGCTCGCCAAGCGTGCGAGCATTCGGAGCAGAAGGGTAACACCGCCTGCCGCCGAACGTCCATACGCTACCGCCCATGCCGTGCGCGTTTCGCGCACGACCGATTGAGAACTATATCTAGAAGATACTGCCGGGCCGAATTATCCGCAGCAACGCCCGGTCATTTGCTTCGTCAAGGGCAGACCGGCGGAACGCGACTTCCGCCTGAGCCGTGCGCAACAAGATCCGCGACATGGAGTCGCCCCGGCAGCACAGCCGCTCCGGCACGCAACCCAGCTTGGCTCTATGCCTCCCGGCGGCTGGCGTAAACATATCGGCGCTCTGGGCCAGCGCGTGTCGGGCCCCGCAATGATCCGTGGGAAGAGCTCTGAAGCTGGCCCGCGCGGGAGCAACACGCTCTTGAGGTGGTCAGGATTCCGCGAGGACTTTTCTGTAGTAGGCCTCGTATTGCGGAATTACGTCGTTGGAACAGAACTTTTTCTTAGCGTTCAGCCGCGCCGTATGCCCCATCTCTCGCCCGCGGTCCGCGCGCGACAGGATGTCAATCGCGTACCTGGCTGCTCCGGTCACATCCTCGGGCTCGACCAGGTAGCCATCCACTCCGTGTTCCACCACTTCCGGAACGCCCCCGACATTCGTGGCAATCACGGGAACTTCGCAAGCCATGGCCTCGAGCGCTGCCAGTCCAAAAGATTCCAATTCGGACGGCATCAGGAATAGATCGGCGAGCGAAAGCTTTTCATAGACCTGGTCTTGCTTGCCGAGGAACAGGACATCCTTCTGCAGCTTATTCTTGCGCACCAGATACTCCGCCGCCCCGCGATCCGGACCGTCCCCAATCAAAATCAGTTTCGCCGGCATCCTCGCCCGCACCAGCGCAAAAATCTCGATCACGTCAGTCAAGCGCTTCACCGGGCGAAAATTGGAAAGATGCATCAAAATGGGCTCGCCGTGCGGCGCCCATTGGGCGCGCAGTTCCGGATTGTCGTTTCGCGCGTACAAATCGCAATTCACGAAATTGGGAATCACTTCCATGGGCCGCTTGATGTCAAATTCCTTGATCGTCTGGTTCAACAAATAGCGCGAAATCGTGGTTACCCCGTCGCTTTGCTCGATGGAGAATTTCGTAATCGGCAAGTAACTCCGGTTGCTGCCTACCAGCGTGATGTCCGTCCCGTGCAAGGTGGTGATGAACGGCAGGCGATGCGGTTCCGCCATAGACCGGGCCAGCAGCGCACTGACCGAATGCGGGATCGCGTAATGCACGTGCAGCAAATCGAGCGCCTGCGCCTCAAAAACCTCCAACATTTTCGTCGCCAGCGCCAGGGTATAGGGCGGATGATCAAAGAGCGGATATGACGCGACTTCCACTTCGTGAAAATGGATATGCGGATCGTTGGGATTCATGCGGATCGGCGGCGCGTAGCTGATGAAATGCACATCGTGGTTGCGCGCGGCCAGTTCCATTCCGAGTTCGGTCGCCACAACGCCGGATCCGCCGTAAGTTGGATAACAAGTGATTCCAATCCGCATGGTGAGTTGTGTGGACCTTTGTAGCGCCCGCTTTCTGAAGCGGGCGCCTTTCTGTAGAGTAGCAGGATGTCTTGAGGGTCAGCGCCTTGGACGGTGAAGAAGTGCCTTGGCCATTGTCCAGAGCGTGAGTCCTGCGCTTCAGAACGGATCCTAGGCACGCTGCGGCCGTCTGCTACGGCCATTAGACGCGCGAGAAGACCGATTCGTGACACGAACCGCAGGACGACACTGAATCGCGAGGGCAGCGAGTTGTGAGTGATCCTGACCGGCAACGAAAGGAGGCGCGGATGAAAGCTTCGTCAGGAACTGAGACTTGGCCGGAAAGCCAAGTCCGCAAAGCCACCGCCGCAGTGCGCAAGCGACTGAAGACCAGCCACGCGCTGCAAGGCCTGGGATTCCACGTCGAACGTGTGGAGCATGCACGCGCGATATTTCGTATGCGCGTTACCGAGCGGCACCGCCAGATTCACGCCGTGGTGCACGGCGGAATTCTGGCCATGCTGGCGGACACGGTCGCGGCCATCGCCGCGTTCACCACCGTGGCCCGGGGCACCGAAATCGCCACCATCGAAATGAAAATCAATTTTCTGGAAGCCGTTCACGGGGGGACCATTCGCGCCGAGGCGCGCGTGCTACGTACCGGAAGAAATTTTGTCGTCGTCGAGTGCGACATCCGCAACCAGCAAGGCGCGCTGGCGGCCAAGTCCCTGCTTACTTTTGGCGCGGTTTCCGACCGCGTCGCGGCGCAACTGAAGAAAGAAAAATAGCCGGCGCGCGCCCGGGCCGCCATCAGCCGTAAAAGGGCTATTCCTCGCCGCCGTGCGCGGATTCTTCGCCGTCCTTATATACATACTTAATGACGCGCTTGAAGATCATCAGGTTAGGCGCGCCAGTGCGCGTCAACTTGATGCAATCGCGGTCGTACCATTCAACGGTGCCCTTCAAGACTTCACCGCTTTCAAGGACCACCGCCATGGGCGTGTGGGACTGCATCTGCTTCACCCAGTAGAAATTCTCGGCGTGGGTCGATTCCGGCGGCGCGGGTTTTTTGTTGGGAATCGGGCCCACGGCGGGGCCGTTGTGCGGCGAACGCGGCGGCGCAGCATCCTTGCCGTCCGGGAATCCGGGACGAAACATACGACGATTCACCATGAAAGCTCCTTCTAGTGGTGGCGGGATGGCCTAACACCTGAGATGCACGCCAATCGGACCGGGTTACAGGCTGACAGTAATTTTTCGAGGTACCCATCATCTGAAAAATTGATTCACTACAAACTGGTTTGTACTTACCGCTGACCTGCCAAACGGTTCCGAAGGCCAGTCCGTCATTCCGGTTGCGGTGCGTCTGTCGAGTTCGTGGTGCAAGTTGCGAGCTGAACCCTTGCTTGCCACGCTGCGGCGCAGCACGCCGCGCCCCCTAGAAAATCTTTTCCGGAGCCAGCGAGGCGGCCAAGGCGTCGAGGCCCAGTTGCTTGTTCAGATTGCGGCGCGAACCGAAATGCAGCTGGTCGAAGCCAGCGATGGCGCGCATGACCCAGGCGGTGTCCACGGAATTGCCCAGCGTTTCTAATTCGCGGGCTAGCGGCTGATTGCGCAGCGACGGCGCTTTGATGCGCGAAGTTACTTCAAGCAGGTCGTTCAACAGGCCGTAAAAAATCGCAATCTGCTCGTCGAAAGAGGCGTCTTTGTCTTTAGCCAGGGCCGCGGTGGCGGAAAAGAGTTGCGAGAAACCCTGGCCGCGGGCGGCGGCTGCGAGGATGCGCAGGGCCTCTGAGCGGCGTTGCGCGGTTTGCTGCACATCCATCTCCATGGCTGCGCCGGGGCTACCTTCGGCGAGGACGGCGGCCAGTTTGTTGTCCGCCGGCTTGCGGTCAGTGCGTTCCTGGAGAATTTCTTCCACTTCCGCAAGCTGCAGAGGGGCGAACTGAAATTGCATGCAGCGGGAAAGAATGGTGGAGAGCAGGGTGTAGGGTGAGGGCGCGAGCATGATCAGCGTGGCGCTCCCGGGCGGTTCTTCGAGAATTTTCAGGAAGGCGTTGGCCACATCGCCGCGCATGGTCTCCGCGCCGTCCAGGATGAACACCCGGCGACGGCCCATGGGTTCAAAATAGGCCGCGCGCTGCACCGCGCGAAGCTGCCCGATGCGTAGCATGGGACGCGCGACGGGAGTCTTCAGCCGCACGGGATCGGGGACGACAGCCCAGACGTCCGGGTGAGGCTGCAGGATCAGCGGGACGCGTTCGACGGTGGCCGCATCGGCGCTTTCCCCGCGTTCGGCAAGACCCTGTTCGATGAGCGCGGCGGGATCGGCGAGTTGCGCTACGCGCTGGCAGGTGTGGCATTCGCCGCAGAAATCGTCGGCGAGGCGTTCGCAGTTGGCAGCTTGCGCGAACATGCGCGCGAGGGTGAATTTCCCGACGCCGCGCGGTCCGGTGAACAGCAGAGCGTGCGGGACGCGCCGCGTTCTCAGCGCGCCCTGCAGCGCCTGCACGATGCGGAGGTTACCGAGGAATTCCGAGAAGCTCATGTCTTAGAGGCTCCCTGGTACGGCAGTCTGCGCGAGAACCGGTTCGACCACCTGCAGAATTTCCGCGGCGATCTCCTCGGGCCGGCGCATGACATTGCTCATGGAATCGAAACACTGGATGGTGGTCCAGGGCGCCTGGGTGGCGAGGGAATCATAGACCTCGGCGGCGCTGTTGAGGTGCTGCAAGCTGGCCTCCTGCAGATCGTGCGTGGAAGCGGTGTAATTGCGCGTGGTTTTTTGCAGTACCAATTTCTGCGCCTGTTCGGGGGCCACGCGGAGATACAGGACCAATTGTTCACGCGGAAGACCGTAGATGGAATATTCGACGTGGCGGATCCAATCGAGAAATTGTGCGCGCTTTTCGGGCATGGAGCGCGCGCCCTGGTGCGCGAGATTCGAGCCCACGTAGCGGTCGGCGAGAACGATTTCGCCGTTGCGGAGTGCTGATTCCAGCTCCGGTTTGGCTTCGAGACGGTCGCCGGCATAGAGCAAGGCAGTGAAGCGGGGATCGACCTGATCGAGCGGTCCGAGCTGGCCGTCCAGGAATTGCCCGACGAGTTTGCCGAAGCTCGAGTCGTATTTGGGAAAGCCGGTTTGATGGACGGAGTACCCGCGCTGGCGCAGGGTGGCGGCGAGGAGATCGACTTGCGTGCGTTTGCCGCTGCCGTCGATGCCCTCGACGGCGATTAGTTTTCCCGGCGTGGTGGTCATGGGGTATGGACGCCAGTCTAACTGGTGTGATGCGGGGGCTGCAACGTGGGCCGGCGAGAAGCCGGAAGAAGCGACGAAGTTAGGGGGCTTGCATCACGCAAGCAAAGGAGGCTCGTCGTGCCGCCGGGTCAGCGGCGACAAAATCGCGGGGCGAACGGATCGGTCTCGGTGTGCGGCGAGTCGGAGGTCAGTGGGAGACGAGGCCTTTTGCGGGGGTTGAGGCGGCGGTTTTTGACGCGGAGAGGGGCGCGGGCAAGTCGTCGCGGATTTCGATTTCGGCAATGTCGCCCGCGTAGGCGGAGTTGGCGGGAGGGCGGTAATGGACGATGGCGCGCAGGCCCTCGAGATGGTGGCAAATGGTGATGTGGTCTTCGCCATACCAGAGGGAATCGGAGAAACCCCAGGCAAAACCACCCTTGCGGTGAAAAGACAAGGCTTGGCCATCGTGATCGAGGTTAAAGGACCAATCCTCATCCTGGTCGTTGCCGCAGCTCACCGATTTCACGATGCCTTCAAGGCGTTGAGAATCCTTGGGGGCCGATTCGCTGATGGGATCCGAGGGCGGTCGTTGGGCCTCGGGGACGCGGGCCCACAGCTCCCAGGCCTCGTTGTGGTCCGGACCGTACCAGCGGTCGGCGACAAACTTCGCGAATTTTGCAGCGTCCGTATTTTGTCCCGCGCGAAGGAGGATTTGGCCGGTTTGCAAGCGATAGCCGGCGCGGAAGGGCTCGAGTACTTCCGCTTTCCGGGAATACGAGAAGGCCATCTTCAGGTCGTTCTGGCGGACCGCAAGCCTGGCGAGCTGTACAAACGCTGGAGCGTACTGCGGATTGATAGCGACCACCGCGAGCAGCGCCTGCTTGAAGGCGTCTTGGTCCGCGGGAGCATCGGAGGAGGCCACGGGAGAGAGCATGGTCCTGGCGAAAAGGGAAAGATAGAGCGTTGCGTCGTCGGCAAATGCTTGCGTGAATTCGTTCAGGCTCTCGGCGTCCTTGCCGTCCGAGAAATCCAGAAAGCCCAGCTCCTCGTGAGCCAGCCCCAGCTTCGCATCGTTGTGTAGCGCATCGTTGACGTAGGCGCGGGCGTTGACGAGGTCGTGAGTCCAAAGATGATAGCCGCCAATCTCCGCCTGGGTTTCCGCCATGCTGAGGGTTCGAGACGGGTAGTCTTTTTCGTTCAGTTGTGCGGGATTTTTCAAGACCCCCGCCTGGAACGCAAAATGGCTGACGTATTCGTTGAGAGCATCGTCGACATCCTTGAAGCTGCCGAAGACCTCCTCGAAGGCTTTCTTCTGGTCGTCTCCTTGCTGGAGCTTGGCGAAGAATGCAGTCAGTTTCTGGCCCCCGTCCATGTTGCGGCCGAACATCATGAAGTGGATGAGGGCCCAGGATTCGGCGTAGAACATCTGAGCCTTGTCTTCGTCATGATAATAAGGTGAACGCCGGTTCACGGAGATCAGAGTTTCGACCGGGATGGTGGAGCGCCAATGAAATTCGTTGAATCGCTGAGTGGGGCTGCCGATGAGCGTGCGGTCCTGCTCAAATCGAGTATAGGCGTAGAACTCGGCGATGCCTTCATCCATCCAGGTTGGCAGCCAGCGCGCGTTCATAT
>JBEKSZ010000044.1:0-31367 GCA_049516615.1 Candidatus Acidiferrum sp. | reverse complement strand
GCGGCCTCCGTCAATGATGGCAGCTCCGCGGGCGCTTCCCATTTCTTGGGCGTGACCGAGAGCTCTTTCAGCCCAGTCTCGCGCCAGCTGTCTGCGACTCCTGCCGCAGGTTCGGCCTCGCCAAGATCGTCGGCATCGCGCCGCCAGGAGGCCTTGGGCTGGTCCTCTTCTTCCTCTTCGGGCACTTCGTCGCTTTCTTCAGCGGCCCGCCAATCCCGTTCGACGGTCAGTTCCGGATGCACTGCAGCCGTAAATCCCGGATCCTCTTCGGCTTCCGCAGTACCCATCAAATTCCCAAATGCCAAGGGCGCTCCACCCGGCATGGTCACCGGCGCAGGATGTACGGCGACCTCTTCGACTAGCCCCTCCGTATCCTCGATCGAAATCGACGGCGGAGCCGCCACCACGGGAGGGGCAACCGACATCGGCAGCGGTACGGGCCTTGCCGGGAGCATCTCCGAAGCCTTCTTAGGCGATTTGTCCCCTTTGTCGGAAGATCCCGTGAGCGACACACCAGCCCGTGTCAGCGCCGCTTTGACCATAGCGATCAACGGATCGGGCGGCACAAAAGGCTTCTTTAAAACTCCGTCCGCTCCCACGCGCTGCGCTTCCTGCTCATCCAGAGGGTCAAACGCGCCAACCAGCAAAATCACCGGAATATGTGACAGCGTTGGATCTTTCTTTACAAACTCGCAAACCTCATAGCCCGTCCGCACGGGCATAAACACGTCGGCCAGCACCAGGTCCGGCCGCAAGTCGGGGATCTTGCGTACCGCCGCTTCGCCGTTCCCGACGGCCACGACCTCGATGCCCTGGTCCTTCAACGCCAGGCCCACCATCTTCTGGATGTTGCTGTTGTCGTCCGCCACCAGGATCTTGGCCACCGCACATCCTCCGGGAGCATCTCCCGCTACGCTAAAGGGAAAGTCTCGCGATGCCGCAGCAATAGCGCATCGCATTACACGGGCAGAGCGCGCACCGTGCCTTCAGGCGCATCTACCCCGTTCTCCACTGTATTTGAGCACCCGGCACAAGACCCGTCAATGCGAACAGGCCTCGCGTGTGTCGGAAGCGAACACTGTCCATTCCGCCACTCCTGCCACGGCCTGTTGTGCGTTCCTGAGCCGTCCAGAAAAGAAGAAAGGGTACGGCACTTAGTGCCGTACCCCGGAGCAAGACTGCTACAACCCCAAGCAAACCCTGTGGCTGGCCGCCAATTCGCGCACTTTCTGCAAAGCGACGGCGGCGACGATTCCCTTACCAGGGAATCAATTTCTTAAGCCCCTTCTTCTTCTTGCTAGTTGATTCTTTTCCGTCCGTCTTGGCCGCATCGTCGGTCTTGGCGGCGGCATCGGTCGAAGACGCCGCGTTCGCCGCGGGCGTCGCGTCACCGGCTGCAACTGGCTTGTCCGAGGCCGCTGCCGTATCTCCGTTAGCCACCATCGCGGCTCCGCCGCTGGGCGTTCCCGCTGCCGGCGTCGAAGTTGATTCGCTCGTTGCCGCCGGTTTTGTCGCTTCCGCCGCGGGTGCCGCGGGTTCTTCGATCGGGACAGGCGCATCCGTGCTGGTGGCTTCCGGCACACTCTGGCCTTGCGAAGCGCCACTATCCGAGCCCACCGCAACGGTTTCGACCACGGACTTGCTTGTCGAACCCGGGCCATTGCCCGTCGTCAGTTGTACCCCAGGCCCGCCTCGCAGCGTTTCCGTCCCTGGCGCGTCGCCTTCCTGCGTCATCGTCGGAGTTCCAACCTTTGCCGCCGCATAAATTTCATCCGTGGGATGGCCCGTCAAAAGGTCCAGAGGCCGTTTGAACAGCGGGGTCTTTACTCTTGGCGCATTCTGATTCGCGGTCATCCACGCCAAGGCATTGGGGTCGGGCTGCGGTATGGGCACGCCAAAAGCCTTGAGCTTATACTTGGCATCGCCGATCAACTCGGACTTGGGGTAATCGCGCACAATCTGCGCATAATATTTTGTGGCGACGTCGCGTTTTTCGCTGGTCTCATACAAATCCGCCAGCATCCACAAGGCATGGTCCGATTTGCTGTACAGCGGATACCGCGTAATGATCGAAGTCAGCCGTGCGCCCGCCGCGCGCTTGTCGCCTTTCACATAATAGTAGTAAGCGATGCGATAGTCGCCCTCGGCCAAAACCTCCTGCACGTCGCGCAAATGCTGCTGGGCCTTGTCGGCCAGAGGATCGTTCGGATACTTTTGCAGGAAGGTCTGAAATTCGTCCTCGGCAGCGCGCGCTTCGGTGCGGTCGCGATCCGGCTTCTCCATCTGCCGGTAATGCGCGTTGGCCACCTGCAACTGCGCGTACGGTGCTTCCGGAAGGAAAGGGAAGAACACAATAAAATCTTTGTACGCCTGGATCGCCTGGGTGGTATTGGCGGTCCCGCCCTCTTTATAGTAAGAGTCCGCGATGCCCAGCTTGGCCTTGGCGAGGTATTCGCTGTCCGGATAGGTGTTGATCAAGGTTTGCAGGTTCAGCCGCCCGATCTCCTGGCGACCGTGCTTGATGTCCTCGAGCGCGCGCTCGTAGAGCACCTTATCCGGCTCCGCGGTATTGTCCGCGCTGGTCGACTTGTTGACCTTTTTCTTGTGGAGAATTTGCGCGTCGCACCGCGCCGCGCCAGCCAGCAGTATCCCGCAACCCAACAAAATTAGAGTCCGCCGCAAACAGCACCTCGATCGTGAAGTTTTCGAGTTTCCAGCTCCAAGCTGCCACCGAACGCATCACCAAAAATTGGCGCAGGGCCGAAGTACAAGGCCGGGGAAGCTCATCAGCCGCCTGCATGGAGTGCCGTCATTATAACCTGAACCAAAGGACAGGCCAGCAAAAAACACGCCCCTACGGCCAGGTCCCTCAGCCGTCCCTCCGTGCAACCTTTCTGTGAATCCCGGACCCGTCTCCCGGGTTGCCTCACCAGACCCCGGAGGCCAGGCGCGCTTGGCCTAATTTTCCCTTCGGGGAACGCACAAATTGCGCGATACTCCAGTTTGAGGCCGCCATGAAAACACCGCTCGTCATGCTCTTCTCCACATGTTTGCTCCTTCCTGCCGCATGCTTCGCTCAGGCCAAAACCGGCGGTACTTCGGGCTCTACCAATCCGGCGGCTAATCCCACCCTTGGTCCGGAGGCCACCAGCGACATCGGCAAATTTTCCAATTGGGAAACGCTCTCCCGCCAGGGCCGCACGGGCGATTATCTCCTGGGCAAAGTAGCGGTCATCGACGCTGCGCTCCCGTGGGACCCGATTCCCGTCACCGTAACCTGCAGCGGCAAGACCAGCTACACCGCCGTCACCGATGCTAAAGGTCGCTTTGTCATCGCTCCTGTCAATCGCGCTACCGCCGACCTATCCAACACGCGCCCGGGAAACGTCTCGACCGACGTCAGCAGCAACCCCAAGCTGGCCGCTGCGTTCATGGGTTGTAGCGTCGCCGCCGCTCTGCCGGGCTTCAACTCGTCGTCGCTCACGATCGCCGACCGAAATCTGCTGGACACTCCCGACATCGGCACCATTACCCTCAGTCGCGAGGAAGGCTCGGCGGGCACAGCCGTAAGCAGCACCACCGCATCTGCTCCGAAGGATGCGGCCAAAGCTTTGGAGAAGGCCCGCGGCGAATGGCTGGACAATAAGCCCGACCGCGCGCAGAAAGACCTCGAAAAAGCCGTGCAGATCTACCCGCAATTCGCGGAAGCCTGGTACCAGCTCGGGAAGCTTCGGCAGGCCGCCAACTCCTCCGACGCTCTCGATGCCTTCTCCAAGGCTGCCGCGGCCGACCCGAAGTTCAGCCTCCCCTACGAGCGCCTCGCGCAACTCAACGCCTTGGCTAAAAACTGGCCAGCCGTCGCCGCGGCCACGGCCCACGAACTAGAACTCAACCCCCGCGGCACGCCGGACATCTGGTATTACAGCGCCCTTGGCAATTTCAACATAGGCAAAAAAGATCTCGCCGAAGCCGACGCCAGCAAGGCCCTGGCCATGGATCCCCTGCACACCGAGCCGAATACCGAGCAGCTCCTCGCCGTGATCCAAGCCGCCCGCGGCGATTACACCGACGCCTTGCAGCACCTGCGCAGCTGCTTAACCTATATTCCCGCCGGCCCGAACGCCGACATCATCAAGCAGCAAATCGCGCAACTCGAGCCCCTGGTTCCCGCCCCCCGGTAGGGCTGGCGCGGGCGCGGCGCCACGATTCGCGCAGGTGGCCGGGGAACCGGAACGCGCCAAAATGAATTTGGCCGCGTTTTCTTAGGGCTTGTCTGAAACTGCAGCGGTGGGCCGAAGCGCGGTCAGAAGCAGCTGGCCAGCTTTTATCAGCGGGACGATCAGGAAGAGAGCGTCGCTAAAGGCGGCGCGAAAAATTCAGCTCGCTTCGCTGCCATCCTCGCGGGCGGCGAAGGGCAACACCGCGACCACCCTGGTGCCGGGGTCGTTGCTGCGAATTTCCAGCGTGCCGCCGAGTTGCCGGACTCTTTCGTGCATTCCGCGGAGTCCTACGCCGGCGCGCGCCTTCAGATTTTCCTCGGATTTTTCGGCGACCAAGCCCTTACCCTGGTCCGCTACTTCGACGCGCACCGCCCCGTTTTCGCGGGCAATGCGAATCGTTGCGGTGGGGCTGCCGGAATGCCGATGAATATTGGTCAGGCATTCCTGCACGACGCGAAAAATCGCGGTTTCGAGATCGGGGTGCAAACGGCCCACCTCGGGAGCCACCTGCAGGTCCACCGCAATTTTGCTGCGTGCGGTCAGTCCTTCGGTGTACCAGCTCAGCGCCGAACCCAATCCCGATTCATCGAGCAGCGGCGGATGCAATAAATATGACAGCGTGCGAATTTCGGCGGAGAGCTCTTCGATCAACTGCATGCTGTCGGAAGTCGTCTCGTGCAACTGCGGATGCGACGTCGCAAGCAAACGATTTAATTTCGAGATATTCATGCTCAGGGCGGCCAGCAATTGTCCCGCGCTGTCGTGCAATTCCCGCGCGATGCGGCGCCGTTCTTCGTCCTGCAGTTGCAGCAGGCGGCTGGTCAATTCACGCAAACTGTCCTCGAAGCGTTTGCGTTCCGCGATTTGCAATTCCAGTTCCGCGGTGCGTTCGCGCACGCGCGACTCGAGTTGATTCTGGATCCACAATAACTCCGCGTTGCGGGAAATCAGCGCTTGCTCGGAACTTTTTCGTTCGATGCCTAAGGCCACGGCGTTGGCCACCGCTCCGAGAGCGCTTAGCGTGGCTTCAGGAAGCGCCACGCGCGAAAACAGTGACATGACACCGACCAGGCGATCGTCGACCAGCAGCGGATGCCCCGCAAAAGCCACCAGGCCCTCCCGCGCGGCCCAATCCTGGTCTTCAATTTGCGGATCGCCGATAACCGCATTGGTCATCATTGGCGCACGATCCCTGGCGATCTTGCCAACTTTGAATTGCCCCACCCGTACGCGGCTGTGCTGGCCATCGATGCGCGTGTACATTCCGGCGCTGGCGCGCAGTTCAAGCGTGCTGCCGTCCTCGCTGAGGGTCCAGATGCGGGCCAGCGCGGCGTCCAGCTCGCGGACAATGGACTCGGCGCAGCGGGTGAGCATTTCGGGCAGCGAACCGGCCACCACGAGCGCCACGCTGATGCTCGCCTGCAGCGCGGCCAGGCGTGCTCGTTCTTCGAGCGCCGTGTTTGCCCATGACCGTTGTTCCGCAGCCAAATTAGCTCCCGTACCTTCACGACCCGGCTAGATTCGCCTCCAGGCCGGACAGAACCGGCGACAGGGCGAGGGCCACGCCAGCGGTTCCACTTTGACCTTACCGCGAGCGCGAAGCGCGTGACAAGTCGTGCAGATACTGTACTGGGAGTGGGGCGAAAGAGGTAGTTGTGAGGGCCCCGCGCAGGGCAAAGCGCCGGCGACGGCGCGCCACCAGCCGGGCTGCCTGAAGAAGCAAACCGCTGGTCGAGTCGTCCTCGTCAAGCAGGGTCGATCCTATCTGGCCAGCGCAGTTTACTGGACGGCATCTACCGCGGCGCGCGCCTTTGACGCTATGTCCGGCGGCAAAACCGTGTAGCCCAGTCCGCTGGCGATTGCCTGGCCGTCGCCGAGCGCCCAGCCCCAAAAGTCCTTGAGTGCCCGGCTGCGCGCTGCAGCCAAGCCGCTTGCGGGGACATAGATCCAGGTGAAACTCACGAGCGGATACGATTCCTTGCCGGAGCTGTTAACCAGCGAGGCGCCCAAATCCGCCGATAGCGACTTCTCGCCGGCGGTGCAGGCCGCGACGATGCTAGGGGTAGTCGGCTTCACGAACCGCCCCGCGACATTCTGCACGCTGCCGTAGCCGACATTTTTCCCTCTCGCGTAACTCAGTTCCACGTAGCCAATCGCACCGGGTGTGGCGCTGACCCTGGTGACCAAGCCTTCACTGCGCGCGGCTTCTAGACCCACCGGCCAACTCGGAGAAGCGCTCTTGCCAATCCGCGCTTTCCATTCCGCGTTGGTTCTGCTGAGAAAGTCGCTAAGCACGTAGTTTGAGCCCTTAACGCCACTGAGGTGCACCACCGTAATGGACAAGTCCGGCAGCTCAACGGTGGGATTCAATTTGGCGATCCGCAGGTCCTTCCAATTCTTGATGTTCCCGAGAAAAATCTCCCCCAAGACCTCACCCGAAAGGCGCAATTCGGGCTTCCCGGGCAATTTGTAGACCGGCACAATTGCTACCAGCACGGTGGGGAACTGCGTCAGCGTATACTTGCCACCGTGTTTTTGCGTGTCGCTCAGCGGGATCTCGCCGCCCCCAAAGTCTCCCGTTCCTTCCCGAATTTCCTGGATGCTCTGTGATGTGCCGAGTGCCAAGAATCTCACTTGTACGTTGGAATGGGTCTTGCCGTATTCCGCGGTCCACGCGGAATACAATGGGCTCACCAGATTCGAGCCCGATCCGACCAGCGCCACCAAGTCTTGCGCGAGCAGTGGTCTGGCCAACAAGCTCACGGCGACCGCGACCTGCAACAAAATCCTCGCTTTTCCCAAGAATCCCATGGACCTGTCTCCGTTTCTTAGCTCATGGCTAGATTGTCCCTTGGTGCGCTTTCTGAGCTTATATTGGCATCCCGTCCGCGTGTTGTTGAACCAGCAAATAAGTATCTGTTTCCTAACGTACACTGTTTCTCGGTCGCAAATGCGACCGCCACGCCGACGGCGCCGCAGGCGGCTTGCGCCGTCGCGTGGCGCCACCCTCTCGTTTATGAACCGTGTCGAAATGTTTGTGAATATTCCGTAACACCTGGGAGGGCGGTTCTAACTACAATGTTGTGTTGGACTTTTCGTAAAGGAGTCTTGTTCTCGTCAATGGAAAAGCGCAAATTTCTCTTTGCTTCAATCTCCGGATTGATCGGCGATATCGCCTGGCAAGTGCTCAAAGAAGGACACGACGTCCGCTACTACATCGAGGCGGCGAAGGAGCGCGATATCGCGGACGGCTTTGTGCCCAAGTCCAAGGATTGGGAGAAGGATGCCCACGAGTGGGCGGACATTGTCGTTTTTGACGACACCCTCGGTCAAGGCGCCAAAGCGCAAGCGCTGCGCGGGAAGGGAAAACCGGTTATCGGCGGGAGCGAATATACCGACAAGCTGGAGGACGATCGCTCCTTCGGCCAGGAGGAGCTTAAGAAAGCGGGCGTGAATATTATTCCCTACGAGGATTTTGATTCGTTTGACCCAGCAATTGAATTTGTGAAGAAAAACCCGGATCGCTACGTGATCAAACCGAGCGGCGAAGCGCAGAACGTCAAGCGGCGATTATTTGTCGGCGAAGAAGAAGATGGCGAAGACGTGATCCGCATGCTGGAAGCCTACAAGAAGGCTTTCGCCGATGAAATTAAGATTTTTCAGCTGCAGCGGCGTATCAACGGAGTGGAAGTGGCCGTCGGCGCATTTTTCAATGGCAAGAAGTTCATCACTCCGGTGAATATAAATTTTGAGCACAAGAAGCTTTTCCCCGGCGAAGTCGGTCCACCCACAGGAGAGATGGGCACGGCGATGTTCTGGAGCGAGCCGAATCGCCTTTTCAATCAGACGCTGGTGAAGATGGAGTCGATGCTGGCGGCCGAAAATTATGTCGGCTACATCGATTTGAATTGCATCGTGAACAACAACGGCATCTATCCACTGGAATTCACCGCACGCTTCGGTTATCCGACAATCTCGATTCAACAGGAAGCGATGCTCACCCCCATCAGCGATTTTTTCTGGGAACTGGCCAACGGTCTGGAGCCGAAGTGGCGCACGCGTAGCGGATTTCAGATCGGCGTGCGCATTGTGGTGCCGCCGTTTCCCTTTGACGACGAAGCCACCTTCGAGTCTTTTTCCAAAAACGGCGCGATTGTTTTCAAGAAACCGAATAACGACGGCGTGCATATCGAGGATGTGAAACAGGTGAACGGGCAGTGGCTGATCGCCGGGACTTCCGGCGTGGTGCTCATCGTCATCGGCATTGGACAGACCATGAAGCAGGCCCAGGCGCAGGTCTATTCGCGCATCAAGAACATCATGATTCCGAACATGTATTACCGCACGGATATCGGAGACCGCTGGGGGGAAGATTCCGACAAACTGCACAACTGGGGTTACTTGCGGTGAGCGCTTTTGTCCTCGAGCGCTCGGCCTATTTGCTGTCTGGCAATAGAACCGAGTCCGAGGCCTGGTCTGAGAAATACACCAGCGCGACGGCACTGCGCGGCACGAGAAGCGCCTTGGTTTCCCGGGGTCCAATAATATAAAAACCTGTCGCGGCCTCTTCGGCCTTGCCCGGGCTTATCGCCGAGTTCTTGGTGAAATAGATCGTGACGTTTACAGGAACTCCTCCGCCCCATGGGTCTCTAGGTCCGGGTAATAATATCGGGCAAAGACCAGCAGCGCGACGAATATCGCCGCTAAGGGCCGCGACCACTCCGCTCCCTGCAACAAGTCCGAGCGGGACAGTAATTTGAAGAGCACTACGGTCACCGAGAACACTCCGAAGAACCACAGCGGCAGGGAGAGACAGAGGGTCGGCCCATTGCAACACATTGCCTGACCGCGTTCGTTGCTCGTTGCGTTGTGCTTCGCGGGTTATGGCCATGGGGATTTGTGTTCGTCCCTGGTTAGCCTGGCATTGTACTCACCCACGACCAACAGACCGTTTCTTGTGGCAACGCCGACCAATTCATTCTGTTGTCCATCAATGACGACGTCCAGATCTTGCGAGCGTCCGACGAATTGTGACGAGGTGACGTGGACGGTTATGGAATAGTCGTTAGGATGGGAAACCGGCGCAGCCATGGTGGCGAGCAGCAACAGAGCGAGCATGGTGACGGCTTTCATGATCCCTCCCGTGACGAGGGATAAAAACGCCACTGGCGCTGAGGGGCCAACGGAACGCAGCTTCGGGTACCGCTGTGGTGGTGCTCTGCGGCAGGAAGATACTAGACTCATCGAACGTTGACATTCGGTTGGGAAGGGAATAGCCATGCGAAAAGTTATTGGAGTTGGGCGCGCGACGGCCGCGGTGTGCCTCTTGCTGACCCTGCTAGGAGGCGCGAAACTCGTGAACGCGCAGGAACTGGCCGCGCCAAACGAGTCGCGTGGCGCGGGCGCGCCTGCGGCCACACGGGAAGCGGACTTGCAGGCCCGGGTGGAGAGACTGGAGGCCGAAGTGGCGGAGTTGCAGCAACTTCTGCGGGGCAATGCCGCTGCGCCGGTCGCCAAAGGCGGCGGCGACGAGGCCAGTTCTCGCCAGGAAGCCGGCAGCACGCTGCCGGCCGCGAGCAGCGCCGCTGTTCGGCCGGAAGTTAACGCCGCGCAGACGGCTGCCGGCTTACCGGGCTCACCGGCGCTCACGGCTGGTGATCGCAAGACCCTGGATTTTCTGCACGACACCACCATCAACGTGGGCTTGGATGGCTACTACTCCTATAACTTCAACTCCCCGGTGGGGCGCGTCAATTTGCTGCGCGCCTACGACGTGTTAAGCAACAATTTCAGTTTGAATCAGGCCAGTATTGTTTTGGAGCACGCGCCGAACCTCGATGAGGATCGGCGCTGGGGTGCGCGCGTCGATCTGCAGTATGGGCAAGCCACGGACACACTACAAGGCAATCCGGCAAACGAGCCGCGGCCCGCGATCTACCAGAATATTTTTCAGGCTTACGGCACGTACATCGCGCCGGTCGGAAGAGGCCTGACGGTGGACTTTGGCAAATGGAGCAGTTCGATCGGGATTGAGGGAAATTACACCAAGGATCAGATGAACTATTCGCGATCGTACTTTTTCAACTTTCTGCCGTTTTATCACATGGGCGTGCGGGCGAACTATGCCCTGAACGATAAGTTTACCCTGACGTATTGGGTGGTGAATGGCACCAACCAGGCGGAGGCTACCAACGGTTTCAAGGATGAACTGTTCGGATTTACCGCCAAGCCAACGAAATCGCTGACTTGGGTGATGAACTATTACCTGGGCCAGGAGCATCCGGATCGCACCGAGGTGGCGCCGTACAGCCCCATACCCGTTCAGCCGGGGCTCAGCTTTGTAGCCATTAATCCCGCGCCCAACGGACGGCTGCACATTTTCGACAGCTATGTCACCTGGCAAGCTGCCCGGAAGTTGAGTTTTGCACTGGAGGGCGATTACGTGATTCAGCGCTTGTGGCGCAACCAGGCGCCCGGAGAATCTGCCGCGCCTTCGCACGTCGACGGCGGAGCGGCATATGCACGTTACGAATTTTCCTCACGCTTCGCCGTTGCGGCGCGCACGGAATATCTTTCCGACCGCGGCGGGATGTTCAGCGGAATAAATCAGGCGCTCAAAGAAACCACGGGAACATTCGATTACAAGCTTGGCGACGGATTCCTGATGCGCTACGAGTGGCGGCGTGATTTCTCGAACCGGCCGTCGTTCCTGACCGATACGCAGGGGTTGCTCAGTAAGGAACAAACCACCGCAAGCGTGGGGCTGATCTGGTGGTGGGGACAGAAAGAAGGGGCCTGGTAGCAGCGCGGCAAAAAACGCGCGCCTTTCCCGCGGGGCGACGGATATGGACAGCTGCCGCGGTGATTAGTCGGCGAGCTTCAGTTTCTCGAGGTAAGCGCTGTAGGCGGCTTTTAGTTTCGCGGAATCGGGTGCGGAGTTGGGATGCTCCGTGAGCACGTTGATGAACTGGTCCATGGCCTTGTCGATCTGGTCGAAAAGACTTTTGTTGGTCTTTGACAGGGCCGTGTCGCCACCGTAGTCTTCGGCTTTGTCCCAGGTGCGCTCGAGGATTTTGGCCAGCGTGGCGGCGCTCGAGCTGTCGCCTTTTTGCGAAGCGGAAAAGGCCAGCTGGGCCAATGCACGGTAAGGTCCCATTTTGGTGTTGTCGACCCCGGCGTTTTGCGGGATGTGTTTGTCCTGGGCAAAGGATGTCAGCGTGCAATACAGCATCAGGGACAGCACGGCGAAAATTAAAACCCTGTAATGTGATTTGACCAAGACCATGGATTGACCCTCCGCTATTCGTGTTTTGCCCGTCGGCCCTGGGGAATGGGTAAGACTCTTTGCACTGGTTGAAAGTATAGCGAGTGCAAACAGCGCTTGGGAGATTGTCCGGCAATGAGTTAATAGCTTTGAGTCCGCAGAACGGGCTGGCGGCGGGGTGGGTTTGACCATTTCGGGCCCAGCCTAGGGTTATTTCGAAGCATGGCTGACAGAGGGATCAGGGGTGGCTGGTGTGTCAGGCGCAAACGAAGGCCATCCAAGTTCGGCGGCGAGGGGTAGCGGTCTGCGGAGGAGCCAACGCGTTTGCTTGAACATCGATGTGGAAATCATCTTGCAGAAGGGCAAGGAGAAAGGTTTCGCCGAGCAGACCAAGACGCTGATTGTCAGCGCTCACGGAGCGCTGATTGTTCTGCAGGAGCCCGTGGCCACGGGGGATCTGTTGAAGCTGCGTAACGTGAGGACCAACGAAGAGATTGGTTGCCGGGTGGTCGAAGTAAACCCCGGGAACAGCGGAATTCCCGAAGTGGCTCTTGAGTTTGTAAAGCCTAAGGGAGATTTCTGGCACATCGCCTTTCCGCCGACGGACTGGAGTCCGCGCGGTCCGGAGTCCAAGGTCTACGGGCCGCAGGTGGTTTCGGTCGGAACGCGAAAATCGAAGCCGTGAACGGCTTTGTGGAAAGCCGATGAGTTACACGGCGAGTTCCATGACGAACTGCGCGGAGAAGTTACAGGGCATCGTGATCGGCGCCGCGAGCTTCAAGGTATAGCAGATCGATCTTTGAGCCACCAGAGGCGGGCTTGATGGCGACCAAGTGCTGTTTTTCCTTGGTGCCGGATTTGAACACCTGGCCGCCGCCGTCAGCTTTGTCGTCGCCGCAGGTCAGTTTATTGGACTGCTCGCCGGACTTATCGCCTTTGCCATTGCCGGGAGGATTCGAGCAGTCGAGAACCGGACCATACTTGGCAAGCGCTTTCTTGTAAAACGCCGCAATTTTCTCCTGCGTATCCGTAGATTCCAACTTCAAAACCACCAATTTGAAACCGAACGAGCCGCCCCACAGGCCGAGGTTCGCGCCCGAGGAATCTTCGCTTGAGTCTTTATGTGGCTTGGCGCCGGGGTAAATGGGCAAGCCAACTTCCTTGGCGGTGGCCTGGCCGCTGAGGGTGATCCCGGCGTTCAGGTCCGGTGATTTTTTGGAGGAGTCGTCCTGCGCGCGGAGCGGATCGAGCGCCACGAGCAGCAGCAAAGCCGCCAAACCGGGAAGCGCGTAACGTAAGGTGTTTGCCGGTGCCAGAAGGTGTCTCGCGCGATGCATTTAGAACCTCACTCCAAATGGATTGGACGCCGCTGCAACAGATACGCAAAGCATGGCCGATTGGTTCCGTGAATCGCTTCCGGGAATTTGCGCCGACTGCGGACAGAAAATGCACCGGTGCGCGTCGCGGGTTCCCTAGTTGGCGATGGTGAGTTCGACCTGCGTGGAAGCGGAAAGCCGCGCGCCCGGCGCGGGGGTCTGGTCGATCACCGCGGCATGCGGCCATTGCGGGGCGGACACGTAGTTCACTTTCCTGTTTAGGTGCGCGGCGTCCAGACGATGCTGCGCGGCGATTTCATCCTGGCCGATGAGCGTGGGCATCACGTAGCTTGCTTCGCGGGGAGCCTGCGCGACCAAAACGTCCACCCGCGGAGTGGCGGCGCCGGCGCCCGGGCGGGGATTTTGCAGCACCACGGCATCGGGAGCTTCTTCGCTCATGGTGACCGCAGAAACCTCGCCGATTTGCAGGCTATTGCGGAGGAGTTCGATGCGCGAGGCGCGAATGGAATGGCCCTCGAGGAGCGGAATTTGCAATTGACGCTGCCCCAGGCTGACGACCACGTGGGCTTGCTGGGATTCTTTCATCAACATGCCTGCGGTGGGTGTTTGCCGCACGATGGAATTGATCGGCAGGTCGCTGTAGACATGGTCGGCGACTTTGAGAACCAGACCGCGCGAACGCAGCAGGGAACTGGCTTGTCCCACGTTGGTGCCGACCAGATTCGGCATGGTAGTTTCGCGGCCGTGGATGGCGATGCGCATGGCGGTGATGGCGCTCAGAAAAGCAGCGCTGGCCAGAATAAACACCAACAATGCGATGCGGCCCAACCACTCGATACGCTCGCCAAAGGTCATGGCCATTTACTCGATCAGCTCAACGGTACGCGAAACAACAACGCGGGCATTTTACTTTGCGCCCAGCGGCGGCGCCGGGTAATCGGGAAGCTTGTCCTTGCTGGTGTCGGCGCGCTTCACTTCCAGTTCGTCAAAAAGCAGCGATGGGGTGATGACCGTCATGGCGACGCCGCCAGTGCGGTTGTCGACCAATGGATCGTTGCCCGCGGCGATCAAATCGGTGCGCAACGCGCGCACGTCGAGTTCACTGAAAACGGCGCCGCGCACGAGCTCTTCATGTCCGTCACTCGCGTACACGCGATACAGCAGCCGGGGAGAGTTTCCCGGACCGAGGGTTTCCACGCGATAGGCGTAAGGGCGGTTCTGGTCCGCAGCCATTTCCATGATGCGTTTTTTCAGCGCCTCGGGAGATTGCGGGTCGGAAGTCTTGAACATCAGCACGCCGGGATTGGGTTGCGGCGGCGATCCCGGTGCCGCCCGGCCGTGGCCGTTGGAAGTGGTGAAATCGCGAATGGGATCACGGCCCACCAGATAGTTGGTGAGCGAGCCGTTGTCCACGAGCGTTACGCTTTGCGCCTTTACGCCTTCGCTGTCGATGTCGTAGCTGCCCACCAGACTTTTGCCGCCAAAGGTTTTCAACGTGGGATCGTCTACCAGCGTCGCGAAACTGGGCAGCACGCGGTTCTTGTAGCTGGTGGCAAAGGAGCCCACGGTGCGATTGGGCTTACCGAGTTGCGGTTTCCGCCCGACCAGGTTTGAGCCCAGCAGGGAGACCACAATGTCATTGGCGGCATCCGGCGCGAAAAGGACAGGACCGCGATATTCCTCTTCAACGATGGGGGCCTTGCGCAGGGCCACGATGGTGTCGAGGGTCTTTTTGGCGTCGGAGAGCAATGCGTCGTGTGTGGGCAGTTCCCCTGCTTCGGCAACGGTCCAGGCGGGCGAGCGGCCTAGACGCATGCCGTCCTCGGCCTGGGCGTAGGCGGCGAACTGCACGGTGTAGACGGCCTTGCCGCTGCGCGTCACCGTGCCTTCCGAGTTCACGAAGTATTCGTTGTCGGCCGTGAAGCGCGCCGAGGCGCTGACGTCCTGGATGTCTGGATACTGTTTGTAGAGTGCGGTGGCATCCTGCAGGGTTTTCTTCCAGGAGGCCTCGTCGACCTTCAGCGCCACGGTCGGCTCGAGCGCGGTGAGCACCGGCGCTTTGGCGAAATCATCGACGGGACTGGTGTCCGCGGAGAACTGCTTCAGCGCTGCTTGTTTTTCCGCCAGCGCTTCCCCGGCGGCTTTGTAGGCTTCGTCGGTGATGAGCCAGATCTGGTG
Source organism: Candidatus Acidiferrum sp. (assembly GCA_049516615.1). GTDB lineage: Bacteria > Acidobacteriota > Terriglobia > Acidiferrales > UBA7541 > Acidiferrum. The sequence goes on along the minus strand of JBEKSZ010000044.1, from coordinate 16,368 downwards.
GCGCAGAGCGAAAGTGTCGTTGTCCAGCGGCAGAATGTTGGCTTCGCCGATGCCCTGACCGTAGTAGCTGTCCTGCTTGTAGTCGCCTACGCGCACCACCACGCGCAGCACGCGGACGTGCGCTTTCTGGCTTTCGCGCAGCGCGCCGAACGCCGATTCCGCGGAAAAATCTTGCACGTCGTTGACGCGATACTCGATGTAGTACGGGGGTTGCACCTGGTCCATCTTCAGCTGGTCTTTAGAGCGTTCAAGTTCAGTGAGCAACGCTTCGAGCAGGGCGTCGCCGTTGGCTGCGGCGTTGGCCGCCCGCATTGCCGGCGTGGCACCGGAAGGGGAAGCAGGCGCGGGCTTGGCGTCGTCGGTAAGCGGTAAGGCGCGCAGCAGCGGGGCCATGAAAACGAACGCCAGGCCGGCTAGCAATGCGCGACGGCGAAACGCGCGGAAGTCCCCGCGGGGCGGAGTTCCAGCTCGGACATCGCTTGCTTGGCTCGGAGCGGGTTTGCGCTTCTGGGGTTGCTCGCTGCTCATTGATGGGCCTCGGGTTTGCTGGACTTGTTGGACGCCGTGTCGTCTGAAGCGCCGGGCGGCGGCAGGATCGGCTGGCGTTCATGGGCGTGCTGACGTTTTTGCACTTCCATTTCGCTAAAGAGCATCGCCGGAGCCACGGCGGAAACCGGCACGCTGCCGCTTTCCGCTCCGCAGATGCCGTTGAAAACGTGCTGCTTGTCGCCGGTGGTAATGATGCGGGTGAGCGACGCCAGCGGTGTCCCAACGATGTCCACGCCGCGCACGAGCTCGTCCGGCCGACCATCGGCGTATACCTTATAAACGATTACCGGCAGCACTTGAAAGGCCTGCGGCAGGGAACGCTGCGTCAGCGTGAAACCGCCCTGAATATCGTCGAAGTACAGACCGTAGGGCTTGCCTTGCTTCTTTACCTCATCGATTAATTTTTGCCGCATCTGATCTTCCGGCAGGGTTTGCGTTGAAGTCACAATGAGATTGCCCTGGCGTCCGGTGGGCATGAGTCCCGGCTGATTCCGGCCATGACCGTTGGACACCGCAAAATCCTTAACAGGCATGCGCGACATCAGAAAATTCCGCAGCACACCGTCCTTAATTACTTCCACGCGTTGTGATGGCGTTCCCTCGTTATCGTAGGAATAAGTTCCCGCGAGTTTTTCCCCGGCCAGCTCTGAAACCGTAGGGTCGTCGGTAACGCTCAGGAATTTCGGCAGGACTTCCTGCCCGATCTTCTTTGTGAACGTTTGTCCTTCTTCCTCATCCTTTTGGCGATGGCCTTCGAGGCGGTGCCCCAGCACTTCGTGGAAAAACACCGCGGCCGCGCGCCCGCTGAGCAACGCCGGACCGTCGTAGGGTTCGGCGGTGGGCGCGTCGCGCAAGGCCTTCAGATCCACAGCCATCTTTTCGATCTTGGCGGAGAGCTCTTTTTCGCTCGGCAGGCCCGCGGCGCTGGGGGCCTGAAATGTCTCGACCCGCAGCAACTCCATACCGTCGCTGGCGCGCGTTTGCGCTTCCATGACCAGGCGCGTCGAGGCGCTTGGCGATACGATCGCGCTGCCCTCGCTGGTGACCATGCGCGAACTGGAATCCTGCACGGTGACCACTACTTCAGCGAAATACACTTCGGGAAATTTGCGGAACTCTCCGGAAAGACGCTTGATTTCGCTCGACCAGGCCGCGTGGTCAAACGGCGGCGGGCTGCCCGCTTTACCGATATGCGTCGTGGGCGACTCCTTGGAAAAGTCGGGAGATTTGTCTTCTTCTTCGGCACGCACCGCGTTGTTGGTGCGTACATTCAAGAGTGCCGGCGCGGCGCGCTTGTATTCACGATCCGTCAATTCCCAAAGCACGCGTTCGAGCGCGTCTTGATCGTCGCCCAAGGGCAGGGTTCCGGAGGTCAAGCCGCTCGGACGGCTCTGCCCGTGCGTATTGTCGAGCACGGGCGTGCCCACGCGCATGGCCACATCGGCGTGGCGGCGATGCACCGCGGCATCTTGCAGCAGGCTGCCATACGCGCCGACCATTTGAGTGAAATCCTGGTCGTAGACGGTGTAGCTCAAGTAGTAAGGCGCCGGGTCCGTCTTCTTAAGATCGCCCGTCGCGCGGGCCATTTCCGCTTGCATGGCCTGCAACACGGCGTCGCCTGAAGAAACGGATTCTTTAGGCTTGTCGGCGGTAGCGGCGTAACCCAAGGGAAGGCAGGTGAGCTGGGCGGCGAGCAGGCAAGCGGCCGCGCAACGCAGCTGGTGCGAGAGGCGCCCGCTCCAAAAACCGGCCGCTAGGTGAGACGTGGTCGTGAACATTAAAGCTCCCAATGGGCCGCGCAGATGCGGTCCGAAAACACCGTGAATGGCGCAGGTGCTGTAAACGGCGAGTATGCCTCAGCGCTGAGTTTGGAGCAAATGGGCTACTGAAAGTGGTCGCCAGATGCTAAACGCACGCCATTGGCAAATTCGGATGCGGAAATTTGCTTGCGTCCCTCCAGTTTGACGGCGCTGAGGCGCAGAAGGGTTGTGTGGCCGCAGATAACCAGCCAATTCGGATGATCGCTGCCCGTGCCAATGATCTTGGGAGCCGAAATGATCGTGCCGGGTATTTGTTCGCGCGCTGGCGGCGAGGTCTGTTCGGCTAAGGGTGGCGCAGATCGACTCCCCGCAAAAGGCTGGCCCCAGATTTGACAGTTTTGCCCGCGGAAGGTGGTCGAAGTTCCCGGCCACGGCGCCAGGCCGCGAATGCGATTAAATATCTCTTGCGCGGAGCGCTTCCAATCGATGCGCCCGTCTTCCTTTTTCAACAGCGGTGCGGCGCTGGCCAGGTCATGATTTTGAGGTCGCGGGCGCAGCGTCTCCGCATCCAAAGCCCGCAAGGTTTTCGCCATCAGCGGCGCTCCGGCTTCAGACATTCTTTCGGCCAGTTCCGGCGCGGTTTCGCTGGCGCCGATGCTGAGTTCCTCTTGCAGTAGGATATCGCCGGTGTCCATGCCCGCGTCGATGCGCATGGTGCTCAGGCCGCTGCTGACTTCGCCGTTTACGATGGCCCAGTTGATGGGTGCGGCACCGCGATATTTCGGCAACAGCGAAGCGTGCAGATTGATCCATCCCAATTTAGGAATGGCTAGCAGGCGCGCGGGGATAATTTGTCCGTAAGCGATGATGACGATGACCTCGGGCGCCAGCGCTTCGAGGAGTTGTTGCGATTCCGGCGCGCGGATTTTCTGCGGCTGGTGGATCAGGATGCCCGCTTCGAGCGCCGTTTTTTTTACCGGGGAGAACGATATTTCCTGGCCGCGGCCCCTCGGACGATCGGGTTGCGTGATCACTGCGGCAATTTGCATATCCGCCTGCTCCAGCAAGTGCCGCAATGCAGGAACGGCGAATTGAGGCGTGCCACAAAAGACCAGGCGCATGGCATGGGATTGTAGCTGGAGAGCGGGCCCGGAACAAAAATCAGTGCCGGAAGGGTCCAGGGCAGGCGCACCCTTCCCGTTCTAGAACCACGAATCCGCGGTCGTAGAAACAGGGGGAGGCCGAGCTCCCCTTGGGCAGTGCACCGTTGTGCACCCACCCGTTCCGATTGCGGCGGCCAAGGCGGCTTGGAACAGGCGCCCGCAGCCGTACGCGAGAAGACGTCCCAGCAGCCGAACCCCCGGGGTGAGAGACCTTTAATCAACGCCGGCCTTGCCAAGCATGCAATTGGGCAGGCACGTTGCTTGGGAAATTAGCGCTCGCCGCGCTTTTTGGAGCGAGGATGAAGCGAAGAGTCAGCACCGAGGAAAGCGCGGATCATGTTCAAAAACCTTAAGATTGCGGTCAAGCTGACCGCCGGTTTTAGCCTGGTGGGCGGGTTAATCCTGGTCGTGGGCCTGGTGGGGATGTATGGCTTGCAGGGGGTACAGCGCACAACGGCGACTCTGTTCACCGTGTCCGTCAAGCCGCTCTCGACCCTCAACAACATGGCCAACGATTTTGCCTCGTTGCGAGGGATTTCCCGCGAGATGCTCGATGGCGGGGGCAGCGACGCGCTCGCCCGTCATCGAGGGGATCTGGCCGCCATGGAAGCAGATCTGGCGCAGGAGTCGGACGCTTTTGGCAAGTCGGCGGTACACGCGGACATGAAGGAAGGCTACAGCGAATTCACCAGCGCCCTGGCCGACTTCGAGAGGGACGTAGCGCAGGAGGGCGCGCTGCTTGCGCAGCAGAAGAGCCGCGAGGCGGCGGAGCTGGTGGCCTCGAACAAGATGCACGAAGAAAGCACGCGCGCGCAGGAAGCGATCCGGAAGCTCGGTAAACTCAAATTGGACCGGGCGCAGGAGCGCGTGGGCAGCACGGTCGTCTTCGCCGACCAGCTGATCAAGGTTATGTTCGCGGTGCTTCTTGTGGCCTTGCTGGTATCCCTGGTGTCAGGGTTGTGGATCGCGCGGTCCATATCGCGCCCGGTGGCCAGAGTGGTGGAAATCCTAGACGCCGTGTCGATGGGCGACTTTACGCGCCGAGCTGAAGTGCAGAGCCGCGATGAAGTGGGGCGCATGAGCGCGGCGCTGAACCGCACCATGGACAGCTTGCAGGGCGCGATGAAGTGTCTGGATGAATTTGGAAGAGGTAATTTCGATGCGGAATTGCGGCAAGCGGGGGAGAAACCATCGCAGGTTGAAGAAGCGGTCGAGCGCCTGCGCGGGAACGTGCGTAGCTTCATCGCGGAGATGAGACATATGGCCGAAAAACACAACCACGGCGAGACCGATGTCGTGATGCCGGTCGACAAATTTTCGGGGTGCTACCGGGAGATGGCCCTGGGAGTGAACGGCATGGTCGAAGGGCACATATCGGATCACCGCAAGGCCATGGTTTGCGTGGCCGAATTCGGCAAGGGCAACTTCGCCGCCCAGCTGGAAAAATTTCCCGGCAAGAAGGCTTTCACCAACGCGACCATCGAAGAGGTGCGCGGCAATATCACGAGCTTCCTCGTTCAGATGGAGCACATGGCCGAAGAGCACAACCGTGGCGAGATCGATGCCGTAATTCCCACGGGAAATTTCCAGGGCTCATACCGGGAGATGGCGCAAGGCTTGAACGACATGGTGCTAGGACACATTCTGGTCAACAAAAAAGCCATGGCTTGCGTGTCGGAATTTGGCAAAGGGAATTTCGAGGCCCCACTGGAGAAATTTCCGGGAAAGAAAGCGGTCATCAACGAAACCATCGAGCAGGTGCGCGGCAATCTGAAGCACCTGATGAAGGACGTGGATCTGCTGGCGCAGGCAGCGCAGCGCGGCGATCTGACCGTGCGCGCCGATGGCAAACGCCACGCCGGAGACTACCGCCGCATCGTAGAAACCATCAACAGCACACTGGAACTGCTGGTCGATCCCATCCGCGCGGTAGCGGCGAGCGCGACGTCGCTGGCCACGCGCTCGGAGCAATTGACCGATGTGGGGCGCCAGATGTCGCAAAATGCCGAAGCCACGTCCAAACAGGCGCACGTGGTTTCCCTGGCGGCGGAAGAAATTACCGCGAGTCTGCGCTCGGTCGAGACCGCCACCGGCGAAATGAGTGTGAGTATTAACGACATCGCCAAAAATGCCGGAGAAGCGGCGCGCGTCGCGCAGGCCGCGGTGGTCTCGGCGGAAGCGACGTCAGAGACCGTAGGCAAACTGGGGCAATCGAGCCAGGAGATCGGGCAGGTGGTCAAAGTAATCAGGGACATCGCCCAGCAAACCAATCTGCTGGCGCTGAACGCGACCATCGAGGCGGCGCGCGCGGGACAGGCGGGGCGGGGATTTGCCGTGGTGGCCAATGCGGTAAAGGAGTTGTCCAAAGAGAGCGCCGAGGCCACTGAGAATATCAGTCGAAGGATCAAGGCCATTCAGGACGATACGCAAAGCGCGATCGGCGCCATCGGAAAAATATCGGAGGTCATTCACCAGGTCAACGCCATTGCGGGATCTATTGCGTCGGCGGTGGAGGAGCAGACGGCAACCACGCGGGAGATGAGCCGCAACGTTACCGAGGCAGCGCGCGGTGGAATGGCTATCGCCAAGAGCATCGGAGATGTGGCGGCGGCGGCAAAGAGCACTACGGAGGGAGTCGCGCAAAGTCAAGAAGCCGCGGCGGAGCTAGCGCAAATGGCCGAGGAGCTGAACAGGGTGGTCGGCAAGTTCCGCCTGAGCGGCGCCGCTGCGGGCGTGCGAGCCAACGTCGGCGTGGCGAGAGACGCCGTGTCGCGCGGGAGTTTGTTGTCGCATTGAAGCGCGCTATAGCCTGCAGCGCATGAGCAAGGCGTGCTGCGCGGAGCCTGCGAAACCCGCGCCAGGTCGATTCCTTGGCACAACCAAGACGCGGCCGGAAGAAAGTTCGGCTCTTTCAAAATCTTGCTACCACTCGCCTTGTTTGCGCATTTTTTTGATTTTGCGGCGGATCAGGTCGCGCTTGAGCATGCTGAGGTGCTGGATGAAGAGGACGCCGTTGAGGTGATCGATTTCGTGGCAGAAGGCGCGGGCCAGTAAGTCTTCCCCGCGGATCTCGAAGGGCTCGCCGCTGAGGGTTTGCGCGCGGACGGTCACAAACAGCGGACGGACGACATATCCGCGGAAGCCGGGAATGCTCAGGCAGCCTTCTTCTTCGCGCTTTTCGCCCTCGGCGTGAATGATTTCCGGATTGATCAGCACAATTTTGGCTTCCGGGTTTTTTCCGGCGGTGACGTCGACCACGGCGATGCGCAGACCCTTGCCGATTTGCGGAGCGGCGAGGCCGACGCCCTGCGCGGCGTACATGCTGGCGAACATGTCCTCGGCCAGGTCGGCGAGTTCGACGTCGAAATTGGTTATGGTTTTGCTGGGTTTTTCGAGAATGGGTTCGCCATATTTTACGATGTTGTAGATCTTGCGCGGCGGACCTGGCGGAACTTCCGGCGCTGTGGCGCCTGGCGGGGTCTGCTGGTCAGCGGGAGGCTCGCTCACCGTCGTCGTGGATTTAGAATTGGGCGATTTGTTGGGCATAGTGGTCGAAATTGCGGCGCATCTCGGTTAACGAGTCTCCTCCGAATTTTTGCAGAAAAGCATCGGCCAGCACAAGGGCCAACATGGCTTCGGCGGCAACTCCGGCAGCAGGAACGACGCACCAATCGGAGCGTTCGTAGGCCGCTTGGACGGGTTGCTTGGTGACCATGTCGGCGGTGCCCAGCGGTTTTTTCAACGTGGAAATGGGCTTTAAGTAGCCGCGCACGACCAAGTCTTCGCCGTTGGTGATGCCCCCTTCGAGGCCCCCGGCGCGATTGCTGCTGCGCGTGAAACGATGCGCCGAGCGGTCGTAAGCGATCTCGTCCTGGACTTCGCTGCCGTAGGAGCCAGCGGCTTTTATTCCCGCGCCGATGGCAACTCCCTTTACCGCCTGGATGCTCATGATGGCTTGCGCCAGCCGGCCGTCGAGCTTTTCGTCCCACTGCGCGTGGCTGCCGAGGCCGATGGGAACCTGGTGAGCGACGACTTCGAAGACGCCGCCGACGGTGTCGCCGGCTTTGTTGGCGGCGTCGACTTCGGCTTTCATTTGCTCTTGGGTGTCGGAATCGACGCAGCGCAGCGGGGAATCGATAATCTTGTTGAGCGCTCGAATTTCTTCCCAGCTGGCAGCGCGTTCCAGATTTACGTGGCCGACTTGAATAGTGTGGCTGGCGATCTCGGTGCCGAGTTCACGCAGGAGCAGTTTGGCGAAGGCGCCGGCGGCGACGCGGGCGGCGGTTTCTCGCGCGGAAGCGCGTTCCAGGACATAGCGGGCGTCGTGAAAATTAAATTTTTGCGAGCCGGCGAGGTCCGCGTGGCCGGGACGCGGAGCGACGAGTTTCTTTTGTTCGGCGGCGGCCTGGGCTTCCAGCGAGTTTTCTACGGGGAGGAATTTTTCCCAGTTGGCCCAGTCGCGATTTTCAATGCGCACGGCGATGGGCGCGCCGATGGTTTGTCCGTGATGGACGCCGGCGAAGATGTCGGCGCGGTCGGTTTCGATTTTCTGGCGCCCGCCGCGACCGTAGCCGAGTTGGCGGCGGTGCAGTTCATTGTTGATGAAGGTGAGGTCGATGGGCAGACCCGCGGGCAGGCCGGAGATAAACGCCAGCAGCGCTTGACCGTGCGATTCACCGGCAGTGTAAAAACGCAGCATTACGGCAGGCCTCGATTGGTTCTTGATGGACTCGCGAAAATAATCCGTTACCGCAGTGTAGCGGGGGCCATGGCCAAGGTCCAGCGGAGCCACCCCCCCGGCGGCGTTCGGGGAAGAGCGCGAAATCCGCCAGCAGCACGAACGGCGGTTCCTTCAGGACGGCGGTGGTCGCCGCGGCTCGACGAGGAACGTGACGTCTGAAATGCCGGAGTCGCGGATCAAGTTGAGAGCCAGCATAACATCGGAATATCTGGTGCGGGCGTCGGCCTCGGTGTAAACGGGACGCTCGCGATCTGTCCCCATCCTTAAACGCAATTGACGGGAGAAATCTTGAGGGGAGATCTTCCTCCCGGCCGAGAAAGAACCGTCCGCTACGAGTCACGGTTACCTCGGAGCGCGTCTTCGCCAAGTGCCCGCGGCCCGAGGGCTGGCGAACTTGGCGTGTGCAAGATCGACCTTGCGGCTGGACGGGCAGGATGGTGCCGAGTGTCACGAGAAAAACGAGGACGACGAACAATCTAAGGGTAGGAGTAGGGTCGATTCGGGCAATGCCGCCAGGTTCCCCTGGGTTCGCTCACGGGTCGGTCCGGCTTGGCTTCGTACGTGGTCTAAGTGTCTCATTTCCCGCTTGGCTTACGGCCAGCTTTTGCTGCATGCCGATCCTCGATCCCGAGGCTTCGCGGGGCTCGATAAGAGTTTTTTTAACCTTTGCGTCGCCCCGTCACTCGCCGGTTGGGCCATGGAGTTGAGTTTTGCAAATTATTGACTTTCAAGGGTTTGGGATTGCTAAGGTGCCGGTCGGGAAGCTTGCCGGCACAAGGGACGCAGCTTTCGATGAGCGCAGTGGCACGAGATGGTATTGCGATTATCAGAACCCTATTTGCGAAGACTTTTTCGCCGGACCGGTAAGGGCGGGACGGTCGTCGTATGGAAGTCGGGTTCTGCGAACATACGTTGCTTGACGCGATGGGGTGGGGCGGTTAGGCTGCTTGGCGGGAGTTTCGGCGGGTGCTTGACGGGTGCCTCGGCGGAATTCTTGGCGGGTTTGGGCGATGAGTTGGGCGCTCAAGGCGCTCAGCTTCGCTTCACGGGGTATACAGCAGGCGGCCGCTACAGCGGGAAAAACAGACACGTGGCAGACGCTCCTCTTCAGGTGACAGGCCGGGAAGTAAAGGCGGACGCGCGGACGCCTGTGCGCGTGGTGCTGACAGATGTGTTTCGCACCTTTGTACTGGGCGTGCAGGACTATTCGCTGCTCTCGTGGCGGTCGCTAACGAATATCTTCAGCGGACCACACTATTTTCAAGACACCTTGACGCAGATGGATGATATCGGCGTGGGATCGCTGCCGATCGTGCTTTTGGCGGGATTATTTATCGGGGCGGTCCTCGTGCTGCAGACGGCGACGCAGTTTGTGCGCTTCGGGCAAACGGCGCTCACGGGGGATGCGGTCTCGATTGCGCTGGTGCGCGAGCTGGGGCCGACGCTAACGGGATTGCTGGTGGCCGGGCGATGCGCGTCGGGGATTGCGTCGGAATTGGGGTCGATGCAGGTGACGGAGCAGGTCGACGCCATGCGGGCGATGGGCACGGATCCCTATCGTAAGCTGGTGACGCCGCGCGTGGTGGCGTCGCTGCTGATGGTGCCACTGCTTACGGCGATGAACGATTTTGTGGGGCTTTTGGGCGGGTGCATCTCGGCGATATTTTCGTTGCGGCTGGGTGCAGTGGAGTTTTGGACGCGGGCCATCAACGCACTCGATCTTGGGGACCTGATGCAGGGGCTGACGAAACCGATCGTGTATGGATTTATCTTGGCGACGGTAGGTTGCTACAAGGGACTGACGGTGCGGGGTGGGACCCAGGGAGTGGGACGGGCGACGACGCAGGCCGTGGTGGTGTCGTCGGTGATGATCATCGTGGCGGATTTATTTTTGACCAAGTTTGCGTTGTATATGTCGGATAAACTTTTTTGAGGGCGAATGGGCAGGAAGGAAGCAAGCCTAGGGCGAAACGCGAATTTCTCGTCGAACTCGCATGAAGGTTTCGCCGGTGGGCGCATTTTGACGGTGCGCGCGAACTTATGGTGACTGCGGGGACAACGCCGGCGAATTACACGCGAGCGGATTTGCGTGGCGGGCCGGCGGTCAGGTTTAGTGATGTTTCCGTGGGGTTTGACGAAGGCGAGGTGTTGCGGGGCGTTTCATTCGTGGTTGCGGAACGGGAGACCCTGGTGTTGCTCGGCGAGACCGGGACAGGGAAGACCCTGACGTTGAAATTGGCAGCGGGATTACTGCGGCCGACGGCGGGTCGGGTCGAAGTGCTGGGCGAAGATGTTTCGGGAATGACCGAGCTGGAGTTGCTGGCGTTTCGGAGGAAGATCGGATTTGTGTTTCAGGAAGGGGCGCTGTTTGACTCCATGACCGTCGAGGAGAATGTGGCCTACCGGTTGCGGGAAGAGCGCGTGCCGGAATCGGAGATTGCGCCGCGCGTTGAGGAGGTCTTGGAGTTTGTGGAATTGGGGCATACCCAGGAGATGCTGCCTTCGGAGCTGTCCGGCGGAATGCGCCGGAGAGTTTCCATCGCGCGGGCGCTGGTTAGCCGGCCGGAGATTGTTTTATACGATTCGCCGACGGCCGGCCTCGATCCGGTGACCTCGCAGACGATTATCACTTTGATTTTGCGGTTGCGGGATTTTTATGGGGTAACGTCGCTGCTGGCGACGCATCGCTTGCAGGACGGGTTTGCGCTGGCGAATTTCCGGTTCGATACCAAGGAAAAAAGCGTGGTGCGAGTAGCCGAGGGTACAGCGCAGGCGATTACGCGATTTATGGTCTACCGGCACTTGGAGGGCGTGAACGAAGCCGGGAATGAGGGTTACGACAACGGGATTTATTTTGACGGCTCGCCCGAAGAGGTGCTCCGCTCGAAGGACCCTTATATTCGGAGATTCTTGGTGTGAGGTTGCGGCTTGCCGGCCGGGGCTCTGCTAGCAAGGTCCGTGCCTGTACGGCGGATTGCCAAGACGGGAACTTTCGGCCGGAAGGATCGCGGGGCGCTCGGCCGCGGGGCGGGGCGTTTCTACAAAGGATTGAACGCGGAGGAACCAACTAGATGGCGCAGCGGAAACAGTTGACCTGGACCGAATTGCGCGTGGGACTGTTTGTGCTGGTGGGGCTGTCGATTTTGGGCGCGGGAATTTTTTATGTAACCGGCCCGGGATTTTTGGGGCCGAAATACCGGCTGAAGACCTATTTGCCGGACGTTTCCGGATTGGCGAACGGGGCCACGGTGAGCGTGGATGGCGTGGCTGTGGGTAATGTGGTGTCTATTGAATTCGCGCGGCGCGCGACCGGGCAGAAAATCGACAAGGTGCACAACATCGAAGTGGTACTACGCGTCGAGCGGAAGTACCAGAATAATATTTTGACCGATTCGACCGCGGCGCTGGTGACGGAAGGCTTGTTGGGGAACAAATACATCAATGTAACGCGGGGGTTCACGGGTACGCCGTTGCAGGATGGAGATACCGTGCCGGCGGCCACGTCCGTGGACGTGATGGCGCAATTGGGCGAGGTTTCGAGCGGCGTGCAGGATTTGCTGAATGGCATCAAACAAGGAAAGGGCACGCTTGGCAAGTTGGTGAACGATCCGGCGGCGTACGATCATTTGAACGGCATTTTGAGCAAGGCGGATTCGTTGATCAGCGGCGTGCAGGCGGGTAAAGGGACGCTGGGCAAGCTGGTGGCGTCGGACGAGATGTATACGAAGGTGGATCAGAGTCTGGACAACGTGAACGGCATGATTTCCGATGCACGGGCGGGCAAGGGCACGATCGGGAAATTGCTGAACGATCCCACCCTGTATGATCAAGCCAAGCAAGCCCTGGCGAATGGCAACGGCATGATCGATGACGCGCGCGCGGGGAAGGGGAGTTTGGGGAAATTGATTACGGATGACACGTTGTATAACAAGTTGCGGGATACCAGTGCGAATCTGGACAGCGCGACGGCAAAGTTGAATGACAATACGACTACCGCGGGAAAACTATTTTCGGATCCAGCCCTGTATGACAATTTGGCGGGCCTGACCGGGGATATGCGACTGTTGATTGGGGATTTCCGGCAGAACCCCAAGAAGTTTTTGCATATTAAAGTGAGTTTGTTTTAGTGGGCCAAAGACGGAAGATAACGCACTGGCGCAGAGTACAGAGAGATACGCGCAGCAGGGCCGCTTCAGAGAATTTCAGGGACTAGCTGATGGACAACTCGGAAGTAGTTAAGGATGGCGTTAAGGAGTCTGGCAAAGACGCGCCCAAAAAGGAGGTGCGGGCGGAAGCGGGGAAGTCAACCTTGCCGCAACCGGGGAGGCCGGTGCCGAGCCGGGCCTATCCCGGGGCGCTGATCGTGGTGGAAGGGACGGACGGTTCAGGGAAGAGTACGCAATTGTATCTGTTGAAGCGGTGGCTGGAGATTGGCGGGTACCGGCTGCATTTTACGGAGTGGAATTCTTCGCCGCTGGTGAAGTCAGCGACACGGCGGGGGAAGCAGCGGAGACTGCTTACGCCGACTACATTTTCGTTACTGCATGCGGCGGATTTTGCCGACCGCTGCGAGCGGCAGATTATGCCACTGCTGCAGGGCGATTATCTGGTGCTGGCCGACCGGTATATCTATACAGCGTTTGCGCGGGACGCAGCCCGGGGGTGTCCACCGCGCTGGCTGAGGAATTTGTATCGCTTTGCACCGATACCGGATATTACGTTTTATTTTCGCGCGCCGCTGGATGTAGCGGTGCACCGGATTTTGAGCGGGCGTCCAAAATTGAAATATTACGAAGCAGGGATGGATTTGGGATTGTCGTACGACCGGGCGGAAAGTTTCCGGTTGTTTCAGGCGCGGATTCTCGAAGGCTACGACAAGATGGTGGAGTCCGATAATTTCGTGGTGCTCGATGGGACGCTGCCGGTGAATAAATTGCAGAAGCAGATGCGGGATATTGTGGCGTCGAAAATCGATTTGAAGAGATTTGCGCCGCGCGCGCACGTGCAGGAGCAGGAGTAGCGATGGCGGATTCGGAGAAAGAAAAGAGCGGCGGGACGCTGGACGGTTCGCCGGCGGTGGCGCCCGCGGGGACCAAACCCGCTGGCGAGAAGTCCGTGGCGGCCATCGAAGAGTCATCGACTTCCCAGTATTTTTTTGGCGAACCGCTGGTGGGATTTGATCCTTCGGAGATCACCGGGCAGTTGGTGGTGATCGAAGGAATGGATGGCTCGGGGCGTTCCACGCAGATCGCGCTGCTGCAAGAGTGGCTGGAGTCAGAAGGATTCGCGGTGACCACGAGCGGCTTGCGGCGCTCGAACCTGGTGGGACGGGATATCGATGAATTGCTGGCCAAGAACGCGGTGACACGGCTGACGCTGTCGCTGATGTATGCGACGGATTTTTTCGACCAGGTGGAGCACCGGATTTTGCCGGCATTGCGGTCCGGCGCGGTGGTGTTGGCGGACCGATTCATTTTTACATTGATTGCGCGAGGCGTGGTGCGGGGCATCAATCGCGATTATCTGGCAGGTTTATACGCCATGGCCCTGCGGCCGCATTTGACGTTCTGGCTGAACGTGCGGCCGGAGACGGCGTTTGCGCGGGAATTTAAAAAAGCGCAGGCCATCAGTTACTGGGAGGCGGGCCGGGACATGTCGCTCTCGCATGATTTGTACTGGTCCTTCATTCGTTACCAGACCATGATCAAACGGGAGTTTGAAGTGATGGCCAAGAAGAACGGCTTTATCGAGCTGGATGGCGAGGCCAGCGTGTCACACGTAAACAAACAGTTGCGTTTGAAGATTGGTGAAGGATTGGGAATTCGCGCGACGAAATACACACCCTCCGCAGCTTTGGCGCACCTCTGGCGGTAAATACCTAAATGTCCGAGCCGGTTCACATCGCCGCGATTGACGCCGGTTCCAATGCCGTGCGTCTGAGCGTGGCACGGGCGTATTCGGCGATGGACATTGAGCCGCTGCACAACGAGCGATATTCGTTGCGTTTGGGCGAAGGGGTTTTCCTGCGGCACCGCTTCAGCGAAGAGATATTTGGCAAGGCGGGCAAGGCCTTTACCCACTTTAAAGAAATCATGGATGAGTTTGGCGTGACGCGCTATCGCGCGGTGGCTACCAGCGCGACGCGCGAGGCACGCAACCGCGAAGCGTTTGTGCGGCGGATCAAGCAGAAATCGGGAATCGCCGTGGAAGTGATTTCGGCAGTTGAGGAGTCGCGGCTGGGGCGCGAGGCGGTGATTTCCGCGCTCGGACCGGAGTCGCCGCCACGGTGCATCATTGATTTGGGTGGCGGAAGCCTGGAAATCAGCGTATTGCAGGATCATCGGGTGATGCAGGCGGCGCAGTTGCCGGTGGGCACCGTGCGGCTAATGACCACCCTCGATATTCCCGGAGTGGTGCGCCCGCCGCAAGCCGATGAGATACGCAAGTATGTGCGGGCGCTGTTGGAGTCCAAGTTGCCATCGCCGCCGAATGTCGGCGATGGCGTGGCCGTGGCGCTTGGGGGGAATGCGGAAACGTTGGCGAATGTGGCGCCCGGGCCACGGCGAAACGGTTTGCCGACGATTGAATTGACGTTGCTGCGCGAGCGGCTGCCGGAGTTGCTTGAGCGCGATGTGCGGGAGCGGATGAAGGTGTATGGCGTGCGGCGGGACCGCGCCGATGTGATGGGGATTGCGGCAATTACCTTTGTAATTTTGGGGCGGTATCTGAACGCGCGCTGCCTGGTGATCCCCAGCGTGGGGATTCGCGAAGGTTTGTTGCAGGAAATTGCGCGCGAGGCGTTCTCGCGCAAGGAGCCGCATCGTTACAACTCGTCGCAGCGACAGCTGCTCGTGAGCACGCGAAGTTTTGGGCGGCGGCTCGAGTATGACCAGACCCATGCGGAGCATGTGCGGGAGATGGCGGTGATGCTGTTCGACCAGTTACAGCCTGTGCACCATTTGCCGGCGCAATCGCGCGTGCTGCTAGAGGCCGGAGCGCTGCTGCACGATGTGGGGCACCGCGTGAGCCACCGCGGGCACCACAAGCATGGAGAATATTTGGCCCTGTACGGGGATATGCCGGGCCTCGAGGGGCGCGACCGGAATATCGTGGCGGCGCTGGTGCGTTACCACAACCGCAAGTCGGTGCCAGCGGGTCACCACGCGGGGTACGCGGCGTTGAATAATACCGATAAGCGGGTGGCGAGGCGGCTGGCGGCGATTTTGCGGGTGGCGGAGGCGCTCGATCATTCGCACCGGCAGCGGGTGAGCAATTTGCATACATCGTTTCAGCGCGGAGCCGTGGCCTTGCAGGTGGCCGCGCATGGCGATGCGGCGGAAGATCTACGGGACGCCACGCGCAGCGCGGAACTGTTTGAGAAGGAGTTTCACGTGAAATTGTATTTCCGGCAATCGATGGCTTGAGTTTGCTGAGCCGGGCGGCGCACAAAAGCGGATCTCCGGCTTCGCCCGGGATGACGGATTTTGGGGTTGGCGGGGTCAAGGCTTGCAAGGTGAGGATTCTAGATGAGTGAGAGTTCTGTCGGTGGGTCAAAGGATTTCTGGGTTGCGCGATTCTGGGGGCTAGAGGTCTTTTCATGAGGATTTATGTGGTGCGGCACGGGGCGGCGATCGACCGGGATGATCCGAAGTGTCCGGGGGAGGCGGAGCGATATCTGACCGACGAGGGCATCGCCAAGACCAGGCAGGTGGCGAGGGGCGTCGTCGAACTCGGTTGTACGGCGGACTTGCTCCTTTCCAGCCCATACGTGCGGGCCTGGCAGACCGCGGAGATCTTTGCGGGGGCGCTCGGATATTCCAAGCAGAAAATTCGGAAGACGGATTTGCTCTTGCCGGGAGCCGATGCGGGGTTGTTGTTTCGTGAGTTGGCGAAGGATAAAGATGCGGCGGAGATTTTCTTGTTTGGACACGGGCCGCAGGTGGACGGCATTGTTGCTATGGCGCTGGGGGCGAAGAATCCCTGCACCTCGCTGAAGAAGGCGGGGGTGGCGATGATCGAGTTGAAGCGGGTCACCCCGCCGAGCGGGGAGTTGCTCTGGCTGGCGCCGCCTAAACTGTTGCGCCTGGCGGGGAAAAAGGCCTGACAGGAATCTCTCTGGGTTCGCGGGTTTTCCTTTAGGTGCTAAAGCACTGGG
>JBEKSZ010000043.1:0-31701 GCA_049516615.1 Candidatus Acidiferrum sp. | reverse complement strand
ACCAACCCACAGCCCCGAGCTGCCCAGAAATTTCCCGGGAGTCAGTTGTGCCAGCGGAATAAAGTGCGGATCAACGGGACTGCCATCAGGCATCCGGGAAGCGAAGGCCTCGGCCATACCGCCAGCGAGGCGGTATCCCACGCGGGACGCGAAATGCGTGGTGTTGAAGGCCAGCTTCTCGAGGATGGCGACGGCCAGCAGGGGAAAAACCGCCCACAGAAACGTGGTGCGCTTAGCCCAGCCGGAAACCAGCAGCAGCCAGCCATAGATGGGCGCGTGCCAGAGCGCAAGCACGATCCAGCTATAGAGCAGCACGAGCTCTATCTGGAAAAATGGCAGCTGGCTCCCCGATCTCGCGGCACCCGCGCCCTCGACGAACAAGACCGCGCTGGCTAGCAGCAGCATGAGTAAATGCACCGCCACGGTTAGAACCAGGACGAGCAACGGCAGAACCAGCATGGGAATGCTGGCCTTTGCAAGGACCGTCGTGCGATCCGCAACCGGCAAGGACTTCCAGAACAGGATGCTGCGATCGCGACGTTCGCCGTGCAGCGCGTCGAGACAGTAAAAGAAGGCTACCAGAAAGGCCGTCAGCATCAGCAGCCAGGACGCGTGCGCGTACGGCATGCCCGATAGCGCCTGCTGGTCGGTTATGCCGTGCCCGGCCATACCACGCATGCCATAGGGCAGGCCGATCAGGCTGATCGAGTAGCCCACCAGAATGACGCCGGCTACGGCGAGCGGAGCGATGTACAAGGAACGGTTTTCCCACAGTTCGCGCCGCACCGACCAGTAGAACGGCCGCGGCGCGGATGCTGCCGCAGGCAGGGTCTGCGCCCGGCCCGCGGGAGAATCCGGCAGGTGGTTTGGCGGGAGATTCACGGGAGTGCTCATCGCGCGGGCCCTTCTTCCTGACGAGGTATCTGGTAAGCCTGGCCGTCGGCGGTCATAACCGCCACGAAGACATCGGCAATGCTGGCCGCGCGCACTTCTCCGAGGCTGACAGCCTGCTCGCGACTGAGGTGGTCAAACAGCAGAAGGCTGCGCCCGAACACCTGCCGCTCATAAATTGGCTTGAACACGCGGGCGGCGGCCAGCTGCTCGGGAAGCACCATAACTTCGAAATAACGCGACTCGAGCGCTTCCATGCTGCAATCGAGCACCACGCGCCCGCGGTTGATGAACATCAAATCGGTGAGCACATGCTGCACTTCTTCAACCTGGTGGGTGGTCACGAGGATGGTTCGGCTCTCGTCGAAGTAATCGTTGAGCAGCGAATCGTAGAACTGTTTGCGATAAAGAATATCCAGCCCGAGCGTCGGCTCGTCCAGCACCAGCAACTTCGCGTCAATGGCCATCACCAGCGCCAAGTGCAGTTGCGTGACCATGCCTTTTGACAGTTCCCGCACCTTGCTGGTTCGCTTGATCGCGGTCCTTCTCAGAAATGCCTCGGCCTTCGCGCGATCAAAGCGCGGATGCACACCCGCCACGTAGTCGAGAGCCTGCGAAACCCGCAGCCAGCGCGGCAACACCGCCACATCCGCAATGAAACACACCTCGCGCAGCAGCTGATCGCGCTCCGTCCACGGGTCGCGCCCGAGGACCTTTAGTTCGCCTTGATATTGCGTCAGCCCGAGGATGGCGTTCAGCGCTGTGCTCTTGCCTGCTCCATTCGGTCCGATCAACCCGAGGATGCGCCCCTCTTCGAGGCGCAAGTCCACGCCGTCGAGGGCCACGGTGGTCCTGAACGTTTTGCGCAGCCCGCGTGCTTCGATCACCGTCATGTCTTGGGCTCCTCGTTTTTTTTGGTTGCATCCGGGGCATCGGGCAGGCGTGCGGTTGTAGCGGCAGGCAGCAGATCTTCGCGCGTCAGCCCCAGCCGCAGAATCGTGGTGGAGATCTTCGGCCATTCTTCTAGAAGAAACTTCTGCCGTTCGCTCTTACGCAGCAGCTCGCGCGCGCCGCTATTAATGAACATGCCGCGTCCTCGCCGGCTCTCGACGAGTTGCTCATCGACGAGCTGCTGATAGCCTTTCAGCACCGTCAGTGGATTCACGCGATACTCCGCTGCCACATGGCGCACGGACGGCAACGGATCGCCTTCCTTCAGCAGGCCATCGAGGATCATCGCCACCACGCGGTCGCGCAGTTGTCGGTAAATCGGCTGACTGTCGTTCCACTCCCGGTCCATCATGGGTTACAGACAATCCCCAGAGCGAGGCCGCGAATCCGGCCAGGTGCAAAGAGCGGCCGCATCGCATCCCTTATGTGTTGTAGTCAACTACAACACTACATCAGAAGCAAGGGTTTTTTCCCAGGATTTCTGGGAATCCTGTGCGGTTTTGTCTTATCTTATTCACAATAAACACGTTATCTTCGACGAAAATCCACATGGCGCTTGCGCCGAAAGAGACGACGCAGGGACGAATGGCTAGACAAACTCCGGTCTGCGTGATAAAAACGTGGTCAGGCTTCAATCGACGCACTGGTCGAGAAGGAGGTGATCCCTGAGGTATTTAGCGATTTAATTTGTAGAGAAAGGGGCGCTTGTGACTTTCCAAGCGCCTTTTTTTGTTTTCCTGCGGGTCCAACGCGCGGGGCATTTCTCCAGGCGCTCCGTGTGCCCGCCCGGGTTCGAGGCGCCTTCTAGATTCCTTGCGCCAACCGCCGTTGGCCGTTAAACAATTGCAAGCGCGCGGCAACCACCTGTTTCACGTCGCCGACCGCCACCGGCAGAATCTTGTAAGGCGCCACTTCCTCTGGTTCGGCGGCCAAGCCCCGCTCTAAACCACGCCGCCACGCCACGCGCAACTCGGTATTGATGTGCACGATGTTGATCCCCGCGCCAATCGCTTGACGCAAGTCTTCATCGTCCGTTCCCGATCCTCCATGCAGGGTCATAAACACTCCCGCCGCGCGCTTGATGGCCGCGATTCTTGCGATCTCCAGGTGCTTTTTGGTCTCGCCCGCTACCATGCTGCGCAGCATCCCGTGCATATTTCCGACCGCGGGCGCCAGGATGTCCACTCCGGTGGCGGCCACAAACTGTCGCGCTTCCTCTGGCGTTGACAGCCCCTTCCGCAGGTCCGGCGCCACGTCGTGAATCTCCGAGCCCGTTCCGATGTCCCCAATTTCTCCTTCAACGAGCATCTCCGGATGGATCCCTTTGAGCGTTTCGACCGCCTGTTTGGTCTGCCGCACATTTTCATCAAAGGGCAGCGCCGACAGATCAAACACAATGGAATCGAACCCGGCGTTGGCCGCCTCGACCCCCTTCGCCAGCGAATGCGTGTGATCCGCGTTCAAAAAAATGGGAAAATCGAACTGCTCCCGCAAACTCCGCACCAGCGCCGCCACCTGCCGCACACCCATAAACTCCCGTTCACCTTCTGATACCCCCACGAGCACCGGCACCTTCAGATCCTGCGCCGCCCCAAACACCGCCTTCAGCAGCACCAGGTCCGCGATGTTAAAATGCCCGATGGCGGTGCCGCCGTCTTGCGCCTTCGCTAGCAGCGCGCGTAGTGAGTCCATGTGATTTGATCCTCCCGTCCGCGCGTTCCCTGCCAAACGCCACGCCCAGCAGCTTTGCTGGCCTACGCGCGGGCCCACCATTCTGATGAACAGCAGCCGAGGAGGGACACAGCGAATTTACAAAAGACCTCGCTGGCCTGTCCTGCCGCTCTAAGGGTTGCCGCCCGGGACCTGCCCGGAAAGGTTCGTCGGGGTTTCACTGCCGATCGATTTCAATGGCGATCGAAAGGCTACCTTCAGGCCTAGAGCGTCAATGCCGCAAGACCCGCGCGGGATCGGTGCGCGCGGCGCGCCACCCGGGCAGGAAACATGCGGCCAGCGAGGCCATGGTCATCACCAGCAATGCCGAGCCGAACGCCCGGGGGTCGCGCGGGCTCACTTGGTAGAGGAGGTTGCCAAGCAATCGCGTCAGCACGAGTGCCGCACCGGCGCCAAGAAGTACCCCGCTTCCTGAGAGCGTCAGGCCCCGCGCCATAACCAGACGCAACAGCTCGCATGAATCCGCGCCAAGAGCCTTGCGCAATCCGAGTTCGCGGCTGCTTTGCGACACCGCATACGACATCACGCCAAAGAGCCCAATGGCCGCAAGCAGCAGCGCCAATGCTCCCAAGAGCGCAAGCAAAGTGACCGCCACTTTCTGCGCAGACGTTGAACGATCGAGCTGCTCCTGCAGCGAGATGACCTCGTACAGCGCAAGATTTCCGTCGAGCGCGCGAACTTCGCGCCCCAGCGCCGCGGCCATGGTTTCTGGTTTTAGCGGTGTTCGCAGGTACAGACCTCCTCCAACGGAGAAATTCTGGCGCCACGGCACGTAGAAAAATGGCTTCGCTGCTTCCCGAACGCTCTGGTACTTGGAGTCTTTGGCCACACCGACCACCCGCATGGATCGGCCTTGCACCTTGAGGCGCTCGCCAAGCGGGTTCTTGCCGCTCCAGTAATGCGCAGCCATGGTTTCATTGACGACCGCTACCAGCGCGCCGTCCTGGTTGTCCGCGCGCGTGAATTCCCGGCCCGACAGCAGCGGGATTCCCATGGTCAGAAGGTAGTCCGGTCCCACTTCGTTGTACTGCACCGTGGGCAGCTGGTCGCCGGGAGGCTTATAGCCATCCACGGCAATCGGCGCCTCGGAAAAACTTCCGTAGCTCAGCGGCGTCATTCGCGCGAAGGCCGCCGACTCGACGCCGGGCAGCGCCTGCGCCCGCCGGAGCAGCTCATCCTGAAAAGTCTGGGCACGCTGCGCATCGTAGCCCGCTGATTTCAAATCGATGCTCGTAAACAAAACTCCATGCGTTGAAAATCCCGGGCTGGAATTCCGAATTTTCTGCAGACTCTCAACGAGCAGCCCCGCTGCAACCAGCAAAACAAAACTCAGCGCCACCTGCACCACGACCAAGCCCGAGCGCACCCAGCTTCTTTCGCCGCGCCCCACCACCCCCGCCGCGCCCGCTTTTAGGGCTCCGGCCAGATCGAGCCTGGTCATCTCGAGGGCGGGGAGCAAACCGATGAGCAGCGTGGCCAGCGAGCAAACCCCCGCGCTCAGCGCCAGAAACCGCCCGTCCATCTCGCCCGACAGGTGCATGGCCACGCCGCCTCGTGCGGGCAGGAGCAGCACCAGCGCGTGCCGGGACCAGTACGCGAGGCCAAGTCCACCGGCTGTGCCAAGAGCCGAGAGCAGCAATCCCTCCACAAGAAGCTGCTGCAGCAACCGGCCGCGTCCCGCGCCGATGGCCAGGCGCACGGTCATCTCCCCCCGCCGCGCGAAAGACCTGACCAAGAGCAGATTGCCGACGTTCGCGCAAGCGATGAACAGAACAAAAACAACTACCACAACCATGATTTCGAGCGTGGGCAGCAGCGTGCCTGCGTTGTTGAAGGGGGTCTGCCACAAGGGCCACAGCCGGATGCCGCGGCCGCGGTTGCTTTCCGGATACTGCGCTTCGAGACGTTGCGCAATCACGGAGATCTCTTCCTGCGCCTGCCCGCGGGTTACGCCGGGTTTCAGCCGCACGTAGGCTTCAATCCACCGTGCGCTGCGGTCTTCTAGTTTGTAACCGCCCGCTTCAAAGTTTTCTTCCATCGACGCGGGGACCCAGAATTGCATGGCCCAGCCTACAAACGTTCCATAAAAGCCCTCGGGCATGACGCCAACAATGGTGTGCACCACATTGTTGAGCCGCTGCGTTTTGCCGATGATCAGCGGGTCGCCCCGGAATCGGCCTCGCCACATCTGGTAGCTGATCACCGTCACGGGATGGGCGTTGCGCCCGGAGTCCTCACCCGGCTCGAAGCCGCGCCCAAGAATGGGATGCACTCCAATGGCATCAAAATAATTTGCCGACACGATGCTCCCTATCGCGCCCTCGGCGCGGTCCCCGGTGCTGAGCGTCGTGCGCATGATTTTGGTCACCATAAACGAATCAATCAGTCGGCAGTTCCTCTCGAAATCGAGGAGATCCGGCCAGGAGACAGCCGTCGGGCCGGACTCGCCGCGCGCTGTTCCCGTAAGTGCCAGCAGTTGTTCCTGGTGAACTACCGCCGGATACGGACGGAATAGAATTCCCTCGACCCAACCGAAGACCGTGGCATTGGCGCCGATGCCCAAGGTCAGGCAAAGGATCACCAGGGCGGAAAAGCCAGGGTTGCGCCGGAGTATGCGAAAACCGAAGCGCAGGTCTTTCACGGCGGTCTCGACCATGGGCAGCCCGCTCTGCTCGCGGTACGCCTCTTTGCTTTGCGCCAGGCCGCCGAGGTCGAGGAGCGCCTGGCGCCGCGCTTGCTCGGGGTCCATGCCCAGGCGAAGATTGCGATCTGCGGACAGTTCAAGGTGCGCGCGCAGTTCCGCCTCGAGGTCCTCTTCAAGATGACTTCGCCCGAACAGAGAAGCGACACGGTGGAGAAACTCGCGGCAGCGCTCGCGCATCCCTAGGTGGTCCTCAGCACCCGGTTGATCATGGCCGACATGCGCTCCCAACCTTCGGCTTCTTCTGCAAGTTGTTTGCGGCCCGCGCGGGTCAGCGAGTAGAACTTCGCTTTCCGGTTATTTTCCGAAATACCCCACTCCGGCGCGATCCAGCCTCGTTGCACGAGCCTCAGCAGTGCGGGATAGAGTGTTCCCTGATTTAGCCGCAGCAGGTCCTCGGAGACCTGCTGGATGCGAACGGCGATCCCGAGACCGTGCAGGGGCCCCATGGAATCGAGTGTTTTCAGCACCAGCAAATCGAGAGTGCCTTGCAGGACTTCGGATTTGTGAGCAGCCATGCGCTCCTTTAGACGGTCAACAGGAGAAAAGGACAGCTTGCCACACTTCTCTTATCCGGCAAGCTGAGTTGCCAGGAGGGAGCGGGGGAATCCCGCGGACCGGGCCGAAGATGGGTCGCGAGACGTGCAGGCCCTCGATGGCCTCTGGCGCCGGAGTAAATCTTAAGCACAGCAACCGCCGATCCGCTTGATGCATCGCGCAGGCTGCAGGCCGATACTCCCGAGCTCTCCGGAAAATCGTCGTCCCAGCCTCTCTACCCTTGGAATTCACCTTTCCCCGTTCTTTCCGGTACACTTCCTTGGCCCGGTTGCCGTTCGCTGCTGCAGCATTTTGTTACACGACTGCCCAGCGCCACAGAATCTCATGCCCAAAAAGTTTGCTCAGCCGAAAATCCTCCGCCGCGGCTTCCGCGTTGTGGCCCTTGGCGGCGGTACCGGACTCTCCACCCTCCTCCGCGGCCTCAAAGAACATTGCGTTCGGCGCAGCGACGATCACCCCACCCCCGAGCGCCCTATCTCCGACCTCGTCGCCATCGTCACGGTCACCGACGACGGCGGGTCCTCCGGCCGTCTGCGCCGCGAAAACCGCATACTGCCTCCCGGCGACATCCGCAACTGCATGGTCGCCCTGTCCAAAGACGAAGCTTTGCTGGGGCGTCTTTTCCAATACCGCTTTAAAGCCGGCCGCGGCCTGATCGGCCACAACTTCGGCAATCTCTTTCTTGCTGCGCTGACCCACATTACCGGCGACTTTGCCGAAGCCGTCCGCGTCAGCAGCAAGGTTCTGGCTATCCGCGGGCGCATCTTTCCCTCTACGCTTGAAAACGTCCATCTCGTGGCCACGTTAGAAAATGGCCGCATCGTCCACGGCGAAACGCGCATCACCGCCAGCAATTCTCCCATCAAGAAAATCGCGCTCTCTTCGCCGAACGTGCGCCCCCTGCCTTTAGCCATCGAGGCCATCCGCACCGCGGACCTCATTCTCCTCGGTCCCGGCTCCCTCTACACCAGCATCCTCCCCAACCTCCTCATCCCGGAAATCGCCAGGGCCATCATCAACTCCAGAGCCCCGCGGGTGTATATCGCGAACCTGATGACCCAGCCCGGAGAAACCGCCGGCTACGTCCTCGCCGACCATCTGCGCGCCATCCAGCGGCACGTCCTCAGCAAGAATTCCCCTCGCCGCGTAATCGATTATGTCGTCGCCAACAATCAACCGGTCTCCGCCGCGGTTGCCCGCCGCTACCGCTCCGAGGGCGCCGACCCGGTCGCCGTGGATCTCGGGGCCCTGCAGAAACTAGGTTTTCGCGTAATCCAGGACAATCTTCTTGAGGAGCACACGGTCATTCGCCACAATACCCGTCGCCTGGCCCGCCTGCTTCTCGACAATTTCCTCCGCAAGCCCTAGTCGACCGCGTGCGGGTCGCTCGGCGTGTTTGCGAACCTGCTATCGCTTTTCGCGACGCCACTTGGTTACAATGACGCGGCACTTTCCGGACATCGCAAATCTTGCGCAAACGCTAAAAAATCACTGCCCAGCAGACGCCATGACCAAAGCTCTCCTGCCCATCCAGCAAATCGCCGCCAAGCTCGGCCTGCCGGAGGAGTACTTCGAGCCGCTCGGCGCGGCCGCCGGAAAGATAAAGCTCGAACTTCTCTCCGACCCTGCTTTCGCTCGGCGCCGCGGCAAACTGATTTTGGTTACCGCCACGACTCCCACGGTTTCGGGCGAAGGCAAAACCGTCA
This sequence comes from Candidatus Acidiferrum sp., assembly GCA_049516615.1. Classification (GTDB taxonomy): domain Bacteria; phylum Acidobacteriota; class Terriglobia; order Acidiferrales; family UBA7541; genus Acidiferrum. The sequence continues at coordinate 23,163 of JBEKSZ010000043.1, read as the reverse complement.
CCGCCATCGGCTTGACGCAAGGCCTCGAGCATATCGGCAAAAAGTCCATCATCACCTCCCGCGAACCTTCGCTTGGCCCGGTCTTTGGCATGAAGGGCGGCGCGGCCGGCGGGGGAATGTCGCAGCTTGAGCCCAGCCAGAAGATAAACCTGCACTTCAACGGCGATTTCCACGCCATCACCTCGGCGCACAATCTGCTGGCCGCGCTCGTCGATGCGCACCTGTTTCATGGCAACGATTTGCAGCTCGATCCCGCGCACATCACCTGGCCGCGCAGCATAGATATGAACGACCGCGCCTTGCGGCGGATCGTTGTGGAAGTCGGCGGCAAGCGGGAAGGAGCGAACCGCCCCACCGGATTCGTGATCACCGCGGCATCGGAAATCATGGCCATCCTCGCCCTGGCCACAAGCCGCGAAGATCTTCGCCAGCGCCTCGAGGCCATCATCATTGGCACTACCCGCCAGGGAGAGCCGGTCCGCGCAAGGGAATTAACGGCCACCGGCGGCATGATGGCTTTGCTCAGCGAAGCCATCCTTCCCAACCTGGTACAAACCACCGAAGGCACTCCCGCCACCGTACACACCGGACCCTTCGCCAACATTGCGCACGGCACGAGCAGCGTCCTTTCGCAAGAGATGGGCCTGCGTCTGGCGGACTATGTCGTCAATGAGTGCGGATTCGCCGCCGATCTCGGCGGAGAAAAATACTTCGACATCGTGATGCCGGTCAGCGGCATTCGTCCATCCGTGGCCGTCCTGGTCACGACCGTACAAAGCCTCCGCAATCAAGGGGAAGGTGATCTTGAAAAGGGTTTTGCCAATCTCGGCAAACACATCGACAGCCTGAAGCGCTTCGGTGTTCCCATCGTTGCCGGCATCAACCGCTTCCCGAAAGACACCCGAGCGGAACTAGATCGCTTACTTGGTTATTGCCAGGAGCACGCCGTGGTCAGCGCGCTGAACGAAGCCTTCGCCAAAGGAGGCGCTGGCGCGGCCGAACTGGCCGAACGCGTGGTAGAAACCATCGCCGCAAATCCCGACGCCCGGCCCGCGCCGATCTACGCGCCGGAAGATTCGCTCGAAGAAAAGGTTCACAAGGTGGTCACCAATGTTTACGGCGGCGCGGGCGTGACCTTCAGCGAACAGGCCAGCGCCAAGCTGCGGCAATATGCCGAATGGGGCTTCAAGAAAGTTCCCGTGTGCATCGCCAAGACTCAGTATTCATTGTCGGATGATCCCAAACGAATGGGCGCCCCAACGGGTTGGACGCTCAACATCACCGACGCCTCGCTCTCTTCCGGCGCAGGCTTTGTAGTAGCCATCGCCGGGAACATGATGCTCATGCCTGGCCTGCCGAAAATCTCGCGTGCCGCTTCTATCGACGTGGATGCGGGCGGCGAAATCACGGGCGTTTGATCCGCCTGGGCCTGGATCATTCGTTTTCGGTTGAGCAAGCCTACCAAGGCTGTTATAGATTCCGTGCAGCGAGCGCGCCGCCGGGAGTTAACTTCTCGCCCACACGAGTCGACTGCGATACCCAAAATACCCGCTAAGATGTATTTGCAGGCTCGACGGCCATCGCCCATGTTGTAAACCGGCCCCGCTGCAACTCTAGGTTCCTTCCCGGGTTTATGCAGCCGAGCCCCGCCCAAGCACCACACCTTCAGGAGAGGTAGCCCCAAATGCAAACTTTTCAGAAACTATTGGCCATTCTTGCTCTCGTCACTCTAGCTCTTCCCGTACCTTCCTCCGCGCAGGGCATAGGTATAGGGATCGGCATCTCCATTCACGTTGCTCCACCGGCGCTGCCCGTTTACGTGCAGCCCGAGCTTCCCGGGCCGGGTCTGATCTGGACCCCCGGTTACTGGGCCTACGGCGAGGATGATTATTTTTGGGTTCCTGGCACCTGGATCGCCGCGCCGACGCCCGGCTATCTCTGGACCCCCGGCTACTGGGGTTTTGCCGGCGGCGCCTACGGCTGGCACGGCGGTTACTGGGGCGCCCACGTCGGCTTTTACGGCGGCGTCAACTACGGCTTCGGCTACGGCGGAGCAGGCTTTGCCGGCGGCGAGTGGCGCGGTGGAGTGTTTGCCTACAACCGTTCCGTAGCCAATGTGGGCACGGTCGTGGCGGTGAACAATACCTACACGAGGACCGTGGTGGTGAACAACACCACGATCGAGAATCACGCCAGCTTCAACGGCGGCACGGGCGGAACGACCGCGCAACCCACCGAGGCTGAAAAGGCTGCCGCGAGCGAGCCACACGTTCAGCCAACGGCGGAGCAAGCCTCGCACGAAAAAACCGCGCTGGCAAACCCGCAACAAAAGGCTTCCGTCAACGGCGGGAAACCCGCTGTCGCCGCAACGCCCAAGGCCGGGCAATTCAGCGGCAAAGGTGTCGTCACCGCCAGCAAGGCGGGCGCTCCCTACAAGGCGACAAACACAGCGGGCAAGACCGACCGGCCCGCGACCGCCACCAGCAACAAATCGAGCACGGTGAATTCCAACAAGCCCGCGGCATCAACGAATAAACCAGCCACCGCGACGTCCACAAGCAAGCCGGCCACTGCAACCAACAAGCCGGCCACGTCGACGAGCAAGCCGGCCACGGCCAGCAACAAGCCCGCGACCGCCAGCAACAAGCCTGCGCCTCAAAAAAAGAGCGCTTCCAAGCCACCTGCAAAACCGGCCGGCAACCCCAAGTCGGGAAGCAAACCGAACAAAGAGTAACGCCAACGAATGAGGACGCCGAAGCTAGCGCGCTCCTGCCGCTGCCTGTACCCTCAGAAGAAAAGCCATCCCTCGTTCGGGGTGGCTTTTTTCTCGTGCACCCGCCTCGGCCATCCGCAGGCCGGATACCGCGCTCAGCTCCGGTACGGATCAAACCAGTAGGCCATCCCCAAAATCACGAGAAAAATCAGCGGCGCAATCTGAACGCCCAAAGGATCGCCGGCAAACACGTGCGAGCCGAAAGCGCAAAGCAGTTCAATTGTGAACCCGGCGTAGGCCCATTCCCGCAACCGCCGGGTTCCCGGGTATGCGAAGGTCAGCAGCGCCAACAATTTTCCTAGGCCCAGAAAGTAGCCGAAATACCAGGGGTAGCCGAGGTGCACCAGCGTGCTGGCCACGTCCGGCGTCCGCCGCAAGTCGTTCACTCCGTACCACAGCAGGAAAAGAAGAATCGGCGCGATGAAAATCCAATATGCCAGCCGGCCTCGGGCAGTCGTGGCCGGCAGTTTTTCCGGTTCGGTGGTCATGCGCATCAACATACCAGCAGGACCTGACGCCCGACCAGCGCAAATCTCCCGGTCGTCGATCGCGCTCCGGGGACCTTCCTCGGCCGCCGGTTATATCGTTTTAATTCCGCATACCCGCCGGAACTTTCTTATTGCCCGGCGCCCTGCTATTTTTGCACTGCCAGGTATTCTGGCCATCGGAGACCGCATGCCCACCTTCCCGCTCATCGAATATCCGGACGCCACGCCGGAAGTCCGCGCCATCTATGACGACATCATGGCCACGCGAAAAACCGACTGGATCAATAATTTCTGGAAGGCTATCGCCCACGACCCCAAGCTGCTCAAACGGACTTGGGAAGGCCTGAAAGAGATCATGGCGCCTGGCGCGCTCGATCCGCTGACCAAGGAACTCCTGTACATCGCGGTCAGCGTCACCAACAATTGCTCCTACTGCATCGCCTCGCACACGGCGTCGGCGTTTGGCAAAGGCCTGACTCCGGAAATGTTCAAGGAATTGCAATCGGTGATTGGAATGGCCAACGAAACCAACAAACTGGTGACCGGCTATCAGGTGGAAATCGACGAGCGCTTCAAGCCGCCGCTGCAGAAGTAAGTTCGCCCGGGAGAAAAGGGCAGGCGGCTATTTTGTGCGCTGGAATTCCTGGGCAAAATACTGCAAGGTTTTTTTCAAGCCTTCTTCGAGCCCGACCTGGGGCTCCCAGCCCAAAATGCGTTTGGCCTTGCCGATATCGGGGCGGCGGCGCTTGGGGTCGTCTTGCGGCAAAGGTTCAAAAACAATTTCCGGCGTGGGCTGGTAGTGTGCGCGAACGCGTTCGGCGAACTCCAGAATGGTCATTTCGAGCGGATTGCCGATATTTACCGGGAAATGTTCATCGGCATGCATCAAGCGGTAAATGCCTTCGATCAAATCGTCGACATAGCAAAAACTCCGCGTCTGTTGGCCATTGCCGTAAATCGTCAAAGGCTTTCCGCTGAGAGCCTGAAAGACGAAATTTGGCAGAGCTCGCCCGTCATTCAAGCGCATGCGCGGCCCATAGGTATTGAAGATGCGGATGATGTGGGTATCGAGGCCGTGGTGGGTGTGATACGCCATGGTCAGCGCTTCGGCAAAACGCTTGGATTCGTCATAAACGGAACGCGGGCCCACGGGGTTCACGTTGCCCCAGTAGCCTTCATGCTGCGGCGAAATCTCCGGGTCCCCGTAACATTCGCTGGTCGAGGCCAGAAAAAACTTAGCATTTTTCGCCAGCGCCAGATCCAGGGCGTTGAGGGTCCCGAGCGAACCCACTTTCATGGTGGCAATCGGATGTTTTAAATAATCGGGCGGGCTGGCGGGAGAGGCAAAATGCAGGACGTAGGCAACTTCTCCTGCGACGCTTAGAGCATCGCTCACATCCGCCTTATCAAAATGGAACTTCGCGTTGCCCGCCAAATGCGCGATATTTTTCTCTGAACCGGTGATCAAATTGTCGAGCGCCAGAACTTCCCATCCTTCTTTCAGCAGCCGGTCGCAGAGGTGCGACCCCAAAAAGCCTGCCCCGCCGGTGACAACTGCGCGCATTACTCCTCCTGACAAAGAATCACAATCGAGCAGTCTAACGTGCAATCCCGCGGTTGACCACCGCTATCGTGCGGGTTAGGCTGCTTTGGTTCCTTGATTCTTCCGCCGCCCATGCCTGTTCAAGCGAACTCTCCGCCAGCACGCCCATGGTCATCAGACCGGCGGCCTGGCGCGCTGCGAGTTGTGCTGGCCCTCGCGTTCCTGGTTGTGCTGCTGGGTGTTTTTTTCGCGCGAAACGTCGGTCGCTGGCTGGTGGTTGAGGATCCCCTCGACCAAGCGCAAGCCATCGTGGCGCTGAGCGGCGGTTTGCCGGTGCGCGCGCTTGCCGCCGCGGAATTGTACCGGGCGGGCTGGGCCCCGCAAGTCTGGCTGACGCGCAGCACACAGATCGCCGAAGCGCTCGCCCCGCTGGGTCTGGCCTATACCGGCGAAGAAGTTTACGACACGCGCGTGCTGGTGCTGGAGGGCGTTCCCGCTGAAGCCATTCGCGTTTTGCGCGATCCCATCGTAAATACTGCGGACGAAGTTGCGGAAATTGCGGCCGCGCTGCCCGCTGATAAATCCGGAGTGGTGATCATCGTTACCAGCAAAGCGCACACGAGGCGCGTCCGGGCGTTGTGGCTCCGCCTCGGCCGCGGGCGGGCGATTGTTCGCGCGGCACCTGGCGACCGTTTCGCACCGGAGCACTGGTGGAGGAGCAGCGGCGACGCACTCGATGTGGTGCGGGAAGTTTTCGGACTGCTGAACACCTGGGCGGGGTTGCCGTTGCGCGGCTCGTAGTCTTGCGCTGCGCGTCTGCGGTTCAAAAGAAAAAGAATTTCTTCTTTCGCGGAATGTCGCTCTCGTCCGCAATTTCCGGCACGTGGGGAAGTTCCTGTCCTTCAAAGGCCGCGCGGGGATTGGAAAGAAATAGCGCTTCGGCCATCTCCGTGCCGAACTTGGCCTCCACCGCCTCATAGGCGGGACGCAGGCGCAGCGGCCGGCTGGTGGTGTTGTGCGCATCGCTGGCCACAAAATGAACCAGGCCTTCGGCCATCCAGCGCCAGCCATCTTCCATGGCCCCGGGACCAAAAGATCCGGTCAGGGAATTGGCGGTGACTTGCACGTAGCAGCCGTGCTCGACCCACTGTTTGAGGCGCTCCGGGCGCGCGCGCAGGATGGCGTTGCGCTCCGGGTGGGTGATTACCGGCTGCAAGCCAGCCAACTGCAACTCGTGGAGGGTGTGGTCCATCGCCGGGGGAATGGAAAATTCATTGAATTCCACCAGCAAGTAATTCTTCTGGTTGATGCAGAACCGCGGGGCATCTTCGCGCAGCGCGATCATGTTCTCCGGACTCATGTGAAAATCGCAGCCGGTGGCCAGGACCAGGCGGTCGCCAAGGCGCCGCTGCAATTCGTCGCGGCATTGGCGCACGCGGGCATAATCGAACTTGTGGGAACTGCTTGCGTGCGGCGTGGCCACGACATGGGTAATGCCATCCGCGATGGCCGATTCCGCCATCTCCAGCGACTGCTCGAGGCCGCTTGAGCCATCGTCGAGCCCCGGCAAGATATGGCAATGCAAGTCCACCATAGACTTTTCTCGTTTACCTGACCTGGCGTCCGCCTAACCACCATCTTGCCTTGCGAGTGCTTGGCCGGGCAACCGCTGGTGAACAACCTGTAACACTTGTATAACGCCCGGTTTTTCTCCCCGGCCTTATGCTGTTATATTCATCCATCGGCGCTATGCCGGCCTGTTGGCCTGTTGCCTGCCCGAAGTTAACGGTTTCCTGACCGCCACGTCCGGTCACACCTGCGCTGATTCGTTTCGTCAGCAGCTCACGAGGAGTGCGTCTTACTTCATGCCCATCGATCGAAAGCCGGAATTTTTCAAGGGTGCGCAGTTAAAAGTAGGAATTATTGGTTGCGGTTATGTGGGCCTGCCGCTGGCGCTGCGTTTTGCGGAGGCTGGCCACAAAGTTACGGGCTTTGACACCGACCCGTCCAAAGTCAGCATGCTGAATGCCGGCAAGTCGTACATCGAGCACATCCAGCAAACAAAAATCCAGCAGTTCGTGAACAGCAAACATTTCAGCGCCACCACGGATTTCACCAAGCTGAAAGAGGTCGACGCCATCATTATTTGCGTGCCCACGCCGCTCGACGAACGGCGGGAACCGGATCTGAGCTACGTGGAGCAGACGGCGCTGGCGATCCAGCCCAATCTGCAACGCGGCCAACTGGTGGTGCTGGAATCCACGACCTACCCCGGAACAACGGAAGAACTGGTGCTGCCCATTCTGGAAAAAAGCGGTTTGCACTGCCCCATCGCCGTCGGTCCAGAAAACGAAAACGTGGCTTGCGACTTTTTCCTGGCCTTTTCTCCGGAGCGCGAAGATCCCGGCAATAAGCAGTATGGCCTGGCGCAGATCCCCAAGGTGGTTGGCGGACTGAATCCGCCGAGCACCAGGGCCGCCGTGGCGATTTACGCGCAGGTGGTCGCCAAAGTCGTGCCCGTCAGCTCCACGCGCGCCGCGGAAATGGCCAAGCTGCTCGAGAATATTTTCCGCTGCGTGAACATCGCGCTGGTCAACGAGCTGAAAATGCTCAGCCTGCGCATGAACATCGACATCTGGGAAGTGATCGATGCCGCCGCCACCAAGCCCTTCGGATTCATGCCCTTCTATCCCGGCCCGGGACTCGGGGGGCACTGTATTCCCATCGATCCGTATTATCTCTCCTGGAAGGCGCGGGAATTCGATTTCTCCACGCGCTTTATCGAACTAGCCGGGGAAGTGAACACCGCCATGCCTTACCACGTGGTGGACGCCATTGCCGCGGCGCTCAACAATCACAAGAAGAGTTTAAAGGGTTCCAGGCTGCTGATTCTTGGAATGGCTTACAAAAAAGACGTGGACGACCTGCGCGAATCGCCCACGCTGAAAATCATGCAGCTGCTGCAGCAGCGCGGCACGGAATTCGACTACAACGATCCGTATTTCCCGAAACTGCACAAAATGCGGCACTACAATTTCGAAGAGATGAAGTCCGTGCCGCTCAATCCGCAAACCCTCGCAAGCTATGACGCGGTGGTGATTTCCACGGACCATTCCAGTTACGACTACGGCGCCATCGTCGACGCCGCCAAACTCGTGATCGACACGCGCAACGCCACGCGGCGGGTAATGCGCCACCGCAACAAAATCGTTCTGTGCTAGTGTTCTTTCCCGGCAGAGTGAATCTCTAGGGGCTCGCTGCCAGCGGGACGCCAGACACGCATGACCCAACACGCCGAAGAAATTCGCCGGCAACTCGCGGAAAGCGCCCGCGTAAAGCAGAATTTTTCCGACCAGCTGGTTGCCCGCATCGCGGAGTTTTCCGAGAAGTCCGCCGCCGCTCTGCGCCGTGGCGGGAAGCTGGTGTTGTTCGGAAATGGCGGCAGCGCCGCCGACGCGCAGCATCTCGCCGCGGAATTAGTGGTCCGCTTGCGCAGCGACCGTCCGGGCCTGGCCGCCCTGGCCCTGACGACGAATCCCTCGGTGCTCACGGCCGCGGGCAATGATTACGGCTTTGAACGCATTTTCTCCCGGCAAATCGAGTCGCTGGTGAATTCCGAGGATGTTCTCGTGGCCCTCTCCACCAGCGGCGCAAGCCCGAACATGGTTCGCGGTGTAGAGGCGGGAAGACTTCGCGGCGCCTTTCTTGTGGGATTCACGGGCGAGACCGGCGGGCTGCTCGCGGAAACAGTCGATCTACTTCTGAACGTTCCGTCGCAGGATGCGCAACGCATTCAAGAGGCGCATATAACGATGGGACATATCGCTTGCTCGCTGATCGAGCGATTGGCCGCTAGCTGAAGCAGTAGCGGGCCGTATGGGGAGGCCGCTTTGGCGTTTCGCGCAAACGCGGTGACGCCGCGCGACCGTATGCTCGGAGCCCTCTTTGTGTTGCTCGCTGTGACGGCCGAGAGCCACTGGATGGGGCGGGCCACTATCCTCCTCAGCGTCGCTCTGGTCCTCGCTTATGTGCTTTGGATTGCGGCTGCTTGGAACAACGACCCCGTGGCGGTTCTCCCCGTGTGCCTGGTCGCCATTGCCGTGCAGTGCCTGCATTTCTGGGAGGAATTCCTCACCGGCTTTGCGGGGCGGTTCCCGCCGCTGCTCGGCGACGATGCCTGGAGCGGTGGGCAGTTTGTTGCGTTCAATATGGCCTGGCTGGCGCTGTTTGTTCTGGCGGCGCTCGGAGTTTATCGGCGAGTGGCGCTGGCTTATCTTGTGATTCTTTTTCTTGCCCTGGGCGGCGGAGTGGGCAACGGCATCGGCCATCTGCTACTCAGCGCGACACAAGGCAGGTATTTCCCCGGAGCTTTCACCGCGCCAGCGTGCCTGCTCGCGGGGATTGCCCTGCTGCTGCGATTGTTTGGGCGCAACCGGCTCGCGCCCAGCGCGTGAATGTTTATCGCCCGCCGGCTTTGACGAGTTCCACGCGCGCGGTTGCCACGGGAATGACCGCTTCGATCAGCACCGGAGTCCGGGCGGCGTTGTTCGCCAGGTACAAAGCGAACTGCGCGTCTTTCATTTCCACGCCGTTATCGAAGACGCGAAGGACGATCTTGGAAGCGTGAAAATCGCCGGCTGGCACGCTGACATCTTCTGAAGTGCTCTGTTCGCGCGCGCGCACGTCGTACAATTTGTGCCCGTCGTATACCGGACTGCGCACTTCCGGAGTCTTCGTCCAGTCCACGCCGCGCAGATACTGCATCATGCCCAGGGGATCCCGCGTACCCAGCAGCACACGTGCTTCGGTGACATTCGCGGGCGCCACATCTGTTCCCGTAGCCGTCATCCGCTGCACCGAATCGATCTTCTGTCCCCGCTCGTTCAAATGCATTTCATACTGCAAACTGGCCATCGAGCCGGCATCGCTATAGGAATCGAACTGGTCGTCCAGCGCGAAAACCATGCGCAGCGGATTCTCGGTATGCGCGAAAGCCTGCAGATGCCAGGCACTTTTGCCCAGGAAGTCGCGGCGCTCATTCACCTGCAGCCGCAGATTCGCAACGTTGTTTAGTTTTGCGACGTTGGCGCTGAACTCCAGGATCTCGCCGGCGCGCACCGGCGACTCAGAATTTTTCCTGGCCTCCAACAAGGGAGGCGCCGCGCTTCCGTGCCTGCCGGCGGTCGGGCCCGCAGCACCGTCCGGTTGCGTAAAGCTCCTGTATGGCGATGACCGGCCCGACGCCTGCGCCGAGCGCCCGCCCTCATGATTCCAGCGATACCAGAAATACGCTCCCGCTGCGCACACCAGGAGCGCCAAAATCGTCATCACGCGAATTACCCGGAGTCCCATGGCCATCCAATGCCCGCACGATTTCCGTGCCAAACTTAAGGAGCGCCCGGCACGCTCTCAGCGTACCAAAACGCGCGCGCTACCGCCTGCGAGTTGCGGCTCCGGCAACCAAGTGAAAGCGCTTCCAACCCTGGCGCGCGCTGCCCGCATCCCTATGTCCTATGGAAGGCTCCCGGCAAAAGGAGACTCTCGCCGCAAAAAGGGACGCGCGAGCTCGCGCGTCCTCGATCCGTCGTTTCCCCGCTGTGCGCCCCATGCTAGGCTACTTGTTTCCTTGGCCGGATCATCGATCGGTCTAACAGCGTGAATCTTCTCGCCCACCCGAAAACGCGTCTCGCTATTCGTTCGTCGCTGCTGGCGGCGGCGATTCTGGCCGGCATCTTCGAGATTCCCGCGGCTCGCGCCACCCCGCAGCAGGTTCGCCTTCCCGGCGGGAAGGGCCAAATCGCGGAAATCTCCTCGAGCGGACCGCAACGCCGGCAAGGCGACCTGTACATCGCCGACGGCAACGTAATCGTGACCTACGGCGACGCCCGCCTGACCGCCGACCACGTGGAGTATAACGACGCCACGTCCGAGGTGGTCGCCACCGGCCACGTGCATTATGATTTCGAGAACCAGCACCTCGACGCCAGCGACGCCCACTACAACGTCAACTCCGGCCACGGCCTCTTCCATCACGTCAGAGGCACGGTAAAAATCATCCGCCAGCCCAATCCGACGATCCTCATCTCAGAAAATCCCCTGTATTTCCAGGGAGAAGAGGCCGAACGCCTCAGCGAAGATGTGTACATCATCCGCAAAGCGTGGATCACCATCTGCGATCCCGAGCATCCCAGCTGGCAATTTTTCGCCGCGCACGCGCACGTCCAGCTGAATGACAAGGTGGCACTGGTCAGCGCGAACTTCCGGCTCTTCCGCATACCGCTGATTTGGCTGCCTTACGCCAACGCCCCGGCATCTTCGAAGATCCGCCAGTCCGGCTTCCTGGTCCCCGATGTCGGCGACAGTTCCGTGAAGGGCTTTGTTTTTGGCGACGCCTTCTACTGGGCTCCCACGCCCTGGATGGACGCCACTCTGGGCGCGCAATATTTCAGCCTGCGCGGCGCGAGTGAACGCGGGCAACTGCGTATCCTGCCCACGGAAAACACCTCGATTAGCTACAGCTATTTTGGCGTCGATGATCGCGGGCTCATAAATTCGCTCGGTGTCCGGCAACCCGAGGGCGGCGAAGACCAGCGCCTCGAGATCAAAACCCTGCTGCCCGGCGGCTGGCGCTTTGTCACCGACTACAACCAGCTCTCTTCGCTTACCTTCCGCTTGGCCTTCTCCGACACGGAAAGCGAAGCGGTCAACTCCGAAATCCGCAGCGCCATCTTCCTCTCCAAGAATTACCGCGGTTTCAGCTTCAATATCGCGGGCATCAACGACAAGAGTTTTCTCACCCTCCCTACGCTGGTTCCGCCGCTTATCCCGGCCACCAGCGTGACCCTGCGCAATCTTCCCGAAGGGCGCATCAGTTCCGTCGACCAGACTCCCTGGCAAAACGTGCCCATCTATTTCTCCTTCGACTCTTTTGTGGGCGCTTCGCGGCGCTCCGATCAGGACATCGATACGCCCAAGTTCGTCTCGCGCGCCGAAGTCGCTCCGCGCGTTACCGTCCCGCTGCACTTCGGCCCGTGGCTCGATGTCGCGGCCTCCGCTACCTTTCGCACTACCTATTACGGCGCCAGCCTCGACAATTCCGGCCCCACCCCGGTGGTCGTGAATCAAGCCCTGCTCCGCAACACCGGGGAATTCTCCATCGACCTGCGCCCGCCCACGCTGGAAAGATTCTTCGACCGTCCCAAGAAAAACCGCCGCTACAAACACACCATCGAGCCGTCCATCACCTACCGTTACGTCACCGGCGTGAACAACTTCGCCGACTTCATCCGCTTTGACAGCGACGCCACACTCACCGACACCAACGAAGTCGAATACGGCTTTACGCAGCGGCTGTTCATGAAACAAGGCGAGGATCAGCCGAGGGAATTGATCTCCTGGCGCATCGTGCAGAAGCACTACTTTGATCCGACATTCGGGGGCGCGATCGTGGCCGGGGACCGCAATGTGTTTGAAGCCCTCAATTCCATTACCCCGTTCGCATTTGCCCTGGGGCCCGTCAACTGGTCGCCCATCGTCAGCGACTTCAAGGTCACTCCCGGAGACCGCTACGATTTCGAGGAGATTCTCGAATACGATCCGAACCTGCAAAAGCTCAGCACCATTGGCACGCTCATGAAGGTAAAGCCCTTCAGCAACTTCTTCGCCACCGTGGCGCACTTCCGCCTGGACGCCAGCAACGTCCTCCAGCCGGTCTCCAATCAAATCCGTTTGCTGGCCGGGTACGGCGCGGAAAACCGCAAGGGTTTCAATTTCACCACGGGCATCAGCTACGACATCCAGAACAACCAGCTGCAGAGCCAGATCGTGCAGGCCACCTACAATGGCGGCTGCTGCGGCTTAAGCGTTGAATACCGCCGCCTGGCGCTCGGCGAAATTCGCACGGAAAATCAGTTTCGTGTGGCCTTTATCATCGCCAACATCGGCAACTTCGGTAACCTCCGCCGCCAGGAAAAGGTTTTCTAGCATCAGGGCGCAGTCCATTCTGCGTTTCGCCCCGCGCTGGGCCATACTTAGGGCATGAGCCCACAGGGAAATGGCCCGGCGAATTTCGTCCCAGCGAGCGTGCTGACCAGGCGGCCGCCGACGCGGCGCGAAATCTTTCGCGGCCTGCTGCGCCAGGCCCCGTTCGTGGGCAAGAATTTTCGCCTGTATTTTCACCACGCCTGGCAACGCCACGTGCTGCGCAGCAAGGTGGTTGCACCCTACGCGGTCACCTTCTACGTTACGCACAAATGCAACTTGGATTGCAGCTATTGCACCCAGAAAGAGCCCGATGTTTTCAGCCAGGAACTGCCCACGCTCGAAACCAAACGGCTGCTGCGGAAAATTCGCAAGGAGACGGACTCTGTGGTGATCACGGGCGGGGAGCCGACCCTTCGCCCCGATATTGAAGAACTCGTCGAGTTCGCGCGACAGGAGTGCAAATTTCGTTCCCTGCTGCTGATTACCAACGGCACGATACTGGATCGCAAGCCGCGCATTCTGGACGCCGTAACCGGCTTGGTGGTCAGTCTCGACGCCCTGGCCGCGGACATGGGCAGCCCGCTTTCCAAACCCGCCGCCCTGCCCAAAGTGCTGAAGAACTTGGCGATGGCCAAAGAACGCATGGAAAATCCGCGGCGCATCACCGTCAGCACGGTAATCGAAGAGTGGAACATCGCCGAGGTCGGCCGCCTGCTCGACTGGTGCGGCGAGCAGGACTTTGTGTTTGCCGCGCAATCGGCCCAGCTTGAAAAGATGCCCAACCTCGGGTTGCTGAAAAATCCCCAGTATCACGCGCTGGTCGATACCATCATCGCGCGACGCCGCGCGGGCGTACAGGCCATCAATGGCACGCCGCGAAGCATCGAAACCTTGCTCAGGTTTGGTGATTTTAAGTGCTATCCCACGATGTTTCCGCGGGTGTATCCGAACGGCGATGTTTTCTATCCCTGCGAACCGCTGCGCAAGGTGGCGGGTAATTTATTGACGGACGGGTCGTTGCGCAGGATTTTCGCGCGCGGCAAGAAGATCTACGGCGAGATACCGCCCTGCCAGGGCATCTGCTACCTTTTCGGCAACGTGCTCTCGCACTATTACGTAAACGATTTCTGGGGGCTGGCTGGCGATTTCATTCGCTGACGGAAGGGGCGCCTACATCTCCGCGATTTTGGCGTCCAGGTGGGCTAGAGCGGCTTCGAGGGATTTGCGGTGTTGCGGATGCGTGGCGGCTTGCAGTTCGTTCACGATGCGCACGCGCGAGAGCTGCAGATCCTTCTTTTCCTGTTCGTGGCGTACCTGCGCGTCGGACTTGTTTCCAGCGTTGGGGTTGGACTTTGGAATATCCGCTGCGGCTACCTGTGACTCCACGTCTTTGCTTTCCCATCCTCGTGCCATGCCCCTAGTTTGACACAATCTTTGACAGAACAGGGGATTATGACGGGCACCAGCCCGGAGGCAGGAGGCCCGGCTGTTTATTGGTCATGCGCTGGCGGCGCGCCGCTGTGGCAGCACGGGGAGCGCTGGACGCATCACGCTGTGTAGCGTGCTCTCCGCCACGCGGGCCAGGTGTTCGGCGAAGATCCCGCGATAGGAGAATTCCGCGGAGTGATCGGCCCATTCTAGCCGCAGATACCAGACTCCCGCCGCGCTTTCCGCGCGCGCCGTGGTCAATTCCCGCACGGGTATGACCAGCAGGGGCTGCAAATGTTTGTCCAGGGCCCAGATGTTTTCCACCCCGGTAAAGAATTGCACGCGGGCGGCCGGGGCGTTTCCGGGCTGGTACTCGCCGCCGTTCACAACCACCAGAGCGCCCAGCTCGCGAGCCTTCTCGTCCGCCGTGGTATCGGGACGGGCGGAGGGCAAGAGAATGGCGGTGATGAACATGGCCAGGCCCACGACGGAGAGAAGGTAACTGTCCCAGAGAGCCAGGGGAAGAAGAACCAACGAGGCGCCGACGATAGCAAGCGCCACGCGGAAGGCGAACCAGGAACGCTCGTTGCGGCGCAGGTGGATAATTTTTGGAACCAGCAGCGCGCAGGCGAACAATGCGACGATCGCGGCGTTGCGCAGGCGGGTGAGCGGGATGTTCCTGGCGCGCGTCTTTCCCGCACTGCCGGGAGGTGCCGCGGGTGTCCCGCGTTGCGCTTGCGGGGTCGGGTTGGGGGTTGCGGTCATGGTGCCCAGTGAGGGTTAGGTGGCCACATTATTACCTATCGGGGCGTTTTGGCGAAATGGCGAACTGCTCTTAAGCGGCTCGGCGCGCGCCGGCGTAATCCCGCGGCCCGCATCCCGGAGTTTTACGCGCCGGCGGCCTCCAGGGCTTTGCCGGCCAGCTCTTTGGCGCCGGGCTTGCCGGCCAGAAGCAGATCGCTCCATTCGGCGGCAACCTTTGACAGGCGCACGGATTCGCTGGTCAGCGACTCCGGTCCGCTCGAGTCCGCGTTGCCAAAATAGATGCGTTCGAGCGGTTGCGCGGCGGTGAGACGGTTCTTCGTAAATTGTCCCGGGGCGGCGATGAACATGGGGTGACCGCGGCGGTAGATGCGTACCTCAACGGGATTTACGTTGAACTCCGGCATCAGCTTCTGGAAGTCGGCAAGAACCCGGGCGCCCAGCAATTTGCAGCTTTCTTCCTCTAACAGGGTCGCGCGCTGATATTCCCGCAACGGGGTGTAGAAGGACAGAATATTGTTTTTTTGCCTGTAGCCGGGAGTGTTGCGAACGGTCCAATCGGCCACGATGAAGTCGGTGAAGGTGTTGCCGGGGCACCAGTTGTCGTATCCGCGATTGTAAACCGGCTTATCGAAGATCACGTTGACTACCGGGTACGGCGCGTAACGCGTGCGGCGCATGGCCTGCTTTTGCTCGGCGGGAAGCTCCGTGATCAGCCGGGAGGCGATAAGTTTCGGAACGCACATGATTACCCCTTTGGCGCTGACCGTGGTTAGTTCGCCGGCATGGAAATAGGTGACCGCGACGCCGCCGGCCTCCGGCGCGACGGCGACCACCGTGGCCCCGCCGAGCATGCGGTCTTTGTATTTCGGCAGCAGCACTTCGACCAGGCGGTGGGTGATGCAGCCGAGGCCGCCCGGCAAGATGGCGCGCGTGTCGTCTTCGCCGTTGATCAGGCCTTGCAGGGCATCGACGGCCACGTAAGCGGAGGTATCTTCCGTGGTAGCGCCCCAGTTAGATGGGCCGTAGCCGTCCCACCATTGCGTGACTTCCCTCGCGTACGCCGCGGTGAGACTGCTGAAAGGCCGCGCGTCGAGTTCCATGATCTGGGATTTGAGATTCAGCTTCATGACGTCGTCGCGGAATTTCTTAAAGCTGGCGACGACCTCTTTCGGATACGGCAGGTGATCGAGGCCGGTTTTCCAGGTATCGGGAACCACGGTTCCGTTCACGATGGTGGGATCAGGATTGTTGACCAGCAGAAGTTTGAGGCCCAGTTCGCCAGCCAGCTGATCGCCGGCGTCGCCCTGGTAAGCGTAAGCCGAACCCGTGGCGAAAGGCTGGCCGGCGTATTCTTCCTGGTAGGCGTTGCCGCCGAAGTGACCTTCTTTTTCAAGCAGCAGCCAGTCGTTCTTGCCGCCGAGAAAATAGGCGGCGGAAAGGCCGGCCACACCGCCGCCGATGATCACGATGCCCACTTTTTTTGTGGGCGCGGGGCGAGCAAACACGTGGCCGTCGCGCACCTGGTGGCAGACTGCAAAATGTTCGCCGTCTACGAGCGGAGAGGGTGCGGCGGAATCTGGCGCGGCGAGCAGCGTAGCGTCGAGGGGACATCCCGCGGCCACGGAACCGGCGACGACGTACTTGATGAAATCACGGCGTGTGTGCGACATGAGCTTCCTCCCCGGACATCCCGATGTTGCTCGATTTAAAACCGCTCGCAGCCAAGCAGCGCAGTTTGCAAAACCCGTCCGTCCCGCGCCACAGGACCTGCGCGTTATGCGTCGCGCAACGTCCGCGCGCGCAGGCGATACCAGATGCTGATGAGCGCAACCGAGGCTGCGAAAATCAGGGTGGAGATGGCGTTGATCTCCGGCGTCATGCCCTGGCGCAGGCGGCCCCAGATTTCCATGGGCAGGGTGTTGTCGCGGCCGATCAAGAAAAAGGTGACCGCGATTTCGTCCATGGACAGGGTGAAAATCAAGAGTCCGGCGGCGATGAGGGAAAGCTTCAAGTTGGGCAGGGTGACGCGCCAGAAGGTTTGCCACGGCGTGGCGCCGAGGTCGAGCGACGCTTCCTCCTGCTGGCGATCGAGCTTTTGCAGTCCGGCGAAAAGCTCGGTGGTGGCCACGGAGATCAGCGCGGTGCCGTGACCAAAAAAAACCGTGAGCAGACTGAGCGGCGCGCCGACCAAAACCACGAACATCAGCAGCGACAGCCCGGTGATAATGCCGGGAAGAATGAGCGGCAGAAGAACCAGACGGCGGAAGAGCGCTTTGCCGGGGAAGCTGGCGCGGTCAAGAGCCAGCGCGGCCAGCAGGCCAAGCGTCAAAGCCAGAGCCACGCTGGCCGCGGCGACGATCAAACTGTTCAACACCGCGTCCCAGATGGCGGCGTCGCCCAATAATTGCTGATACCAGTGCCAGGTGAAATGGCGCGGCGGAAACCCGCCGACGCCGTCGCGATTGAAGGAGTAGGCCACCAGCACGACGATGGGCAGATAGATGAAGGCGAAGACGGCCGTCGCGTAGACGGTGAGCAGGGGTGCGCGGCGGGTGGTGGAAACGGCGCTCATTTATTTGAACGACCAGCGTTTTTCAAGAGTCTCCGTGGCCAACAGCAAGCTCAGTGTGAGCAGTAGAATGCATACGGATACGGCTGCGCCAAGCGGCCAATCGTACGCCGCGCCGAACAGGCTCTGCACCACGTTGGCAATCATCGTTCCCGACGCGCCGCCGACCAGCAGGGGAGCGAGAAAGTCGCCAAGAGACAGCACGAAAGCAAAGGTCGCGCCGGCCAGCAAGCCGGGCATAGAGAGCGGCACAATGATGCGAAAAAAGGTTTTGCCGGGCGTGGCACCCAGGTCTTGCGAGGCCTCGATGAGCGGGCGAGGAATGGATTCGAGCGCGGCGTAAATGGGCAGAAAAACAAAAGGCGTGTAAATGTGCGTGAGCATCAGCACCACGGCGAATGGGCTGTAAAGCAAAAAGCCCACGGGTTCATGCGTGATGTGTGCGTATTGCAGGAAGCCGTTGAGGACGCCGTCGCTGCCGAGAATCGTTTTCCAGGCGTAGCCGCGCACCAGATAGCTGACCCACAGCGGAACGATGACCAGTTGGTAGAGGAATTCCTTGCGCATGCCGGCGTGAAAGGACAAGTAGTAGGCCAGCGGGTAGCCCAGCAGCAGCGAGCAGAGGGTGACGCTTCCCGCGATACGCATGGTGCGCAGCAGCACCTCGAGATAGACGGGTTTGCTGAATAACGTCGCGTAATTTCCAAGATTCCATTGCTGCACGATGAAGCCGTCGCGCACCAGCCAGAAACTGTGCACCAGCATTAGCGCGTAGGGCAGCAACAGAAAAGTACCGACCCATAGTAACGGCGGCACGGAAACGATGGTCTTGTAGGCGCGCGAGTACATGTCAGGTGGCCACACGCACGGCGTCGCCTGGCTGAAAAGAGAAAGCGTGCTCGCCGTCTAGGGGTGGCGCGGCGGAGGGCGCGGCGCGGATGCGCACGCGCAACGTTTGGTTTTCGCCGCAGGCGACTTCCAGCGTTTCGTTTGCTCCGCCATACAACTGCTGGCGGATGGTCCCGCGAAAATTGACGGAACCAGCTACTGGCGGCCGGCCTGCTTCGACCAGGAGGATGTCTTCCGGGCGCAGAGAAAAGGCCGCGGCGCCGTCCCGTTCGCTTGTCGGCCAGCGCAACGCGCCGCAAACGGCAAAGCCATCGCGAACCTCGGCTGCCAGCAAGTTGGTCTGGCCGATGAACTGCGCGGCATAAGCCGTCGCCGGTCGCGCGTAAATCTCACGCGGCGATGCGATCTGCTCGAGTGCCCCGCCGCGCAACAGCGCGATGCGGTCGGAAAGCGCCATGGCCTCTTCCTGATCGTGGGTTACAAAAAGAAAAGTGATGCCGATTTCGCGCTGCAGCGATTTCAGCTCGCTCTGCATCTGCTTGCGCAGGTTGGCGTCCAGGGCGGAGAGCGGTTCATCGAGCAGCAGGAGTTGCGGGCGATTCACCAGCGCGCGCGCCAGCGCAACGCGCTGTTGCTGCCCGCCGCTGAGCTTGGCCGGGCGGGCGCCGGCAAAATCGTGCATCTTTACCATGCCCAGCGCTTCATCGACACGCCCGGCAATTTCGCCCGCCGCAGTGCCTTTGACGCGCAATCCGTATGCCACGTTTTCGCGCACGTTCAAATGGGGAAACAACGCGTAGTGCTGGAAAACGGTGTTCACTGGCCGGCGGTACGCCGGCAGCTTGTCGAGCCGCTGCCCGCCCATCCAAATCTCGCCGGAGGTAGGCGTCTCGAAGCCGGCAATCAGGCGCAGCAGCGTGGTTTTGCCGGAGCCGCTTTCCCCGAGCAGGGTCAAAAATTCTCCGGCAGCAATATTCAGGGAAATATTTTTCAGCACCGTTGCCGCGCCAAACTGTTTGGCGAGGGCGCGGACTTCGAGCAGCGTGCTCCCCGCATGCACAGGCGCACCCGGCGAATTGGCGGCCAAAGCGCTCACTGCGCGGCTTTGACCTCATTCCAGATTTCGTTGTATTTCGCGCGGCGCGGCACATCCTGCCAGAAATAGATGTGCAGCATGTAGGCGTCCGGGTCGTCGAGGTGCAGGCTCTTCTTCTCGGCATCGCTCATGAGTTGCCCCGCCGCCGGATTCGCTGGCGTGTAGTGCGTGACGGCGCTTACCTGTTTCTGGGTTTGCCCTTCGATCATGTATTCAAGAAACGCCAGCGCCAATTCTTTGTGCCTGCTTGCGGCAGTGATCATCAGGTGATCGATCCACCCGGTGGTA
Source organism: Candidatus Acidiferrum sp. (assembly GCA_049516615.1). Taxonomy (GTDB): domain Bacteria; phylum Acidobacteriota; class Terriglobia; order Acidiferrales; family UBA7541; genus Acidiferrum. Next base: position 3,381 of record JBEKSZ010000043.1, on the reverse strand, counting down.
TTTTCCCTGGGAATAGTTTCCCCGACGGGAAAGTGCAGCTTGCGCAGGTCGTTGGTCATCAGCGGCCAGCCCATGGCCGCGACGATCTCGTGATTCTGAAACAGGTTGGTGAGTTCGCCGCCCGTGGTCCACATCTTGCGGATATTCGGTTTCAGCTCCAGGAGTTTTTTCTTGACGGCCTCAAGTTGCACGTCGCTTAAATTGTAAAGTTGCGAGGGGTCCGGCTGGTCATAGCCGAGCACTTGCGCGGCCATGTACACGCTCGAGAGATCGTCCCAGGCGGAGATTTTGCCTTTGAGCGCGGGATCCCACAGCGCATTCCACGACGTGGGGGGCTGCGCAAATGCCGTGGTGTCGTAAAGCAACGGATTCGGCCCCCACATAAAAGGCGCGCCGTAAATCTGACCCTGGAATTTTACCAAAGGCATATCGCGCAATTTTTGCGAGAGCTGCGCATACGCGGGCAATTTGGAAAGTTCGAGCGGAGCGGCGAGACCCGCGCGCGTGATGGACGCCGCGACATCGCTGGACGGCGAGATAACATCGAAATTGGAGGCGCTGCCGCCGCGCAGCTTGGCCACCAGTTCGTCGCTAGAACCCATGTACGAGGCGATGACTTTGCAGTGGTGCGCCTCTTCGAAGGCCTGCACGAAAGACGGATCAGCGTAGCCTTCCCAGACCAGCAGGCTGAGGGTCTCTGGTTTTTTCTGGCAAGCGCCGCAACTGAAAAGCAGACCCAGTAATCCGATGGCGATCGCGAAGCGTTTCATTGGTCCTCCGACGGCAAAACCGTTCATCGAGCTCTTCGACCTCGAACCGGCCTTAGAAAGTCGGCGGCGTATTGATCCATAGCAGCGAGGTCTCCGCGCGCCCGGGATTCTTCCAGCGGTGCGGCGTGGAGCTTTCAAAATAAAGGCTGTCTCCGGCCTTTAGCAGATAACGCTCCTTGGCGCCCAGCCAAATTTCAAACTGGCCCTGCAGCACGTGGAGAAACTCTTCCCCGGCGTGGGCATAGGATTCGCCGCTCCCGCCTCCGGGTTTGATGCGGAAGATGTGCGGCTCCATCGCCGTGCGGCCCCAGGCCAGGAGTTCCATACGGACTCCGGGGGTGGTTTCCAGAATTTTGCGCTGCTCGCGGCGTACCAGACGCGAATTGTCCGCGGCGGCTTCGAAAAAAGAAAGAATGTTGGTGCGATAGAAACGTGCAATGCGGCGCAGGGTGGCGATCGAAGAACGCATCTGTCCGCGTTCAAGGGCGCTCAGAAAGCCGACGGACACCCCGGTTTCCCGCGCAACCTGCGCCAGCGAAAGCCCGCGCTGCGCGCGCAGCCGGCGAAAGCGCTGCCCCGGCAGCGAGGCAGCCTGCGCGGGAAGGGACACCACGCCTTCACGCTTCAGTTCCCGCACGATGGCCGCGGGATTCAGGCCGCGCGCGCGACGCAAAAACACCGCGCGCTGCAACAAGCGCACGTCCGCTTCCGTATACACGCGGTAACGGCTTGCGGTCCGTCGCGGAGTGACCAGCCCAAGAATTTCCCACGCGCGCAAGGCCGAAGAAGAAATGCCCACGCGTCCGGCCACTTCGCTGATGCGCAGCGGGCGGGCGGGAACGCGCATTGCCGATACGCGATTTGCAGATGCTTGCGATGAATTCTTTCTACTTGACACGGGTAGCGGCTTTCTCTAAGTTTGCTGGATTATAGTAAGGTTCAGGAAACGCAGCAACCTCGAAGAAGTGGTTCAGAAAAGAAATTTTTTGCCGCAGGGGGGTGGGTGATGAGGGAAGTCCTTTCCGTTTGTTGCGCGAAATTACAGGCGAGAGTGCTCGCCAAATCGGCGTTCCTGGTGTTTTGCGCGATTCTGTTTTTGTCCCTGGCGCCGCCCAGCAACGCGCAGAGCACCGGCGGCCGCATCCGCGGCACGGTGACGGACAACAGCGGCGCCAGCGTCGCAGGGGCCAAAGTCATCCTGATTAATCAGGGAACCAACGCCGTCCGTGAAGCGCAATCCGGCGCTTCCGGAGAATACCTTTTTCTAGAGGTGGCCGTCGGGACTTACGAAGTTGATGTAACCATTGCAGGATTCAAGAAGTATGTGCGCAAGGGCATACCACTCAATCTCGACGAAATCGTGGGAGTTGACATTGCCCTCCAAGTCGGCGGCGCCACGGAAACTGTTGAAGTCTCCGGGGCTCCTGCGGTGATCGACACCACCACCACGCAACTCGGCGCGGTAATGACGGAAAAGTCGGTAACCGAACTCCCTCTCAGTACGCGCAATACTTACGAACTGCTGCAACTTCAGCCCGGTGTGCAATCGCAGCTGGGTGCGGATCTTTTTTATGGCAGCGATAATCCTGGGGTGGTGTCGGTAAACGGCGGCCGCGGCCGTTCCAACAATTACATGGTGAACGGTGGCGACGGAAACGATCTTTTCGTCAATGGTCCGGCCATTCAGCCTTCCCCGGACGCCATTTCCGAGTTTCGCGTGCTCACCAATACTTTTGACGCGGAATACGGAAGAAATTCCGGCTCCGTAGTGAACGTCGTAACCAAATCCGGAACCAACGAAGTCCATGGCGATTTTTACGAATTTATTCGCAATGACGTACTGAACACCAAAGGATTTTTCGATTCGACCGTTCCGGACTATAAGCAGAATCAGTTTGGCGCCACCATCGGCGGTCCGATCAAGAAAGACAAAACCTTCATCTTCGGATCCTACGAAGGCAATCGCCTGCGCCAAGGCATATCGTCGGGCCAAGTGTTTCTCCCGAGTGCTGCGGAAGCGTCTGGCGATTTCGGTGCAGGCGGCGGGTTTCCCATCTTGTCCACCCCGCCTCCCGCAGGCGGGTATGCTCCCGGTACCCTCGGCGTTCTGAGCGACCAAACCTTCGCGACGGAGCTCGCCAGTCGGACTACCGGCGGAGGCCAAACCTGCCAGCAGGCGGTGACCGCCGAGGGCGGCGTTGCGATTCAGCCCGGAGCGGCGTATTCCCAGATTTTCCCCAATAGCGTAGTTCCTACGGCTTGTTTCGATCCCACCGCGCTAGCGCTCTATAACAGGTACGTCGCGCCCTTTGGAACCGACGTGTTTACCGGCTCGCCGGTGGAAAGCGACCGCAGCGACCAATTTACCGTTCGTTTTGACCATGCCATATCTCCGACGCAACAGTTCAGCGTTTACTACTACTTTAACGACGATGCACAGGATCAACCCTTTTCCAATTTCCAGGGTGCCGGAGCGGACCTGCCAGGGTTCGGAGCTCTTTTTAAGACCCGCGTTCAGCAGTGGAATATCAGCCATACCTGGACCCTGGGTTCTTCCGCTGTGAATGAATTCCGCTTCAGCTACTTCCGGGAAGGGCAGCACGACCTTAAC
>JBEKSZ010000042.1:0-31757 GCA_049516615.1 Candidatus Acidiferrum sp. | reverse complement strand
TTCGCGTGGAATTCTCAAAAGGATGACTATTGGTACAGGCTCTTTTGTCAGCCTACTCAATCGAGCTGCGGGGTAAAGAATGGCGTCCATTTCAATCAAGAAACTGTGAAGACCATCAAAGAAGATGGGATCGAGGCCGATGAAATGGCGTGGTTCGTCACATTCGGTAACCTTCCAAAAGTTCTCATGCCGAAGCCAAGTGAAATGTACACGCTTCAACTGCGCTGGCCGGTAACTCTAACGACTGTGGTTGGAACACGCGACAGGTTGCTTTCCGCGAATGGCGGTATGGAATTTGTCAGTCAACTTTGGTCTTCTGATAAGACTTCCCGGACAAAAACTATCCTTGAAGGTCTGGCAGTAACGAATCTCAAGTAAGCAATCGCGAAAACCGTTGCCGACTTCGACGGGCAGTTCCGTGCACGGACAATCGGAGCAGTCAGTTGCAAGAAAACACGCCAGTTGGGTGCAACATTGGGTGCAGAATTCGCAATTGAGAAGAAGCGGTGCGGCCCCTAAGCGACACCGAATCAACGGCATGTGGATTTTTGTACTGATATTTCGGGACCAGAACCGTCCCTAGCGTCAAGGCGCTCGTCTTCTACCCAAATTCCGAAGCTGCGGGTCGAGTGCAGCTGGTTTCGGAGTTTGTGGGAAGGCGGGGATGATCGTCAAAGTCTGGTGGAAGGTGTGCGCGGAACGAGGGTGTCGCGCAGCAGTTTGAGGTGCAAGACTGGCTTCCAAGAATCACGTTCAGACTATTAAAACTCTCTCACAACTGGAGTACGCGGAGAACTGACGATATACCCAGGCCGAGTTGACTTACGGCCAGCACGCCGAGAGAAAGTCGTGGCCAGTCATGGATTTTTCAATACAATTGGAAGACCTTTCGCCGAAACGGTGCCCTTGCGGGGATACTGTCATGGAGATGGAGCCGCCCCTAGCAGCACTATTCGAAGCAGCTGAGCGTGGCGACCACTCGGCTGCGGACATTCTATTCAGTGCGCTGTACGCCGAGTTGCATCGCATTGCCAAGCGCGAACTGGCGCGACAGGTTCCCGTCAGCCTTGGCGCCACCACCTTATTGCACCAGGCCTATATCGAGATGGCTGGGAAGGACGGCATCTCCTTCCCCGACCGCGCCAGATTCATGGGTTATGCGGGCCGGGTGATGCGCGGGTTAATCATCGACCACGCCCGGCGGCGACAGGCCCAGAAACGCGGTGGCCAATTCGAACTGACCTCCGCAGAAACAGAAATTCAGGATGTTGCGGTCGACCGGGACCTGAATCGCATTAGCGAGGCGCTCGATGAACTTGCAAAAACCGAGCCACCGCTTGCCGAGCTGGTCGACCTGAAGTTTTTCTGCGGATTGACGTTCGCCGAAATCGCTTCTCTGAGAGGCACTTCGGAGCGCACGGTGCAGCGGCAGTGGGAGAAGGCACGAATCTATTTGCACCGCAGCATTCGGGCAAACCTAGAAATCTGAGCGACGACGGGCGCACATTTCCCCTCAACTACTTATCTCAGTATAACCTACGCATCGCTGACGCCCCTGCAGCACCGGTTCCGATCTCTCGATTAGCTGCCAGCCAGAAGTCTTGGCCAAACTTAATTTTCTCCCCTCTGTCGTCTTTTGCCTCCCATTTCCGATTATTCAATTAGACGCCCTAGATCTATGTCTCCCGCTTGGGCGTGTTGGATCGGCCCGAAACGTGAATTGTGAGCGGCGGTTTTGCCGTGAAGCTTCTACCCGTGTGTTCGTTCGGATTACGGCTCGAGATCGAGCCACTTGAGCGATGCCGCCAGAATACGCCGAAGGGATTGAGTTATGAATCTCCAAAAAGATACGCGTGAAAGTGAGCAACGGAGCCGTTGGTTCTCCCTGGGAAGTTGCAGTACACGCCTTCGGCGAAGGTTTTCACGATCGGCGACGCTAGCCGCAACCCTTCTCGTCGTTCTAGCTTCCGAGCAGCGCAGTGCCGCGAATACGATTTACGTCACAACGCTCACCGACAAAGTGAGCACTACGGGTGGCTGCTCGTTGAAAGAGGCGATTTACGCGGCGACGCTTCACGACACTTTGGATGGCGTGCACGGAATCGCGATCGACTACACCATTCCCGATCATTTCATTACCACTGGATGTGAGATTGGCAGCGGCAACGACACGATCATTCTGCCCACCGGCGCCGTCCCTCCAACGTTCCAGCTGACCATGGACACTAGCTGGGACGCCCACAATCCTTACGGGCCAACGGCCACACCGATCATCAACTCGAACATCACCATTCAAGGCTATGGCGCCACGCTGCAATGGACCGGCACAGGACATGCCAGAGCGTTCGCGGTCGGGCCAGCGACGATCACCACGCCCAACGGCGTTTCCTCAGGCACCGGAAGTCTCACACTCCAGAACGTTCATGTCACGGGTTTCTACGCCAAGGGAGGGGACGGAGCGGGCGGCGGCGGCGGAGGTCTAGGCGCGGGCGGCGCAATCTACGTTCAATCCGGCGAACTCACGATCGAAAACAGCACTTTTGACGGCAATGTCGCCACCGGCGGAAACGGCGGTAGCGACTATCATGTTGGTGGCGGTGGGGGTGGCCTCGGCGGCAATGGTGGCAATTCCCCCAATACCTACGGCGGTGGAGGTGGCGGCGGAGCGCGAGGAAATGGCGGCGATTCACTGGACACGGGAGGGGGTGGCGGAGGGACAGTCAACAACGGTGCGACTAGCCCCTTTTTCAGCTACTCCGGTGGTCCCGGCGGCTACCTATGCGGCGGTGACGGGGGAAATCAGGGTGGCAACAATGGAGACAACGGTACCTGCCCTGGTGGTGGTGGAGGGGGCTCAGGTTTTGAGAGTTCAAGTGGTGGCAACGGGGCCTACGGTGGAGGCGGTGGTGGAGGCAGCTCGGCTGCGGGTGGGAACGGCGGTTTCGGCGGCGGCGGAGGTTCGCTTACAGGTTATTCCGGCCAGGGTGATGGGCAAGGAGGAAGCGGCGGGTTCGGGGGAGGCGGAGGAAGCGGCTCTATCACCGATTTCTTCACAGGCGGTCCAGGACAGGGCGGTGCCTTTGCCGGAAACGCGGACGCATATGACGGCGGCGGCGGCGGCGCTGCACTCGGTGGGGCGATTTTCTCTGATTCGGGAGAAATCGTTATCAAGAACAGTACTTTCTTCAACAATTCTCTCTTTAATGGTCAGGGTGGAGGAGGCCAGCCACCGAGCAAAGCCGACAACGGCAGTGCCGCCGGCGCGATTTTTGCGCGCGACGGGTCATTGACGATCATCGATTCGACAATCAGCGGCAACCAAGCCGACGGGTCTGGAGCGGGAGTCGTGGTTTATAGCGACGGGTCCGCAAGTTTCACGCTCGACGACACGATCATCGCCAACGACGGCGCAAACGAGTGCTACGTCACCGGTGGCGTAACCGTCAAAGGCGCCGGAAATTTGATCCTGAGCAACGGCGCGGGCGGCTTTCTCAATCCATTCGGTCCGTGCCCAGGGGTAGCCGTGACGGCCAATCCGCAACTTGGGCCGCTGCAACTGAACTCTCCTGGCATCACGCCCACGATGGCGATTTCCACCTCGAGCTCGGCGTTCAATGCGGCCGACCCGACAACATCCCTCGCGACCGACCAGCGCGGAGTGGACCGTCCGCAGGATGGCGGCTTTGACATCGGCGCGTACGAAGCATGCGCTCCGCCGATTCGTTCAAATCCCAATGAGGTTACGTGCGTAGTTTTCACGAAAGCTCCGCCCCCGGTCACGGAGCCGCTGACCATCCAGATCTCTCCAGCGGGCGGCGGCACCACTTCCCCAGCGGCGGGCACCACGCAGGAGAACGAGGGTTCGGTAATCATTGCGACGGCCACGCCAAATCCGGGGTATTACTTCAGCGATTGGCTCTACAACGGTAATCCTTACACCACGTATTCCACCGTCGGCGCAGTGATGGATTCACCTGTGACGCTTGAGGCGGTCTTTCTTCCCTGCGGGTGCGCGGCGGATGTGACCAACTCTGTTACCGTCACTCCCGGACCCATTGTCCTCAATCCGGTGACCAAGCATTACGCGCAGACGGTCACAGTCAAGAACAACTCTGCGAATACACTTACGGCCCCAATTTCTTTGGTGCTGCAGAATCTCAGCGAGACCGTGACCTTGGCAGGCGCCACGGGTGTGACCGAGTACGTTGCCCCGCTGGGAAGTCCGTACATTACCTCGGGCGTCAGCCTCGCACCGGGGAAATCTACTTCCTTCACGTTGCAGTTCGAGAATCCCATGAACGCAGCGATCAGCTACACCACGCGTGTGGTATCCGGCCCCGGGGTCATCTAGGAGAGCGCACATGAACGCCGTTTTTCGTTCTTTGGCTAATTTTCGGAGCAGTCGACGTCGCGATTGGAGATTTGCCGCGGGCATGGCTCTGATTCTTGCGCTGTTGCTCTCCGGCTTGGCGCAGCCGACCCCCGCAGCAATCATCTACGTCACCACATTGAAAGAAGGAATAGGCACTGGCGCGTGCTCTCTGGCAGAAGCGATCTACGCCTCGAATCTGCAGGCCAGCATGGCGATCAATGGCTACATGGGAGGTCTGGTGGTGATTGGGTTACCTTATCAGCCTGCCCCACCAAACTACGTCGCCACCGGGTGCGTCGCTGGCACGGGCAACGACGTGATCGTTCTCCCGCCCGGGCAAGTGCTCCAATTCACGCAAGCAATTGAGGACGTCGACGACGTAATGGGCCGCGCGGTCACGCCTGTCATCACTTCCACCGTCACGATTGCGGGATACGGAGCAACGCTGCTGGGAGGGCCCTGTGTGCCTCCTCCGCCTCAAGGGCCCCCTGGTTGCTTTCGCGCCTTCAACGTAGGTCCCGGAGGCAACCTCACAATTCAAAATACCTACGTCAAGGGTTTTGCGGTAGTGGGCGGCGCAGGTTCAGCCGGCGGCGGAGGCGGCATGGGCGCAGGTGGAGCAGTTTATGTTCGCGGCGGAACTCTCACAGTCGAAAACACTACATTCGATGGAAACCGCGCATTCGGCGGGAACGGTGGAAGCAGCACGAGCGGAAGTAGCGGTGGAGGAGGTGGCGGCGTTTCCGGGTTTGGATCGGGCCAAATCTCAGATTCATATGGAGAAGAGGGGGGAGGAGGGGGAGGTTCTGCAGGCAGCGGCGGTGTAGGAACGTGTTGCGGGACAGGTTCTCAGAGCGCAGGGGGCGGGGGAACGCTTTTTTCCGCAGGCACTGCTGGCGGCTACGCCTGCGGCGGAGATGGCGGAATTCTGACTGGCAATGATTACCTCGACTTCACTTTCGGCGGCAATGGTCAGAATGCGAGATGCGATGGTGGCGGCGGAGGAGGCGGAATTCAGGGAACGGTTTCGAGCGGAAACGGCGGCGCTGGAGGATACGGCGGTGGTGGTGGTGGTGGTGCGCAGGGTGGAGGTAATGGTGGTAATGGCGGATTTGGGGCCGGAGGCGGGGCAGGATTCGAAGGCGACTTCGGTAACACCACAGGCGGCAATGGCGGTTTCGGAGGCGGAGGCGGTTCCGGGCCCAACGGCGACCTGGTAGGTTTGGGCAATCCCGGTGCCGGCGGAGGTCCGTATGGCGGCAACGCAGACCATCTAAACGGTGGCGGTGGCGCTGGGCTCGGCGGCGCGATCTTCAATGACAGCGGCGGCGTTCGCATAAGCAACAGCACATTTACCAACAACACCGTTACACGCGGTGTTTCCGGCGGCGGGGCTGCCGATAACGGAGGCGACGGCGGCGGCGCGATCTTCAACGTTAACGGCCACCTCACCGTCACGGACGTGACGATTGCCAACAATCAGAGCACCGGCTCGGGAGGCGGCATCGTCGTCATTCAGACCGATTCCAGCGCGTCCACGATTTTGAACCTTGACGACACAATCATCTTCAACAACGGCTCCATGATTAACGGCGAGCTGACCAATGCCGCCAATGAGTGCTGGGTGATCGGCGCTGGTGTAGGCGTCATCGGCGCGGGCAATCTGATCCAAAATAACAACGGTTGCGATGGCGTGGTCACCACCGGCGATCCGCAACTCGGCCCGCTGCAAAATAACGGCGGTTTTACCCCGACCATGGCTATTCCCACGACAAGCGCCGCGTTCAACGCGGCCGATCCAGACACCTCGCTGAGCACCGATCAACGTAACGATCCGCGCCCAGAAATGGGCGGCTTCGATATCGGAGCCTTCGAGCTGTGCATTGCCAGAAATCCAAACATCGTCGGCGAGTGCAGTGGTCCGGGGGGCATCGCGCCTCCGCCGGAACAGCTAACCATCCAGGTCTCGCCCCTCGGCGCAGGCACTACGACTCCAGGGCCAGGAACGTACAACGAACCTCAAGGCACCGTCGTCTCGCTCACGGCGACTCCTGCTCTGGGATATGCGTTCGGCAGTTGGTCCGGGAATGTCGGTAATCAGCAAGGAGCTTCGACGCCTATTGTGATGCTCGAGCCGCAGACGGTCACGGCCAATTTTGTCTCGTGCAATTGCGTTGTCGACATCAGCAGCTTTTTTAGGGTGACACCTGGTCCGATTGTGCTGAATCCCGTTACCAGGCAATACACGGAAACCGTGACGGTGACGAATGCTACTGCCGCCGCCATTACTTCGGCGATTTCGCTGGTGCTCGACAACCTGACCAACGCGACGTTGGTCAATGCGACGGGGACCACCTCGTTTGGTTCACCCTCGATCTCTCCCTATATCACCATGAATGTCAGTCTCGTGGCGGGACAAACGGCTACGTTCAGTTTGCGATTTAGCGATCCAACGAACGGTGCGATCACTTACACGACTCGTGTTCTCGCTCCGTGAAACGAAAAAGGAGAAAAGATATGAACATCAAACGCACTTCTCTCATCATTGCCGCGGCGGCGCTTGTCACCGTGTTGACTCCAGAAGGCAGAGCCGACTCGTTCGACGTGTCGTTGAACACTTCGTCGTTTTCGGGGAGCACGCAGATACTCGCTTTCGGCCTCAACGACAGCGACGGCTCAAGCAACACTATCTCCCTCACGGGTTTTAATTTCGGCGGCGGCAGCGCACTTTCTGGTTCGCAAGATTGCACACTCGGCGGCGCGTTGAGTGGTGCGGGCTGCAGCGGCAATTTGACGGGCGGCGTAACGCTATCCGATGCCACAACCAGCGAGGTCTTCTTCGACGAGGAGTTTAACGTCGGTTCGGCGTTATCGTTCGCCATGACGACCACAAACAATTTTGCCGGCGGCATCCCCGACGGCTTCGCGATGTACCTCTGTAACACAACGTTTACGGATTGCTATTCGGACGATTTAAGTACCACAGCGTTGCTCGTTCTCGGACTCGGTGGCACGGCGCTGACGCCGGCGAGCTTCACCCTAAATGGCGCGAGCGCGCAAGATCTTCCCGCTCCCGTCGTCACCGTTCCCAGTGGGACTGGCACCACTCCGATTCCCGAGCCTGGCACATTCGTAACGCTGAGCTTGGCATGCTTGGCTATGGCCCTTTGCTCACGCCGGCTACGCGAGCCGTCCGCCAGCTGAATTCTCGCTAGTGGCGGAGTGCTGCCACGAGAAGCGGGGTAGATGGAGAATTCTGCTTGCACAACGAAAAGGGATCGGAAAGAATCGCGAACGCAGAAACAGTAGACCCGGGCCGGCTGGCATCAATGTCTACCTTCAATCCCGAACAGTGGCAAGAGATAAGCCCCTACCTGGATCACGTGCTCTCCTTGATAGAGGAAGAACGTGAGGGTTGGCTACAGTCGTTCCGTCTGGAAAAGCCAAAACTTGCGGAAGCCCTGCAACAACTGCTGGAAGAACATCGTGCGCTAGCCGACGAACACTTTCTGGAACGTGCACCTGTCCGCGTCGCGAGCGGCCTCTCCCTACTCCATAAGAAAATCGGCGCCTATAGCCTGATATCGCTGATCGGCGAGGGTGGAATGGGTAGCGTCTGGCTGGCCGAACGGGATGACGGGCGCTTCGAGCGTCAAGTTGCACTCAAGTTTTTACCTCTCTGTTCGACTCGTGGTATAGGTGCAGAGCGGTTCAAACGGGAGGGCAAGATTCTTGGCCAGCTTACCCATCCCAATATCGCGGAATTGATGGATGCAGGCGTCGCGCCAACCGGAGAACCCTATCTTGTCCTCGAATATGTCGATGGCCTCCCGATCGACCGCTATTGCGACCAGCAAAAGCTCGATATAGACGCGCGCATCCGGATTTTTCTCGATGTAGCGAACGCGGTGGCTCATGCACACGCCAACTTGGTAGTTCACCGCGACATCAAGCCTTCCAACGTGCTGGTCCGAAGCGACGGCCAGGTAAAGCTGCTGGACTTTGGAATCGCAAAGCTCCTCGCAGAAGGCGCAAATCCCACTGCAACGGTGATCACGGTCGAGGGTCGAGGAGCGATGACTCCTCAATTCGCCGCTCCCGAACAAATCACCGGCGAAACCATTACCACGGCGACCGACGTCTATGCTCTTGGTGTGTTGCTGTATATACTCCTGACTGGACAGCATCCTGCTGGTCAAAAACTGCACTCAACCGTTGAGCTGATAAAGGCCATCGTTGAGTGTGAGCCGGCGCAGCCGTCTAGTACCGCCTCCTTCGGTGAGGCTCGGCAGCTGGCCGAAATTCGGGCAACGACCGCAGAAAAGCTTCGGAGACAGCTGCGTGGCGATCTCGACACGATCATTTGTAAGGCATTGAAGAAAAACCCCGCAGAGCGCTATCCATCCGTCACCGCTCTAGCAGACGATCTGCAGCGCTTTCTCCGACACGAGCCAATTAGTGCCCGCCCCGACGCTATCGGTTATCGCGCCGCCAAATTCCTGCGCCGCAACCGAACCGTGGTGGCACTGACAGCCGCCGCCGTCGTATTGGTGATTGGGAGCCTCTGCGCGGGACTTTATGCCGCGAATCGCGAGCGAAGAGTTGCCGAACGCCGGTTCGCGGAAGTGCGGCAACTGGCCAACAAATTCATCGAACTCGACAACAAGATCCGGGGTTTGTCAGGTTCTACAAAAGTCAGAATGGAAATGGTGACAGACTCGCTGCAGTATCTGAGCTCGCTCAGCAGCGAGGCTCCCGTGGACAGGGATCTAGCGCTCGAGATCGCCTATGCTTACGTGCGAGTGGCACATGCGCAGGGGGACCCCACATCTCCGAACTTGGGACAATTTGCGGAAGCTGAGACCAGCCTTAACCGTGCTGCGAGATTTGTAGACCCCATTCTCGCGAAAGATCCACGTAATGCACGGGCGCTATTCATTGCTACAACCATTGCCCATGACCGGATGACGCTGGCTGAGTCTCGTGGGGATCGCTCCGAAAGACTTAAGCATGCCGCGGAGGCCGCTTCGCTGATTGAGCGATTTATGGACACTCGTCCCGTCAAGTTCGGCGATCTTTACAGCATGAGATACTTCTACGCCAACATCGCATGTGCCTATTTCGACCCGAGAGAGTTCGACAAGGTCATGTTCTATTCCCAGCGCAGCTTGAACATTCCCTTACAGGGACCTCGAGCGAACGACTTGCGTGGCTTGATCCTTAGTTATTTGAGTGCTGCGCAATGGCAGTCCGGAGATTTGGATAACGCTCTGAAGACCGCGGGCGAGTCCATTGAACTGGAAAAGACCGAAGCGGCGGAGGGACACGCGTCGCTGCGCATCAATCTGGCGAATGCATACGCTCAGGAAGGGATGATCTTGGGGCGACAGGATGCCGAACCAACCCTCGAGCGCACTCGCGAAGCGCTCGGCGATTTTCAAAAGGCTTTGGATATTGCCGAAGATCTCGCAAGCAAGGATGCGGACGATTATCTGGGCCGGCACAACGTTGCAGTGTTCGGATTGGAAGTTGGCAACATTCTCCGACACACCGATGTTCGCAAAGCCTTGGCTGTTTACGATCATTCCTTGACGCGTATCCGAGAAGCCAAGACCAGTTCTAGCACCCAGCGAGACGAGGCGGCGTTGCTGGTTGGCTCCTCTTACGCCCTTCGTTGGCTCGGCCGCGAAAACGAGTCCAAGCAGCGCCTCGATCGCGCTTTTGAATTGTTGCATGCAGCCGGGCGATACCCGACGGACAAGATTGAACCCATGAGCGAGACCTACGATGCCGCGAGAGCTCAGGCTGATGGCTACGCAGACATTGGGCAAGTGGCTAAAGCCATCGAAGCTTATCGCCAATTGTTGGACAAGATTGTGGCGTGGGGGCCAAATGTGCAGAATGATCTACGAGATGCGACCTGCGTTTCGCGCACTTGGACCGTTCTTGCCATCCTTCTCCGGCGATCTGGCCAGACCGAAGAAGCTGGTCGCCTGGAAACACAGCGAGCAGACCTTTGGAGCCATTGGAATGGAAAGTCTCCAAATGCCCAGGTCCTGCTCCGTCAATCGTTGAACCAGACTACTTCGCGAATACCCATGGCCCGTGCTCCGGGACATCAGAAGACTGTCACGTCCTCGCCAAACGGGTTCTAGAAGCTCGTCTCAGCCGAACAATTACTGTAGATAATTTTGTACCTGCGGGAGCCTCCAGAAACCTCAAGGCTCAGTCGGATTCAACGGCACCAGGGCAAAGGGTTCATTTTCAATCTCTTAGATTCCACAGAATTCCGTAGATTTCTACAATGTGTCGAATCTGGTTCGGGACCAGGTGCTCCACGCGGAAACCCCATCGGAAGTCCTTTAGATTCAATGAATGATTTCAGCGACTTGTTGAGGATTGTTGAATCGTCTGGTTTCCTCAGCTACAAAATCGACTACAGACGCTCGCGGCGCATCAACGCGATCTTTGCAAACACTTGATTCTGCGGGGACATCGGGCGGGAGCAATAGATCGACCTCCTAGTTTTGCACCAGAAGCGCATTGCCTTGGTCTTCGCACCGCGACCGTTCGGGACAAGAGGTGCGAAACCCGATGACCCAGCACGGCGCCTTTCGGCAGCATTCTGGATCCGCATGCCCGCTTGAGCCAGGCGCCAGTCGAACCTCGTTCGAGAGCCAAAGCCCATCCAGGAAGCAATTGCAGAGCGGTTCTAGTGGAGAAACTCATTTTGCAGCCGAATGGTCAACAGTTATTGTGTACACAGCTTGTCGGAATCCTTGTGATGCTCGCTTTGGTGCTCGTGGCGGTCGGCGTTTATGGCGTGATGTCCTATACCGTAACGCAGCGCACCAGCGAAATTGGCGTTCGTGTGGCGCTTGGCGCGCAGCCGCAGGATGTGTTCCGCATCATCGTGGGCCGTGGATTCCGGCTCGCACTGTTTGGCGTAGGCATTGGCCTGGTAGCAGCTCTGACACTGACACGCCTGCTGCAGAGTTTTCTCTTTGGCATCAGCGCATACGATCCCCTTACATTTATTGCGGTATCGCTTCTCATGACACTCGTTGCGGTGGCGGCGTCCTATTTCCCGGCGCGTCGCGCCACACGCGTCGATCCTATGATCGCCTTGCGATACGAATAGCGCCACACGCGATCGCGCCTTCCCCAATGCATGTGTGGTGAAACCGTAGCGTTTCGAGATTCTCAAAATGCAGACGGAGCGTCACATGACTGCATTTGCCTATTGATGATCGATCACTGGCCCTTTCGGCATCCGAAACCCTCTCCAGAGCAAGAACAGCAGAATCTAAGGGGACTTTGGGAAACCGTCGACCTCCTGCAGGAGCGCGGACTTCGGGTCATTGAGAGCATCGGCCTTTTCCTTTGAAAGTTCGTCCGAATCAACTTTCAGCGTCCCGGCCCTCAAAGCGAGGGCGTATGCTGTGAACAAAGCATCGGCCGGCGTGATTTCTACGTCTGGCTGCACACCCACCCGTATGTAATTTGTGCGCGTTACCGGGCTCACCATTTGTCCGTTCGCGATAAACGCGGAAAATCCATAACCGACGTTGATCTCTCCAGTGCCAGACGTGGCATCTCCACTCGTCCGTTCTCCGACGACGGTGGCGTGGTGAGAGTTTTCCAGGTCATAGGCGAACACTTCCGCAGCGGAGTGCGTTCTTCGGCTAGTTAGGATGAATACAGGCCGATCGAGATACCTGGGGCCTTCGACGTAACCTGCCGTCCAGTGCTGCCGCTCGTGCGTCTGGCCCCCGATGCTTTCGACGACTGAGGACATTTGCGTAACGTCGCCATAGAAGTAGCTCGCGAAGGTTGTCATCGTATCGCCGCTGCCGCCGCCGTTCTTCCGAAGATCGATGATGAGCGCATCTGTTCCGCTCACGACACGCATCGCTGCGGAGATGGCCGCACCGGCGTCTGCATCCGGAGAAAAGTACGCCAGATCTATATAGCCGACGTTTCCTGGCAGGCGACGACTGCTGCGCACGCCGTATCCGCTTGAGCGATCAAACTCATGCGCGTGGGCTTTTTCTTCCGGGGTGGGATCTTTCTGTACCGCTAATTCCTCGCGAAACGCGACTAGCAAATGCTGATCGTGCCCAACAGCCCGCAGGTCTGCGGTCAGACGATCAGCCAGAGCATTCGGATCGGCGATTGTGCGATATTGCGCACGATGAGCTTCAATCGTTTGTTGCAATTGCGCGGCGACATCTGGGAACACGTAGTTCTTAGAAGCGGTCTCAAGATTAGCAACTACCTGATCGACTTGGCCCGGGGTGAGCTGCTTTACCTTGACCTGCGCGCTGGTAGAGACACCGCAGGCGAGAACACAGACGGCTACCACGTCCAAACGCAGCCACCTTCTCCGCCACCATCGGGAACCGCGAAAAGTGATGCCAACACTCATATATCCGTCGACCGCCTCGCCGGTATGCGAACTGAGTCCCTTGGGCCCAAGATGAGCATTCTTGTTGGAGATCTGCCGGGCTGAGGACCCCGTAAGATTCCGCTATGAAGAGAATGAGGTCTTCGAGGGTGAGCTTAATTGAACGTTTGCAACATTGAGGTGCCCCAGGCTCTTCGTAAGCGTCCGGTAGTCACGAGCTGTGAGTTTTGCGACCGACCGGAAAGCCCTGCAGAAATGAGCCTGGTCAGCGAACGCACACTGATGCGCGACTTCGGTCAAGCTCATTGAGCCTTCCGCCACGAGTGAAGCCGCCGTCCTGATTCTCCTGTACTGCATGTATTCACGGATGGTGCATCCGAAGTGGCGCTTGAATTGACGTGTCAGATGTACGGGATGAATGCGTACCGATTCATGCAGTCGGGCCAGTGGAATTGGTCTGAGGGGATCAGCGCTGTCGATCATTTCTCTCACTCGTCCGAGCCAAACGGGCGCAGGACTATTTCGTGAAGTAGCAGGTAGCGCGTCCAGAGCCTCATAGATGCAGAAGGCCACATCGGACGAACTCAATCCGGAGCCCATCCTGATGCGACGAAGGATGTCGAGCATCGGAGCTATCGATGTTCCTCCGTCATTGTGCCAGATCACGGAATCAGTCTTGACATCACATTCAGCGAGCTCGAACTCAAACGGAAGGCTGATTTGAAGTGTTTTGCAGCCCTTCGGGCCGAAACGGTCTGAATGCGGCATCCCTGGCCTCTTTACGATCAGACTAAAAGGCATCGCGACGTGGATTCTGCTGTGTCGTTCCTCCTCGATCACACCGCTGAGCACCAAAGTCACGGATCCTTGTTCGTGAGTGTGGGTGGGCTGCCACATTCCTTTCGGGTACTCGATCAATCGCACGCGGAAATCGGGCAGCTCCGAGCAGTCGAGTTCGCCAATGATCCTCGCAGTGCGTTTCGCTTCCACCCTCTCGATCCCTCCTGAGCTATAGCTGATTCCATTCTAGGCAACCTGACACAATGCGCCAACCGCTTCGTTCGGGTTAGCACAAGACTTCGCCGTAGGCGGCTATCCCGCTCGGTGCTAGTCTGATGCACATGCCGGAAGATGATGTAGGCGTGGCGCCCGCCCAAAGTAGGTAGCGAGCCTTGCTCGATGCGTCCGCCGCCCTGGTCGAGCAGCCGACGGTGAAAGCGGTCCTCCACAGCCTGCGCGAGGTTTTGTCCAGCAGCGTTCGTCTCCATGGCACCGACCTATACCTCCTGGACAGTGGTCAACAGACTTTGCATCTTCTCGAGTTTGATCGAGAAGCGGACGCGCCCGCCATTAGAATTGGCACCAAGATTTCACGGATTGGCGCGGCGGCGCAAGCGCTGGAGCAACAAGAACCTGTTTTTCTACCCGACATAGCACCGGAAATGTTGAAACACCCCGAGTTGGCTCGCCAGGCACCAACGTCGCGTGCGAGTCACGCTTCCGGTTGCCCGAGTGCGGCGGTGATCAGTTCCGTGTCGAGGTACTCGGTGACTTCCTTCAGCTGGTGGTCAGAAAGGCGAAAAACAAAACAATCGTTATTGTTGTAAGGCACTCCGCTCTTTGTGACGTTGCTTCCCCGCGCTTCCACCACGACATAGTCTCCTTCTGCAATTAAGCGATGCGCCGTGGTCCGAATTCTGTCGGCGATTCTGGCGCGCAGTGGACCAAACGATTCCACCAGGACGGAGCGGTTCCCTTCATATGTCCTCGACCATTTCGTCGTCCCGGTAACGGTCCAGCGGAGATCGTCCGCCATGCTTGCAACGAAAGGCTCGGAGTTACCTTTCGACAGTTCCTCAAAAATGTGTTGCACCAGCTGCTTGTTCTCTGCAGCTCCCATTGTCTTTGCTCCTTCGCCCAAGCTGAAACTAGCCGAGATAAGGATGCCATACCGAGCTAACGATGAGGCCGAACATAGTCAGTTCGACCCAAGCACACGGACGCGATCCGGCAGGGACCTAGGTGCACGATGAGCCTGTTAGCAGTGAGCAGTAGCGCTATTTGTATGCAGGTTGCCGTTGGTTCAAATCAAGCCGCCGCGACCAAAGTTTCTTCTCTGTCAATCGCTTCCGCAAACCCTGCAACAATCCGAATTTGCGATTTTCATTGTTAAAGATATCGAGAATTCTTCTCCAACTCCGAGGTCAACGCCGATCCGCGGGCAGATAATCTCTGGTTTGCACCGTGATTTGGGCAGAACCCGGATGAGGGCCATCCTGTTCGCGAGCGAAGTGGAAGTTCTTCTGGTGTCATGCTCAGTTCTAGGTTCAATTCCGATTCCTGTTGTTCGCAGTCGGTTATGGCCAGTATTCTCACGAAGGTACTGAGCAGCGGTGCATCCCGTCCACTGCTCAGGTTGCCCGAAGAACTTCTCGCTCCTGCTCAATCGAAGGGACCAGGGAGTCCATATTTGCTATGAAAACAAATGTTTGGAGGGCCGTGATCGAGGCGGGCTTTATCATCTTCCTGTTTTATTCGAACCTTTTGATGGGAGAATTTGAACGCTCAGGCATGGGGCAGAAGAGGGGTGTAGCTTGGGCAATCGGAGATGTCTTTACCGCTGCCAATTTTGAAATTCCCACGATGGCGGCGCTCATCGGTTATATCCTTTTCGAGCTTCGTCGAAAGAAATTCTAGGCAAACGCGGCTCTGACTTTTGACTGCAAAAGAAACAACAATAATGTACCGGCGATGAGGACGCCAGTTCCGCCGCGCAGGAAGTCGCCTCTGATGCAGTTAACGACATCCCCTAGAACCTGTGTGGCGATGATTACGACGGCCAGTCTCCATCCCCAAAGACGGCGTCGGAACCACCCGAGTCCTGTCGCGGCGAGGGCCGCGCCCAACAGCAGGATGAGAATACCAACCGCACCGCCTAATGGCGCGAGCTGCTTGTACGCTATTGGATTGAGATCCCAGATACGATCGAGAGCCGTACCTCGCCAAAGCAAAGTGGTTGCGGCGAGACTCGCCATAATGGCACCAAAGAAAAAGAAAATGCCAACCGCAGTGAATCCTGGCGTCGTAGGCGCAACAGTGCAATCGGGACCCGTATGATCGTTGTCCGCCATCCATTGAATATAAGCCAACACGGCAACCAATGATCGGATTGTTGACGAAAGATCGCGATGACATTGATAACCACAGAATCGACCGGTCGGTTGGCGAGCCGGCGGCCACTCGGAGGTTTGCCAGAAAGGGGGTCCATGGAGGTTGGCGGGCCCTCTCCGAACTGAACGAACTCCTGATCAACGCTATCGTCGGGCATGTTCGGCAAGCATCTTTTGATACGCTCATTCAGCTGACAACTGAAATCAACGATTACCCAATGTCCAGTTTGCCCGTATGGTGATCGCAGGATTCGCGCAACATGACTTGGCTCGAATATCATGAATTGACGAAGCATAGTGCAGAGTCGCTGCGACGAACTCAGCACTATCTCGATTGGGCCAATATACCCAATCCGTTTCGGCATTATGAAGGTGTTCGGGTCGTGGATTTGCCGGCCGACCCGCCGGCTCCACAGATTTCGGCTCTCGAAGTACTCGAGGGCAAAACAGGAAATACGCTGGCAAGGGACGGTGCGGAATTCCTTTCGCAGTTGATGTTCTATTCGGCCTCGATTAGCGCGTCCAAACGAGTCCCGTCCACTGGAGCTATCTACTCTCTGCGCGTCAATCCTTCTTCCGGTAATCTCCATCCGACCGAATTTCACTTCTGCACGCGAGGTCTGATCGATTGGTCCGATGGCCTTTATCATTACCGTCCCTCATCCCACATGGCAGAACAACGTGCCATCGGGAATTTTGCCGCGACACTTGTCAACAACTCTGCCCCACTCATTTTCGTTCTGACCAGTATTGCTTGGCGCGAAGCCTGGAAATACGGGGATCGGGCCTATCGCTATTGCTTACACGACATCGGACACGCGTGGCAGGCTCTCACGCTTGCGGCTCGATCTCTCGGAAGCGAGAGCTTTGCTATTGGGCATTTTGGGGATGACAGGGTGGCGGAATCGTGTCTCCTCAGTGCGGATGAGTGGCCCATGTTAATCGTCGGGCTTCACGGCCCATCCATTCCGGTGAACAAGCTGAATGCAGGTGAGACGGTTGTGTTTGGCGGCCAGCCCAACCGACTGTCCGAGGAGCAGAAAACTTACCCTCTGATCGAAGGCATTCACACTGCCACGAAGCTCAGCACAGAATCCGCTATCCTCTCTCTTGGCGAGCCGAAGGTATCCGGGCGCGGAGGAGTTAGACTGCCGCCCCCTGTCTTCACAAATCACAATTTCGGTGTCGTCGCTCGTACACGGCGTTCTGCTCTTGACTTCAAGGGTGGGCCCGGGTCGATCTCCTTCCCACAACTTGCGACTCTCCTGTCCACTACAAGGGAGCGTCTGTTCGCCGATTTTGCTACTGATCGTTACGTCCATCTTTATCTTTACGTCCATCGCGTCGAGGGTTTGGAGCCGGGTGTTTATCGCTTTTGGCCGGAGCATGCAGAGTTGGAAAGAATCAAAGCAGGGGACCAACGGCTGGTGGTGGCAGCTCTCAGTTTGGGACAAGACCTGGCAGGTAACGCCTGCGTGGCATTTTCCATGATTGGCGATTTCGAAAATGCTGCCAACAGGTACGGAGATCGTGGCTACCGATACGTGCATTTCGAGGCGGGAGCAATTGGCCAACGAATGTATCTTGCTGCCGAGGCTCTTGGACTGAGAGCAACAGGCATCGGAGCATTTTTTGATGAAGAAGTGAACCGATATCTAGGCCTCTCATCTGAGCTAGGACAAGTCGTCTACCATTTTGCAATCGGTTACCCGGTTGTTGACCCGCGGCTGGAGGCTTGAGAACGTATGGTCGGTATTCTGGTACACGGGAACAACCATTTTATACTGTCCGGACCGTTACCTGACGAGGGGGCCGCGCTGGCGCTGGTGCGGCACTGGTCCATCGTGCAAATTGGCGAGGCGAAATCGTCGTCTTTCGGGCAATGGCAGATTAGGTCGAAAGAGTTTCGAGAGAACCTGGAATGGGCAGTCATTGTCCCGGGCGACCGCGAGCCCTCTCTAGGAGTGGTGCAATTACTTGGAGAACTTTCAGCTCGCGGGGCAACCATCCGGAGACTGTGTCGCGGCTGCTGGTAGTAAAGAGCAGCCTCCCTCGATGGACGGGGCGTAGACATTCTTACCATAAGCGGCGATCAGGGAAACTGATCATTCACTCGACGCAACTTCATAAAAACGTAATACTAATGTACAGGACAAGAAAATCCTTTTCTAAAACACTTTCCACGCGAACACTCCTTCTGCTCTGAATTCGTGGCCTTATGGCACAAAATTCGCTTCACTCCGTCTTGAAGAAATTGGGTACAAGATCGACGCGTTAGCTTAAGAAATTTTCTGGCAACCAGCCGACATACGTATGCGAATCACCGGGGGAGAGTTCCTTTTTCGAGGCAGGTAACGGCTTTCGAGTCGCCATCCTATGGTTCGTGATCTGCCCAAGGATTGAGCAGCAACATACCCGTAGGCGCGAAGTGTTCGGTATTCCGGGTCATGACGTGTAGGCCGTGACGTCGCGCCGTAGCAGCAATGAGACCGTCGCTCGCGGGAACGATCCTACCCGCTTTCTGCGCGGCGGCTGTGAGTTCTCCCCAGGTGTGGCTAGTTTCGAGATCGACGGGCAGGACGCGATCGGCGTAATAGCGTTCGAGGGCCTGCAACCATGCCTGGAGTTCACGTTTGTTCTTGCTTTCCTTGAGAAGAGCAATTCCTTTGGCGATTTCTCCGATGGATATGACACTGACAAACAAACTGTCGTTTTCGAGAGCTTCCACGGCACGGCGGACGCTAGGATGCCCCTTGGGGTGGCGCAGTTCGGAAAGCACGCAGGTATCGAGAAGCACTCTCACAATTTTACGTCTCGCATTGGCGCGGCATCGCGAGCAAGATCCAGTGCTTCGAGACTTGGCCCTTCGCTCATAAGAAAGTCCTTGAATCCGCGCCGCTTGCCCGTCAGCTTCTCGTAGTCGCGTTGCGCCACGACCACAACGGTGTCATCGTGACGGCGGACCAATTGCGGCCCTTCGGCCAGAGCGCGGGTCACGAGTTCACTGAAGCGGTTTTTGGCATCTGCGAGTCTCCATTCCATTGACCTTCTCCTTAGCTAGATTATCTAGCTATATTATATCTTTCTACTGTGCGTGGTCAACTACGAGGCAATCCGCAGGCATCGCATTTCATCGGCGTTGCACGGTTTTCAGCAAATGGGTACAGCTTGGGTACAACTGAGAGGAGAAAACTGGCTCTGCTGTTCACGTAAGCGACGCCAGAGAAAGCCTTTAGGCTTTTTGATACGCTATCTCGGGACCAGGAGGTCGAAGGTTCAAATCCTTTCGCCCCGACCACTTTCTCCTTTTCATTGGGTTATTTATTACGCTGCTGCAGTTGCCTCCAAAATTTGTAGCCCATGTAGCCCAAATAACCATTCTGGAAGCTCGAAACCGAGTCCAGCTTTTTTTACTTGGTATTGCCGGTAGCCAACAGCTTCCACCAGTTGCTTGCCATAGCGGTCTCCCATGTTGGGGAACAGACCCCAGCTTTACTAGTACATGATTTGGCCAATCGTTGAGTGACCAGAAATCGTTGCTTATGGTGCACCGCAGTTCCTTGTATGGTCACGGTTTTGAAATCTCGCGAATTTCCCACTCGTCCACACCCGAGATTTCAACCAGTTTGTTCACCAAGAAATTCTCATCGCTAGATTCCAAGATGTATGCGATAACGGGTTGGATACGGTCCATTGTTCGTCGCGGGTCAGGCCGCCCTCGCGGAGGACAATCAGACCCGGGTGCACCTCTACGTTGAGAAGCCGGATAAAATCGCGCGCGTTGCATGTAACGACGACAAAGTTATTTTCGAGAGCGTAGTTCCAGATTTTTGCGTCCGGTTCCCCAGACAAACCGACATGTGTTGCGGCCACAGCAAAGGAATCGGCGCCCGACGATCTTCGCGTCCTCGCCGGCTACGGCAACGCCTTGCTCGCTCAGAAAAAAACATCGGAAGCCCAGGCCATGTTCCGCAAAGCCATTGAGCGTAACCCTTCCGGTTGGAGGTGACCAGCAGATCGGCCCGACCGTTGACGGCGGTTTCTAACACCATGTCGTCAGCCGGATCGGACAGAAGCGGTCGCCACAGGAGCCTTATCTGCACGGCTTCGCCAACGCTAACGAGCGAATTAATAACCTCGTCGAGTTCCTGCATGCCGAGGCCGTGCACTTTTCTATGTTCCTCGCGCGTCAAAACAGCCTCGCACTCGAGAACCAGAGGCACCGACATCAGAAGCGTAAACTGTCTAGGCAACGCTTGAGGTCCGGTTCACGGCGGCGCCTTGCCCCGGGGGGGCGCGTAACGCTGATCACCTCGCCATCAGTTGGGCGCCGGGCTTGCGCATTCTCGTGATACCCTCCGCTCCAGGTTCGAGCCACAGTTCTTACCGCAATGCCGAGCGCGAGGATGAAATGGCCGAAAAAGATGCCTCCAGTTTTGAAGACATTCTTTCCGT
Organism: Candidatus Acidiferrum sp.; assembly: GCA_049516615.1. GTDB lineage: Bacteria > Acidobacteriota > Terriglobia > Acidiferrales > UBA7541 > Acidiferrum. The sequence continues at coordinate 11,353 of JBEKSZ010000042.1, read as the reverse complement.
GGAGCTCGCCGAGCTGGATAAACGGCGCGCGATTCGCAAGCGAGATCTCACTCAGGCTCTCGCCGATTCATCAGCCGGCGATCATGCCGCGGCGACGTCATCCAGTACCGCTTCGTCCCATACGTTCGAATCTTCTCCACTTTATCCCTCGCGCCGGTCTAAGGGCTGGAAACCCGAGCCTGTCAACACTCCGTTTCAAGAATTTCTGAGCAAGCTCAGGAACTCCGTGGCTAAAAGAAAAGAGCAGCTGATAAGATTCAGCAAGCCGTTAATCAAGTTGACGCAATCCCTCAAATCGCTAGCCGCTGGCTTGTTCGGGATGAAAGTGTCGTCGGACGGCGTGCAGGCGCCCCGTCCTCCAGCGCCGCCGTCTGGAACAAAGGACTTCTCCGAGCCAAAAAAATCCAGCGTGATGCAGAAAGCCAACGCGGCCAATCTGCTCGGCTTGGCCTTCTCGGGCGGTGGCATTCGCAGCGCCACCTTCAATCTCGGAGTGCTACAAGGCTTGGCGCGCCGCCGGCTGCTCCACCGTTTCGACTATCTCTCCACCATCTCCGGTGGCGGCTATATCGGAGCCTGGTTGACCGCCTGGATTCACCGCCGTGGCATGCATGAAGTGGAAACGCGTCTCGGCGCACAACGTAAAAACCAGCCTCTTTTTAAGGAGCCGCCGGAGATCGGGTTTCTCCGGGAATACAGCAACTATCTTACGCCCCGCAAGGGCATTCTCGGCGCGGACACCTGGACCGCCGTCTCGATCTATCTGCGCAATCTGATCCTGAATCAGCTGATCCTCATTCTGTTTATCGCCGCCATCCTGTTAATTCCTCGCGTGGTGACGGCCTTTGCGGAGTTTCCCCTCAAGGTTCTTCGCGATCACCCGCTGGCTTACGGTGCGGGACTATGTCTCGCCAGCCTCGCGGTAGCGTCCTACTACGTCTGCAGTAATATGCTGGATTATACGATTAATCCCAAGCCGGACCGCGTGCTCGCTCGCGTGCTGGCTCCGCCACACACGGGGGAGGGTGACGCCCTCAAAGTCAGAATGCTCAATATCGGGCCCAGCACCTTGGACAAGTTGCTCGCGTCGCGGCCGCGTGTGGAAATCTGGGACAAAGAGATCATGACTCGCCGAACGGCCTCGGCCCCGCCCAAGCTGCTGCGCTTCACGAAAGACGACCAGCCCCCGGCCGCGAACCCGACGGGAACAATGGACTTTAATGCTCCCGTATGCGCCGAAGAAGGAGATCTGGTCATCGCCGTGTACCCCAAAACGGCGCGTCCCCGCCAAATCTTCTGCTTCATCGCGCTGCCCACTTTTCTCGGCGCCATCATCATCGCCCGTCTGCTCGCGCACTACGGACAGAGCGCGCTATTGCCCGGCTTCTTGGAGGTGCCCGGGTACCTGACGTGGGTTGTATGGCCTTCCGTTGCGTACGGTCTTGCCTGGCTGCTTAACTTCGTTCTGTTTCACCACAATCTAGACTCTCCGGATGGCGGCTTTCTAAAGCGTTTATTCACCTGGCCCGTGGTCTTCGCCAGTCCCTTCATCGCCGGCGGCCTCGCGGGATTTCTGCTGTGGAAATTCGCCCTAAGTCTGCAGGAGTGGGGCCGCCGTCCTGCAGGCATGTGGGAGGTCGTCGGATTTGGCGGCCCTATCGTTGCGCTGATTCTTCTGCTATCCACGGTGATACAGATCGGCCTGCTGTCCGTGGTTTTTTCTGAGCCGCGCCGCGAATGGTGGGGGCGGGTCGTCGGAATTCTCTTGATCATGTGCTTTGTGTGGGCGGGCGCCTTCTTCCTGGCGGGCTACGCGCCGTTTTATCTCATACTGCTGATGAGTTATCCGAAATCGACATTCCTCGCCGCGTTCGCCTGGGCCGCTTCCACCGGACTGGGCATCCTTGGCGGCAAAAGTGCCCAGGCCGGCGCGGCGGATTCTAAAACGTGGAAAGACGGGCTCCTCAGCGTCACGCCCTACGTTTTCATCGTTGGCTTGTTGATGCTGGTCTCGCTCGGCATACACAAAAGCGTGCCAGGGATGGACCCGCGTGCAGCCGGGTCAACTGGAGCGGTCGCCGCCACCCCTAACCCGGACCGGATTGTCCCGGGGCAAAGCGTGTCACTGCGACTCGACGTCACCGAGCAGCATTCCGGAGACGCGACCCTCGAGTTGAAACTGGCTCCCCAACCGACTTCCACCGCCTCTTGGGACACCTACCGGGATGCGCTGCAGCGCTCGCTCAAGGGCCGGTGGGTGTACATCACGTGTGCTCTCTGTTTTCTGGTCTCCTTCGTCCTCGCCATGCGGGTCGATCTGAACGAGTTCTCCATGCACTATCTCTACCGCAACCGTCTCGTTCGCTGCTACCTGGGGGCATCCAATCGGGAGCGCGTCCCGAATCCCTTCACCGGCTTCGACGTGAATGACGACATTCATCTCGCCGAACTCATTTCGCAAAACAGCTACGAAGGCCCGTTACCCATTTTCGGCGCGGCCTTGAACCTTGTGCACGGCAAGGACCTGGCCTGGCAGGAAAGAAAAGCCGAATCCTTCGCCATGACTCCGCATTTTTGCGGATTCGATGTGTGGTTTGAACGCACTTCGCGTCCCGGCCAGTTGGATAGCCACGCCCTGGACGACTATGGCTATCGCCCGACCGTTAATTACGCCTATCCCGAAGGCTTCTTCGTTGGCACCGCGATGGCCATTTCTGGAGCGGCGGCCAGCCCGAACATGGGATTTCACAGTTCTCCGGCCTTGGGCTTTTTGATGACCGTCTTTAATGTCCGCCTGGGTTGGTGGGTCGGCAACCCGCGGCATCCCGAATATTGGCGGGTCGCCGGCCCTTGGCTCGGTTTGGGTTATCTGCTGTCCGAACTCTTTGGCGGCACCGACGACACCGGCAAATACGTTTATCTTTCCGACGGCGGCCACTTTGAGAATCTCGGCCTTTACGAACTCGTGAAACGTCGCTGCCGTTTCATTCTCGCCAGCGACGCCGGTGCCGACAAAAGCTTGGCCTTCGACGATCTGGGTTCCGCGATTCGCAAGTGCCGCTCGGACATGGGCATCGAAATCAAACTGAAAACCGACCGGATCTTCGCTTCAGGCACTCCCCCTTTCAGCAAATGGCATTGCGCCATCGCGGATATTTGCTATTCGGGAAGCGACCCGGACGCGAAGGACGGCACGCTGGTCTACATCAAGTCTTCGCTGACTTCCGACGAGCCCGCCGACGTCCTAAACTACAAATCGCAGAAGGACGATTTTCCTCACCAATCCACGGCCGACCAGTGGTTCACGGAATCGCAATTTGAAAGCTACCGCGCTTTGGGCCAGCACATCGTGGAAACCGTTCTGCACGGCGCGGAGATCCCGGCGCCAGGCCCGCTAGACGCAGTTGAGGTGGAAACGCTCTTTACTCAGCTGAGGAATTTCTGGAACAATCCCGAATCCATCCAGGCCACTCGTTGGCCGCCAGACACGGGGCCATGACCATGGGGGCCAACCCGCCGGTGGTCAGCACCCGACCATTTGTCAGTAGCGTGGCGGCCACGACAAAATGAGCCTGCGCGACCTCGCCCCGGCACGCACGAAGCGGTCTGGCACATCATCGGTTCGCTGCATCCGCATCGTAGTTGTGCTCGATTCGGTCAACACGAAGGTCACGGAGGTTGAAGGCCTTGGGTGTTGGTACCATCGCCCGATCGCAGAGAGGTTTTTACATGCTGGCGACAAAGTCATGACAATTCCCAGTTGCGACTCCGACTACGATAGCAAGCCAAGCAGTAAGGGAAGTTTCCGTATCCAGTCGCTCCGAGCGATGGTGCGCCTTCCCGCTGCGCCTGACTTCCGTAAAAGGAGAAATCAGTATGCAAGTCTACAGGCCCGCAATCGCCGCTTGCTTCGGCGTAGTTCTTCTCATGATTTCGGCCCCTGCCCAAGCACAATACCATCTTACCAACCTGGTATCTAATCAGGTCGATAAGCACGCCCCGAACACCGATCCGCTGCTCGTCAACCCTTGGGGATTAGCCCGGAGCGCTACGGGGCCCTGGTGGGTGAGCGACAACCTCTCCGGGTGGTCGACTCTCTACAACGCGACCGGCGCAGCACAGGCACTCAGGGTCTTGATTCCGACCGCGGGAAACGGACCGGCCGAGCCGGCAGGTTTAAACGGCCCTGGCACACCCACGGGTATCGTTCTCAATGGATCGCAGACGGAGTTCCAGGTTCAAGGCAAGCACGCGGATTTCATTTTCGCGACGTTAGACGGCACGATTAGCGCCTGGGCCCCGGGCGTAAACGCCAACCAATCAATCATCGCGGTGGACAATTCGGCCAGCAAAGCCATGTACACGGGCTTGGCCATCACCAGCAAGCCCTCGGGGAACTTCCTCTACGCGGCGGACAACACCAACAATCACATCGATATGTTCGACGGCAACTTCAACCTGTTGAAGTCGTTTGGGGATCCGACAATCCCGTCCAACTTCTCGGTTTTCGGCGTACAGGACATTAATGGACAAGTCTACGTCACCTATGCCATCCCGAACGTCGGTGCCGACGGCTTCGTCGACGTCTTCAAAGAGGACGGTACGTTGGTCGGAACGCTGATCCACGGACTGCCGCTAAACCAGGCTTGGGGCGTTGCTCTGGCTCCCAGCAATTTTGGGCCGCTCAGTAACACTCTGCTGGTTTCAAACAACTCCATCGACGGCACCATCAACGCCTTCAATCCCAAAACCGGGGATTTTGTGGGCACGATACGGAACGAGCGAGGGGAAAAGATTATCCTCAACAACCTGTGGGGGGTCGCCTTCGGTGGCGGAGCCTCGGCCAATGGAGCACAAAACGAACTGTTCGTCACCGTCGGCCCGGGCAACGGAGCACAAAGCGAAATGGCCGGTGTCTTTGCGTCAATCGTCTTCGATCCAGCCTACGGTCACGACGCAGACAGCGGCTCGAAAAAATAGACAGTATTGTGCTGGTTCAGCCTGAAATGGCGAGAGAACGCTCTCCGTTCGTGAGATTCCGCCTTGTGGGCGGGGATTTTCATGGCACGGGTTCTTTCGATCTGGTGAGACTCGATTCAGAAGCCCGGTAGTGAAGCCGCCGCGCTCCGTTCATGGTCTCGATGAGCCCACCGGGACTAACCCCCAGCATGGTTGCGTCGCCGCGGTGGCGCTTCCGTTTCGCTCGGCAGAATTGTTGTACCGCCGCCACCACCAGCGGTCTCAATTTCCTCGCCGATCCACCTCAAAACAGCCGAGAGTGAATGCGAACGGGAATGGCCCGGGATCGCTCGTTCGGTATGAACCGTCAAAGAAGACAAGTGTGCGCTCCCCCATTTCTTCGTTAAATTGAAACGAGGGCTTCCATGGGCCGGAGTGCCAGCCGCGATCTTCAGCGGTCATGATCTGGAGGGGCTTGCTCCAGTCGCTGAGCTCGCCCGACGGTGTTCTCCCACTGCACCACCACAGACCGGTTTCAGGCGACGGTGCGCCCCCGGAAAGCCAGACGCGAGCGAAGATCGCGTCGAAAGCATCCCCTCGCTGACATACGCAGAAGTCGAACATCTTCATTTCAGGCGGCGCAAACACCTTGTGCTGGCTCCACCCGGTGCTACCGTCTTCACTCTCCGCGTACCCGTGGACGAGGTAGTCCTCCTGGTTCGATCCGGCCACGTACCACATCTTCCATTTACCGTCGTGATAGATCAGGTTTGGTTCGTAAACGCTTCCGTGTTCCCATTCGTCATGCGCAGCGAATACAGGCTCGGGCTGAGCCATCCACTTCTCTCCGTCCCACTGCAGAAACCCAATGGAGTATGGCCCCCAGAGGTTCTCCGCCGCGCCCGCGTAGTAGATGCGTTCTACCCACGCCGCTTTGCGAGGGTCCCATCCCCTTGCGTACGATGGGCAGTGCCGCCCACCCCTGCTATCCCATCGGCCGCTAGGGCTTGGCCCAGCAACTGGTTCCAGCTCTCCGGCTGCATCCCGGGTCAGCTTCCACCCAGCCGCGGAGAGAGGCGCTTTGGGAGGCAGTGATGCGCTATAGATTTCCGTCGCTCCGCATCCGTGGGCTTGGCCGGCCAGGTACATCCACCATTGCTCGCTTCGTTTCACAATGGTCGGATCAAGCACTTCGGCCCCGTCCGAGCCTGTAGAGGGATCGCGAGGATCAAAGATCTTTACTTCAGTCCCTGAAAAGCGTTTTCTGAGGCTAGCCATCGCGCTCCTAGGTGTTCTGGACGTTGTCACTCTGTGCCGATCTTGAAGTCGAGTCTAACCTGTCGAGGTTACTTTTGCTTCAGAGTAGTCGCCGGAATCCCCTTCACCGGCAACTCCGAATGTGGTCCCGTCGCTCTTCGCACTGCCTTCATGACGAAGAACCTCGCGCTGTTTTCGGGCCGCTTCCCGCGGTGAGATCATCGGTGCGGTTTCCACACGAGAGAGGCCCGCAGAAGCAAAACGATCGAGCGGTCCCCGGACGCTCGGAAGTCCTGTCAGGCAGTTTTCCGACCGGGATTATTGGCGCAACAGGCGACCTCTGACGCTCGCGAGCCTGTAGGTGGAATCCCCATCTTTCCATCCAGCCCGGCGAACACCGGGGCAGCAACAAATTCTCGAACAATAGGCCATGGCCTGTTGTTCCTTCCAGACAAGACTGGGTGCCATGATTTTTCCATTTTGCGTGGACACAAAATGGGGCGCCGGCGAGCGTGACACGCGCACTCGAAAAGAAATCTGCCCGCTGCTACATCACGATGACTCGTGATCCGGCGGGCGGTGATGAGCCGGTCGAAGGTCGTCTACCTAAGCTGGGCTCTCGCGTCGGGAGCAGGCCACGAACTAAAAAAGAGGGCGCCGGGAAGAGCGCCCCTAGGAAGCTGGCTTCTAGGACTGCTACTGGTTGGAAAAGGGCAGACCCGGCAGCGCTTGGGTGCCTTCCGCTCGAACCGCATCGAGAGCGTTCGGATCGAGTCCCAAAGCCTTGAGGATGGTGGGAGCGACTTGCAGGGTCGCAACGGTGCTGGTGACGGTTTTCTTGCTGAAGTAAGGATTGGAGACCAGCAATATCACGTTGGTATCGTCTCGCGAGAAACCGCCGTGCTCGGCAAGCTTCTTGGTGCTGCCAGAGTAAGTCACGCCGATGTTCGGAGTGGTGAGGATGTCCGGCGTGCGTGGATCGCCCGTTGGCGGCAGACCGGGTGTATTAAAGTAGGTGCCGAGAATCGGCCCGGAGAAAATTTCGCCGATGCCCGCGACATTGTTGGTGGTGGGAGAGGTAGACCGAAGAAGGTTCACTGCATTTGTGGTCGTGCAGCTGCTGTTGAGCCAAACCAACGAGACGTCGTCCTCGGTTGGCCCGATGCCCGTGGGGTTCGACGGCGATTCCGAATATGGCAGGCAACCCGCGTTATCCAGGATGGTAGCGGGCGATGTGGAGACCGGATCATTCGTCGAATTGGAGATACCCAAGTAGCGCGCAGAATCGATGGGGCTCTGCCCGTGCTTGGCCGTGATAATGATCAGCGTCTGGTCATAAATCCCGTTTTTCTTCAGGGCGCTGACCATATCGCCGATAGACGCATCCGCGAACTGGATTTCGCTGAGCAGGTGAGATGTGGGAGTGCCTGTCGAGTCTTCATAGCCGCCGGTGTGCCCGAGAGACTTCTCAATGAGCTTTTGTCCAACGCTGACGACCTGGAAATTCATCCCAAGAATTGCGGGACGCGGAGCGTTGCCGGAGCCGTTGTGCGCTTTGCCATTGATTTCGTTCAGGATGGCATTGACCTTGAGCTGGTCGTAGCACTGAATGTTCTGGAAGCTGTCGGTCCAGGCATTCGAGGACGATACTGCGGTCTGATCGGGGAGTGGATCGCAGCTGACGCCCTGAGCTCTGACGCCGGGAAGAGCTACTGGAATCGAGTTGATTTCGGGTGCGTAATAATCGTCAATCGCTTTCCCATTGCTGCCGTGGCCGGATACGGCGGAATAGGCGGGATGCTTGTCGGACCACGCCGTGTAGCCGCCTGCCGCGTGGATGACGCCAAAGATGGTGTTCGTGCGCACAAAGTCCCAGGGGTAGACCTGCGCGCAACCCTTGCTGGGGTCGCGGTCAAGCTTGGTCGGATCGATCGACTGAATACCGCCGTCCACTCCAGCCGGAGCGCCGCCATTCAGCGCCAATTGATTCACATCGATTCCTTCGTCGAACTCCGTCGTCGAACCCGTGCCGGGTTGGCCGGCGCTGCAGCCCTGCGGACCGGTGCCCGCCACTCCGTTGCCCGTGGTGTTGATGGGCGCATCGTAGGTGCGATCGTAGGCGACGTCGTAGAAGGCGCCGACCGTACGCGGAGAGCCACCGGTCATCAGCGCCATTAAGCCGGGAAAAGAGTCGGACGGCTTGGCGGTCGAAGTGTCACGGTAGTTGACGCCGGTTTCACCGAGGACCGCCAAATTGGGACAATAGGGTTCACCGCCGTTCACGCCTGGCAGTCCTTCTGAGCAATTCAGATAATCCACGGCGTGCAGCCCGTCGATGCTGATGAGCAGGACGTGACGAATACCGCTGTTGGAATTCCGCCAACCTTGGGCAGGCGCGACGGGCGCCCAGGTCGCAGTCAGGAAGAGAAGGGTGGTAGAAACCGAAAAGAGTTTCTTGGTCGTCATAGACAAAAAACCTCCAGGAGGAAAACGTATAGCGCGTGGTTGTTGCGAATAGGTGAAAACACGATGAATTGTCGGGTTACGTGCTCGAAAAACGTTCAAGTTGAAGCTAGAAAGTCAGTTAGCTGAACGTGAAGTTGCCCGGCAATCGCTCCATAATCACCTCTGGCAATGCCCGGGCGCGGGTTTTTGCCTAAGCCTCGCCCGCGACGAGCGCAGCCGTCCTTGTGGGGTATCTGCCTGGAAATGAAATAGAGCCGCCAGTGGTGTGGGCCAGATTGTCACCCGAATGCGCGAGCGATTTAGACTGGGGTAAGGAGCGACAGCTGGCCCGTCGTCGCACGCGAGCCGCTTCCCGCGCGCGAACGCAGTCGATTACAATGAAAAAAACGCTACGACAAGGGAAGGACGCGACGGTGACAAAACGCAACAGTAGTGAAGTAGATGAATACATAGCAGGATGTCCGAAAGTAGCGCGAGGCGATCTCGCGAAGATCAGAGCGGCCATAAGGGCCGTAGCGCCTGGTGCCAGGGAACGCACCGATTATTTCCAAATGCCCGGATATTCCCATCCTGGAATTGATTATTATGACGGAATGTTTACCTGGTTCAGCTTCAAGAAACCACACGTACGCCTGCATGTACCCCCTTCCGTGATGCGAGCACACCGCAAGGAACTTGCAGGTTATGCTACAACGAAAGCTATTGTTAGCTTCCCGATGGGCAAGCCAGTACCAACGAGTTTGGTGAAGAAGCTGGTGAAAGCAAGTCTAAAGGCAATGAGGGACGAGTCTCGATAGACTTCCCTAAGACGTGGACGACCGGAGCTTCAACGCTTGCCACCACAATTAGTTTGCTGCCATTCTAGTCGCAGTGATCGAGAAGCGGATGGTCCGGGTCTCGACTGCCGTAGATGCTAAGCCCAAGAGGTCGCTCAAATTTTGACCGCCATATTCGCCCGCCCGGCCTTTTACCACGCGAAGGCTTGGATTCGCAGATTCGTTCTTCTCGGTTTAACGCTGACGGCTGTTGGCCTCGCGCGGTCGCAGGGGAGGAAGGAACAAACGTCTGCTGCCAGCCAGGCCACTAGCCTGGCATCCGGAAAAGAGACTTTTTTGAAGTTCTGTGCTGCGTGTCATGGTTTGGACGCGAAGGGAAAAGGTCCCGCAGCCTTCGCCATGCGGATCCCGCCCGCGGACCTAACCACGCTCGGCCAGCGTCACGACGGCAAGTACCCGGCAGGCTATGTGGGCGCAATACTGATGTTTGGCAGGAACTTCGCTGCTCATGGAGCGGAGGACATGCCGGTCTGGGGCTCGCGGTTTAAGGATCTCGACCCGGCGCATGATCCGGTGGGGCAGCACCACGTCGACGACGTGGTCGCATACATCGCATCTCTCCAACAAAAATAGCAGCAAAGCCGCAAACGAATCGATGGTTGTCCAGTTCCTGCTTGGGCGGAACGTTGTGGCAGGCGATGTTCTGGCCCGGGCGGCTTCGTGCTCGAGCCGCAGATTGCACCATCCCCGCAAGGTTTTGCTGCATGGATATAATTGGTAAGAACCGCGTGCGGGATGCTGGGCAACTTTAGGCCCTGCATTAGTTGGCCGGAGTCAGAGTGTGGACTTTAACAGTCCTGATCTCATAAGGCTTGGTTGGCACGACCACTGCACCGATGTGCACGGCAAGAGAAGCGGAGGGTATCTCCATCAGGTTTGTATCCCAAGCGGATTCCACGGCGGGAGAGAACTGCAGCCGTATCTCGCGCTCTCTGCCGGCCCATTCGAAAAACCTGACAATCAGATCGCTGTTGTCTTCCGCCTTTTTGAGTGCGGTCACGACCACATTTTCAGGTTCGACCTTTAAGAAGGAGTGCGTGTCACGAAGGACTCCCCGGTGCCTCTCGGATTGCGTGAAAATTAGCGGATAGTTCAGCTCATATCCGCGCCGAATTGTTAGCGCGTCACGCCAGGTGCCCCCGTGCGGATATAAAGCGTAAGTGAATTCATGACGGCCCTCGTCGGCGTGCGCGTCCGGCCATTCCGGGGAGCGCAGCAGCGAAAGGCGCAACACGTTGCCCTTGGCGTCGTATCCATATTTGCAGTCATTCAGGAGACTGAATCCATGCTTGGCATCGGAGATGTCGGCCCAGTGCAGGGCGGGAACTTCGAACTGGGCTTGCTCGGCGGGTGAGTTTCTCGTGGTGGGCCGTTCGATCGAGCCATAGGGAATTTCAAACGTGGCTTTATCGCTGCGCGCGCTGAGCGGGAAGGCCACCTTGAGCAGGACGTGTTTCTCGTTCCAGTCCACAGACATTTTTACGTCCACGCGTGGAGAGCCTGCGGTGAGCGTGACATCCTGCACAAATGAGGAATTCTGGAAATGCTTCTTGACGCGGATGATGGAGCGCAAGGGGCCGGATTCAAGGAGCGTGACTTGGTCCGCCCTGTCGAGATCCCAGTGCTCTTTTTCAAAGTCCGCATCGATGTTCCAGGCGTCCCATTCTTTAGGCTTGTCGCGGAAGGCCTGCAAGAGGTTTCCGCAAGTTGTGGCCTTGGGTCCGCCGGCACCGGTGTCCGCGGGCGCCAGCGCTTCAGTTTGGCTGCGCTTATCGAGTAGGCTGGTTATGCAGCCCGTTTGCCGATCAACTCTTACACGAAGCAATTCGTTTTCG
>JBEKSZ010000041.1:0-32803 GCA_049516615.1 Candidatus Acidiferrum sp. | reverse complement strand
TAGCATGCCCTTCGCGGTGATCCATCGCGGGTTGGTCAGTTGCTTCATGTCTTGCAGATTACCGCTACATCGCAGTTGGAATAAACACGCGCCGCGCCCAAGTACTCCCAAAGGTCTTGCAGATCCGGTCGTTCGCAGGCCGTCACGCAGCGCCGCTACAATCCCTGGAGCAAAATTCGACAGACGCGGCTCGATGAGGCGGCCAGTGGCGGATGAGCGAGCGATCCGATACTAGCGAGTCTGCGCGTTAATTGACTGGCGCTGCGGCGTCACCGCGGGGCGCAAAGCGTGAGAGGAAAAGATTCGGTATTAGATAGTGGGTTCGGCTTGAAGTCCTTACGGCTTGCTGATTTCGACCGAGTCCCCAGTCTCATGGTCCGAAATCTGAAACCGAAGAAAATCGTGAATCGCCGTTAGAGCCTCTTTGTTCTTGGTAACAATCTCAATCCTCGCCCCTTGCGGCGTGTCTTCCAACTGATAGCGAATCTGGTCGCGCAACTTGCTCATCGTGGAAGCCCCGGGAGGCATTTTGTCGTGGATAAACATAGGCACATTGAAAACGCCCTGGGCGAACATGGTAACAATGTGGCTCAAGTGCATCCGAATTTGGTCTCGGCTGGTCAGGTCTTTTGAATCGTTAGCAGAAACTTCTATCGCGCCACCGAACTGGTAGAGACGAAAGTGATGAGTGGTTGTCTCGTGCGAGAAACCCATTGCGTGGTCTCCGCGCGTCTCGATACCCGCGTCCGGTTTTGAAGCGGCTTGCGGAACGAAGAGCAGAGTCAAAGCGAAGAATACAAGGCTCATAAATTCCTCGCTGATCTTAGACGCGCGATAGCTAGGAAAAGAGCGAGCTTGATACACGTCTGATACGCGAAAACGTAAGAAATCCGTAACGGATTGAAAATGCGTATATTAAAAAACTGGCGGAGAGGGTGGGATACTCACCCTGGGGGTTGACACATCATGCTGTGTTTTTCATGCTGTGTTTTCTTCAATATGCATGCAAATCGCATGGATACAGGTGATTTCTCGATTCTCGCCTATTGCAACTGCTTCAACTGTTTTGCATAAGTAGCACCAATTTCGGCCTCCAGCAGACACCAAAGACACCAAGCCCGTTGGTTCCAAATCAGATTGGCGACTCGATTGGCCCAATCGTGTGCGTCTGGACAGGTTCTAGTCAGCGTAAGTGCGACCTAGTGGCCTTCGAACGGAAGCAGCGAAGGCGTTCGGCGCGGCCGATAGCGTGGTGTTCACCGGAATTCATCCTTTTGTTGTTTTCGCAGTCGCGCGACCACTGGAATTCTTTTTGAACTGCTCGACCATTGGCCATTGGACGCCGAGGGTACTCTCGCTCGAGCAAACAGTGTAAAATTGCGGAGACGATTTCGCCGCACTCTTCACCGACGTTTCCGTTCGTCACTCTTGATGCAATTTTCGCGCAGACACTTTGTCGCCGGGATGGCCGTGAGCGGTCTTCACCGGGCTTTGTTTCAGGGTGTGTCCTCGCGCAATGCGACACCCCAACCGCGAGGCAAACCATCCGGCTTGCCATGGGTTTCGAGTTTTACGGATGTGGCCGGCGGGGCTGGACTTCGCCTGGCCACGGTGTACGGGGAAAGCGATCACAAAGACACGATCGTCGAAACTATCGGATGCGGTTGCGCGTTTATCGACTACGACCAAGACGGCTGGCTGGATGTTTTTTTGCTCAGCGGAACGCGGATGAGTGGAGACCCGGGCCCAGGTAATCGGTTGTACCGAAACAACCGAGACGGGACGTTTGCGGACGTCACGGTCAAAGCGGGTCTGGAACACGTTGGATGGGCCTCGTCGGTTTGCGTAGGCGACTACAACAACGATGGATGGGACGATCTTTTCGTCACATTCTGGGGCCAGAACATCCTGTATCGCAACAACGGCGACGGCACGTTCACCGATGTGACGAAGGAGGCGGGACTCCTGGAAACCGGGAGGCGCTGGGGATCGGGTTGCACGTTTCTCGACTACAATCGCGATGGGCATTTGGATTTATTTTTTGCGAACTACCTACGGTTCGACCCGGCGGCCATCCCGCACCCAGGACAAAATGCCAACTGTATGTGGAAGGGGGTGCCGGTCAACTGTGGGCCGCGAGGATTACCCTTTCCGGTGCATTCGCTGTATCGCAACAACGGCAACGGGACGTTTTCGGATGTGAGCGAAGAGTCCAAGATCGCGGTCCCCCGCAACAGCTATGGGATGACCTCGGTGGCCTGCGATTTCGACAATGACGGATGGCCCGACATTTATGTGGCGTGCGATTCGTCGCCGAGCCTTTTGTTCATGAACCACCGTGACGGAACGTTCCGCGAAGAGGCCTTGTTGCGGGGAGTCGGGCTGAACGAGGATGGGTCCGAGCAGGCGGGGATGGGAGTTGGGCTGGGCGACTTCAATCTGGACGGAGCGATCGATATTTTCAAGACGCACTTCGCGGATGACACGAACATTCTGTATCGCAACAGCGGCAAAGGGGATTTCGACGATATGACGGTGGCGTCCGGGCTGGGGGTCGAAACGAGATATGTCAGCTGGGGAGCGGGGATCTGCGATTTTGACAACAACGGGCTGCCGGATATTTTTTTCGTCACGGGAAGTGTGTATCCGGAAATTGAAAAAAGCTTACCGGCGTATCCGTTAAAAACTCCCCGGGTATTGTTCCGCAATCTGGGACAAGGAAAATTCGAGGAGATGATTGGACAAGGCGGCGCGGCCATGAACGAAATGCATTGCAGCCGCGGATGCGCGTTCGGAGATTTCGACAACGACGGGGACACGGACATCTTGATTGTGAATTTGAACGAGGCGCCAAGCCTGCTGCGGAACGATGTAAGCGGGGGTAACGCGTGGATCAAGGTAAAGCTAATCGGGACCACGTCGAACCGGTCTGCGATCGGTGCGCGGGTGGAGGCCAGCTACGGAAAGCACCGCCAAGCGCAAGAGGTGGCGAGCCAGAGCAGCTTTTATTCGGCGAACGACCAGCGACTGCATTTTGGATTGGGCGAGGCAAAGATGGTGACACTGGAAATTCGCTGGCCGTTTGGAAAGAGCGAGACCTACAAGGACCTGCGCGTGAACCGGATGGTGACGATCAAAGAAGGCACGGGGATCGTGCATTCGGCGGGATGGGGAGACAACGAGCAGATACTTCCGTCGAGCTAATTAGCTCACGGAAACGCGACGGGAGAAACCTACTCGGGCTCGTTGACACGAACTTTTTCCTGATTCTTGCGATCCTGATTTAGTAGTGCGGTCAAGCGTTCCGCGATTTTGGCAGCCTCTTCGCGCTTGCCCAATTTCCGGAATACCAACAACAACTGATTCATGGCGGCGCGGTTGCCAGGATCATCGCGGACGGCTTGTTGTAGCACTCGCGAAGCCTCCTGAAGCTGGTCCGCCTTAATGTAAAGCTTCCCTTGTAAAGCTAGGGCTTCCACATAGTTGGGTTTCGCTTTGAGCGAACGCTCTAACGCCCTCAGCGCTTCCTTGAATTGCGGAGCGGCGACTTCAGGGCCGGTTCTGGCCAACGCGTCGGCGTACAGATAGTTCAAGATCGGATCGTCCGGAGAAGCGCGCAATTTTTCGCGAAGGAGTTGGACGGCTTTTTCGGGTTGATCGGAGTGCGTGTAGTAAAGGCTCTTGCCAGCAATCGCGCCAGGGTTGCCAGGCTGTAGCTCCAGGGATTTGGAGAAATCCGACTGTGCTTCATCGTAGTGCGACAGCTCTGCCTGAGCCATGCCCCTGACGGCGTACAGCCGATATGAGGGGCGAGCGACGTTGTGTATGCCGGCATCGGCAACCTCGAGCGCGGGCGTAGGGCTATCGTGTTCGAGAGACATGGTGGCGAGGTCGAGGTAGTTGTCTTCCTGGGCCGGAGTTAGTTCGATCGCTTTACGCAGCGATGCCACGCTGCCTTCACCGTCGCCCGCTGCCGCCTGCGCGGAAGCCAGAAGATTCAACTCGTCGGCGTTTGGATCGCTCCAGGCCGTCAGGGATTTCATGGTCGTTACGCTGTCGCCGGGCTGTCCGTTCAGCAACTGGGCCACCGCGAGGTTATATTGCAGCGTTTTGTTGGCGGGATCGGCCGCTGCGGCTTGTTGAAGAACGGCAACAGCTTCCGAAGGTCGATGCAACTTCAGGAGACACGCACTGTCTTGCGAAGCGGCGATCTCGCTATGGAAAAGTGTGGCGCCACTGCGCGCAAAGTGGCGGACGGAGGTCGAGCAGTCGCCGCGCTCATACGCGAGGGCGCCAGCCATGGCGTTGGCTACCGCATTGCCCGGCTGCAGGAGCAAGAGGCGATGCAAGTAACCGATAGCGCGGGGATCTTTATTGAGGTACGCCGTCTCGGAGGCCGCTTTGAGCGCCGGGGGGAATGAAGGAGCCTTTGCAAGCGCCTTATCGAAGCTTTCCAGTGCTTCCTTCCAGGATCCGACGCCCCGTTGCGCGAGGCCGTGAAGGGTCTCGGCCATCGGATCGTTGGGATGCGCAGCAAGCAGCGAGGCACTGTCTTTCAGCGCGTCGTCGAATCTTCCAGACTGCAGCTCCGCGGAAATTTGTTGCGGCGTCGGCTCGTCGGCAGCGCAAACTCCAGCGAAGAGCAGGCTGGCGAGAAACACCCATGCTAGCGAGCGCTTCCAAAAACCGCGAGTAAATTTCGTCCTATCGTCCACTGCGCAGCAGGCCATTGCGAGATACACATTCCAACGATAACGCGCTTGCTGCTTCTATCCAACCGTCGGACGCAGGCCGGCGGACCGGATGAGCCGGTGGACTAGAAGGAGAACTTGGCCGATACCTGAATCTGCCTGGGCAGGTTCTGGTCGATGGATTTTCCAAAAGAGCCACTCGACAAGTCGCTGACCGGATTGGTCAGATTCACCCGATTAAAGAGGTTCAAGATCTCACCGCGGATTTGGAGTGAGGCTTCTTTCCCGAAAAAGGGGATTCCAAAAGCGCGACGCAAACTGAAGTTCACGTTGGCGAGGCCGGGTCCTTCATAGGTATTACGGCCCAGGGTGCCTTCCGTTCCGGCAACGGGGGCTGGAAAGGCCGATGCGGGGAATAGTCCTTTGATGAAGTCCGATCGGCTGGAACTGATGTGGTTTCCGAAGGTTGGAACGTCCGGAACATCGAAGCCGAAGCCGTCGGCGTTGTAGTCGCCGGTGGGATAGGCCGCCGAGGTGTAGACCGTGAAGGGCAGGCCGCTCTGAAGAATGATGACCGGGGAGGCAGTCCAGCCGCTGGTGATGGCATGGGCAATTCCGTTGTTGAAACCGGGAATATCCCACACGCCGTCAATCGACAAACGGTGCCGGACGTCGAAATCGGACAATGCGTATTGGCCGAAAGGATTCTGGGCGTTAAACACCGCTTCAGAGCCGCCGTCGGAATTGCCAACGCCGTTGTCGTTACTACTCACGTCGTCCAGGGATTTTCCGAAGGTGTAGATGGCGTGAAATCCGTAACGTTTGGCAAAGCGTTTCGAAATGCTGAAGGATGCCAAATCGGAATTCGAGTTGCCGATGGTCCTTCCGAAAACGACGGAGGCGAAACTAGGGTTGAGACGAGCCAAAGTTCCGCCGTTGACTACAAGGTCGCCAACAAACCGATTGACGTCGGTTTGCAGATAGAGGTAATCACTGTGCGTACCGAAATAATCGCCTTCGAGCACGAAGTCAGCGCCGATTCTGCGCTGGATGCTGAGGCTCCAATTCTGGACCATGGGAACCTTGTAATGCTGATCGACGCCGCCGACGGCAGTACGATTGCCCACAAGTCCGCCGCTCGGATCGAGCTGATAAGTAATTCCAGGAGGCGGCAGGAAGCCGGTTCCGTCGGCATTGCCTCGCATGTAGGAAAAATCTGCAAGCGTGGTTCCTGCGTTAAAAATGTCTACAGTCGGATTCGCGAAATCCGGGCTGTTGGTGCGGTTGGCGTTCACATACGAGAGGTCGCCGACACGGTCGTTGTAAATGCCCCAGCCTGCACGGAGTGATGTGGAGCCATCGCCGAAAATATCCCACGCTAAACCTACGCGTGGAGCAAAGCGATACTGGCGGTTCGGAGTGACAAAACCGTTGGGGCCGTTGGTGGCCATATAGCCGTCCGCGACCTGCTCAGCAAACGTCGCTCCCGCGCCCGGGTGGAAAAGCGGGATGGGCTCGGTGCCATTGGTCATGGAGGCGATATGGCCAAAATAATCCCAGCGCACGCCCAGGTTGAGAGTCAGACGACGGTTGATCTTCCAATCATCCTGCACGAAGGGCGCCGCATAAAGCATAAGAATGCGCTGATAGAGATTTTCGGACACGGCTTCGGTGGTCGGGTTGACGATGGGACCGCTCTGATAGAAAGGCCGGTCGGTTGCAAAATCGAGGATGTTGATGAAGTAGAAGTAGGGGCGCACCAGGCCATTGGTGAAGTTATCCAGATCCTGCTGGCGGTCCAAATCGAAGCCCACGCGTATACTGTGCGCATTCTTGTTGAAGGAGAGAACATCGTGAGCGTTCCAGTTGTTGTGCGCCCAACCGGAGGGCCCCCATTGGCTGAAAGTGCTGTCCACGCCGCCGATGTAATACACGTTGGGTAAGTCGCCCGCGCCCTTGGCATCGGGCTGATTGCCGATGGCTCGAACGTAGGTGTAGCCCAGATCGTTCACGATGTTGCTGGAAAACGTGTGCACGTAATCCACTTTCGCGAACCAGGAATCGTTCGGGCTGACATACGCGAAAGCGGGACGGGGGTTAGCGACACCGCCTGGCGTGCTGTCCTTAAAAACGCTCACGTACAGATGGTCCAGGTCGTTGCGGAAGTTGTGGTCTATGCGGAAGTGATACTGTGCGCCGTTGTTGATTGGTGACTGGCTAATGGACGCCAGCCCTTCCGCGACCAGGTTAGTCGGGATATTCGGCAGAGGATAGGGGCTAGTGAATTCAGACTCCAATTGGCCGACGGTCACGAAATTGCTGGTGGGCGCCTGTCCGGGAGCGCCGCGACTGAAAAATTGCGTGGCCACGGAATTGGGAAAGTTTTGCGCGACGTAAGCAGCGAATTGCGGGGTTTCCACGTTTTGCTCAAAGGTGACGCCTTGCTGGGAACGAAGGTAGAAAATCGAGCCGAAAAAGAAAGTGTGGTTCTTGAAGATCGGCCCACCGATGGTTCCACCGAAGTCGTTCCGCCGGAATTTTGGCACTTCCGACTGAAACACCGTACGCGCCGTCAACGCATTGTCTGTGTGCATTTCCGAGAGGCTGCCGTGGAATGAGTTTGTGCCGGCTTTGGTGAAGACCTCAATTAACGCACCGCTTTCCCGGCCTTTGTCCGCGGAAATGACGTCGGCGGAAACACGAAGTTCGGCAACGGTATCCGGTTCGGGCTGGAGGTTGGCGATGCCGTCGCGGGAGTTGCCGTTCACGCTGGAGCCATCCACCTGGTACTCGTTTGCCTCCTGGCGTTGGCCTGCGGCGTTGATCTGAAAGCCCGGTTCAACGCTAAAAGAGTTGGTTCCTTGGCTGCCCGAGGAAGCGGCTCCGCCGAATGCGCCACCGCTGCCGGTCACTCCAGGAGAGAGCGTGGCGATGCTGGCATAGATGCTGGCGCCGACGAGAGGAGCGTCCTCGATGGTCTTCGTCTCTAGCGTGCGGCCGACGCTGGACTTGGCAGTCTCCACGTTTCCGGCCTCGGCGGTGACTTGAACAGTCGCTTCCTGCTTTCCAACCACCAGCTTGGGGTAAACGGTACGAGTTTGATTCCCCTCCACATGAATGTCGGTGAGCTTCCAAACCTCGAAGCCAGCGGCCTTGGCCTCGACCCGGTAAACGCCCGGGGGTAGCTCCTGGAAGCGGAAGAGGCCCTGGTTGTCCGCGGTGAGAGTCTGAGAGACGTTGGTGTCCTGGTTGGTGATGGTCACTTGAGCGGAGCCCACGACGGCACCGCTCGAATCAACAACGGTTCCCTCGATGCTACTGACATACTGCGCGAAAACCGGGGAAGCGGCAGCCATCGCGAAAAATAGAAAAAAGAGAGACGCCAGGAGGTAAGCAAACCGCTTCATGTCGAGGACTCCTTAGTGAAATAGCCGGGAACAGAAAACCGAAAGCCGCAAATGAAAGCTTTCATAAGAATGGCGCATAGTATCTTCAGACTATTTTTATTGTCAACAATTTTTATTCAGAGTTGCCGTCTTTTTGATGCTTATTTCGATTCTGCAGCCCTGGGCACTGGGTCTTCTGGCGTCCGCAGCAGATTCTCCGCCCCAGCGGTCGGCTGAAGAAATGTTCATTTTGCTGCCTTTCGCGCCAATTCTGAGTCCCAAAGCGACCCGAGGTCGTTTATCGCCGATGGGTTCGCCGACATGGAAAACACCGCTTGGCATAATCCCGGGGGCCGTGTTAGCGTGAGCACCAAGCCGGGGATAGGTGTCTCCGTTGCTATAAGCACAAATGAAAGCTTTTATGTTCGCAGTGTTTCCGGTCCATAGAGAGGGTTGACGATGCGCATAGCCATCTGTGTATTGATATTGGCGGCCGTTGTTTTTCTGCCGCAGCCGACTTTTGGTCAAGACACGGCTTCGCCCCCGGCCTTTGAACAGATTCCTGGACCGAACTGCGCGCCGGTACCGCAGTGGAATTCACCTAGCGCGCCAAAAACATGCAGTCGCGCCGAGGTGGAGAACTGGCTCGAGGACGTCCGTCACTGGCGGATGGAACGGCGGATTCGCGCAGGTCTGGACCGCACGGAGTACGATCGCAACGATTTGAAGTGGACGCAGTCCAGCTTTATTCAACCGCAAATGATGATTCACGATCGGTTTTTTTTCGATTCGACTCGGAATGAGTATACGGTAGACCGCTATCTGGACGACGTCGATAAACGGTACGGCGGAATCGACAGCGTGCTGGTGTGGCATACCTACTCGAATATAGGGATCGACAGCCGCAACCAGTACGACTTGTTTCGCGATTTGCCCGGCGGCATCACGGGCGTGAAGAAGATGGTGGCGGGCTTTCATCGCCGGAATGTTCGCGTTTTTTTTCCGAGCATGCTGTGGGATCAGGGAACACACAACGAAGGAACTTCGGATGCGGAGGCGCTCGTTCAGCAGATGGTTGCCGTGGACGCCGACGGAATCAATGGCGATACGCAGGAGGGAATGCCGGCGACCTATTTGCGTGCGGCGGAAACACTTCATCATGCGCTGGCGCTGGAACCGGAAGTGGGGATGGGTGGCGACGCCAACGTCGGGATCAATGTCATGAGCTGGGGATATTGGAAGTACGATTTCGTTCCAGCGATCAGCCGTTATAAGTGGCTGGACGCGAGACATATGGTGAATGTCAGCGACCGCTGGGCGCACAACCATCTCGATGATTTGCAGGCCGCGTTTTTCAATGGGGCCGGATTCGAGACTTGGGAAAACATATGGGGCATTTGGAATCAACTGACGCCGCGCGATGCGGAAACGGTGAGGAGGGTAGCGACCATCGAGCGGGCGCTAGCTCCATTACTGGTCAGCCCTGACTGGGAGCCGCATACCTACACGGAACAATTCGGCGTTTATGCTAGTAAATGGCCGTCCGCGAGCCGCACGCTGTGGACGGTGGTCAATCGCAACCAATACCCAGTTTCAGGACGGCAATTGGTCATTCCCTTTCGTGCGGGAGCGCGCTATTTTGACGTTTGGCACGGCCTCGAAATTCATCCACGAAAAGAAACGGATCACAGCGTGCTGGAATTTGCGCTCGAATCGGAAGGTTATGGCGCGATCCTAGAGACGACGGGTCCGAGCGATCCTGAACTTGAGAAGGTTCAGGGTACCATGAACGCACTGAGCAAAAAGCCGCTGCAAGAATTCTCTGCGCAATGGACCACCCTGCCACAGGAGATTGTGCCAATGCAACCTTCCGAAAAACGCGCGAATGGGGCTGCCGTGGAACCGCAAGGAATGAAGCTGATTCCAGCCGCGGACTTTTTGTTTAAGGTCAATGGGATCGAGATCGAAGGCATGAATGATGAGGGTGTCGATTTTCAGTACCCATGGGAAACCTCGGCTCGCCGATACCACGCGCAGCGGTTGCATATTGCGAGCTTTTATATCGACAAAAACCTTGTGACCAACGACCAATTCAAGAAATTCCTCGATGCAACGCACTATCGGCCCAAAGACGATCACAACTTTCTCAAGGATTGGAAAAACGGAGGTTATCCCGACGGTTGGGCCAACAAACCGGTCACTTGGGTATCGCTGGAGGACGCACGCGCGTATGCAGCGTGGGTTGGAAAACGGCTGCCACATGAATGGGAATGGCAGTATTCGGCACAAGGCGACGATGAGCGCGTCTATCCTTGGGGAAATGATTGGGCGAAAGATGGCGCTCCGGCAGCCGACAAAGGTCGCGACATGGCGCCTGCGGCAGACATAAATACCACGCCGAAGGGAGATAGCCCGTTCGGCGTCAGCGACCTCATTGGCAACGTCTGGCAGTGGACGGACGAGTATCGCGATGCCCACACGGCGAGCGCGGTGCTTCGCGGCGGTAGCCACTATCAGCCGAAGGGCTCGAAATGGTACTTCCCGCAAGCCTATAAACTATCGCAACATGGAAAGTACCTTTTGATGGCGGAGAGCATCGATCGTTCGGGCGCGATCGGGTTTCGTTGCGTGATAGACGCCTCTGCGGATATTAAGACCACCTTGCCTGAAGTGCTGCACTAAACCTACGATACGAACGTACGCATATCGTTCTGCGGTGCACCCTATCCGTTTTCGATACTGAGCAAATAGGGCAGATGAGTAAGAAAAAAGAGCCTAACAAGTCGCACAGCAGGCCTGTGACCATGCATCAGATCGCGCGTGCGGCCGGGGTGTCGCTCGGCACGGTCTCGAACGTTATCAACGGGAACGCCACGGTCAAGGAGAAACTGCGCCTACGCGTGCTGCAGGCCACGCAAGAGTTGGGCTACACACCCAACCAACTGTCCCGCGGACTCCGGCTAAATAAAACGAACATCATAGGAATGATTATTCCCGATATCACCAACCCCTTTTTCCCTTCGGTGGTGCGCGGCGTGGAAGATATCGCCTACCAGCATTCCTTCCGGCTGATTCTTTGCAACACGGACAACGATGCGCGCAAGGAAGTGACGTATCTCAACGATCTGAGATCCTTTCTTCCCGCCGGGTTGCTGGTTATCCCCGCGGTAGACAGTTCCATTAAATGGAGTTCGCAAGGAGTTCCCGTGGTATGCATCGATCGCAGACCCGTCGACTGGGACGGCGATTACGTGGTGGTGGCCAATCACGTGGGCTCTGCTGAGGCGGCCAATTACTTGCTGCGTTTGGGGCATCGCCATCTGGGAATTATTACTGGGCCGTTGACATTAACGAATGCAAAAGAGCGCCTAGATGGATTCGAATCCGCGCTGCGCGAGGCCCGCATCACGCTGGCGCCAGAGCACATTCAGGAAGCCCGCTTTGATTTGGAGAGCGGGCAAAAGGCTGCCATGCGCCTCCTGCGCTTATTGCCGCGTCCGACGGCGATTTATGCGACCAATGACTTGATGGCGCTCGGTGCCTTGGCGGCGGTGCGCGAGTCGGGCCTGTCTTGTCCGGAAGATGTTTCGATTATCAGCTTCGACGGCCAGGAGTTCTCGCAGTACTCAAGTCCCGCGCTGACCGCTGTCTACCAACCCGGCTACCAAATGGGAAACACCGCGGCGAGGTTGCTCCTGGAGCGCATTGAAGGAAGCAAAAAAAATCGCCAGGCCATCGTGTTGCCTACGCAATTGCGCGTTCGAGATTCGGTTGCGTCATTGGGTGCCAATTCGTAATCGCTGTTTCGCGGGAATCCCCGCCATGCCACGAAAGCAGCCGCGCAGTGAGTAGTTGTCTTCGCAATTCAGCGCGCCCAGGAGTCTATTAGCGCGCTGATCTCCGCGCGGGTCGCCAGTGAGGTTTGCGCGCCCTCCCGCGTCACCGAGATGGCTGCAGCAGCCGACGCGAAATTCGCCGCATCCTCCGGACTTCGGCCCTCACAAAGCGCAACAGCGAACGCCGCGTTGTAGGCATCGCCTGCGGCAGTACTATCGGTCGGCGTTATTCTGACCGCTGGAATCGATCTCCGCAGGCCATCGCGCGTGGCCAAAAAGCTACCTTTCGCGCCTAGTTTGAGGACCACGTTTCGCGCACCTGCGCGCAACAATTGCTCCGCCAGTTCCTCGATTTCGTTGCCTTCGACAATTTCCCCGACAGTACCGGTCAACTGCCGTACTTCCGTTTCGTTCGGAGTCACCCAGGTAACCGCGGCAAGAAGCTCCGAAGAAAGCTTCGCAGCTGGAGCGGGATCCAGCATGAGTGGAATATTTTCTTCGTTACACAACTGCGCGACTGAAAGTACAGTTTCCATGGGAATCTCAAGCTGAACCATAACCATGGCCGCTGACCGCAACAACGGGAGATTGTCTGCGACATCGTCCGGATTCAACGTTCCATTTGCGCCGGGTACTACAATGATAGTGTTCTCCGCGCTGTCCTCAGTAGTAATGACGGCCACGCCTGACGATTGCGAAACGCGTTTTATCGCCTGCGCGTCAACTCCCACACGCAGAAGTTCCTCCAGCAATTGGTCGCCAAACCCATCCAGCCCAACTTTGCCAATGATGGCCGCCGAGTAGCCGAGTTTGGCCACACCCACAGCTTGATTCGCGCCCTTACCTCCAAAGAACGTCTGAAAGCTTTGGCCCAGAATGGTCTGGCCCGGACTGGGAATGTGCCGCGTGCGAACCACGAGATCGAGATTGATACTGCCGACGACGACAATGGGTTTCACTGCCAAGCGCTCCGATCGAAGGAAACAAATCTGAAACTGGTACCGATCCCAATCCGCAGATGAAAGCTTTCACCGAGGAATGGTATGCACCTTACGCAAACTCCCTACGTGCTGTCAATACCCTCGAAGCACACGCGCGCGTGTTCGTCATTCGGAGTACTTCGACAAACAGCCTAACTCTTACTGATCTACTGCGACTATCAAGGAAGAATGGCACCCCCTTTCGCTTCTCCAGACACGGCTTCGCAGGCAAATTTGATTGACATGGCTGGCTATTGGTCTAAACTACGCAACCTATGAAAGCTTTCACGACACCCGCCTGCTTTCCATTCGCTCTCACGACGCCGCTCGGGAGGCCTCATGTATCAGCCTGAAGCTTACCTGGCGGCACTTCTCTTCATGCTCATCAGCATGATCTGTTGGGGTTCCTGGGCCAACACCATGAAGCTCACGCCCGGCTACGCGTTCCAACTCTTTTACTGGGATTACGTAATTGGGATCTTGGCGGGATCTCTCGCATGGGGCTTTACGTTCGGTAGCGCCGGTAGTTCCGGCCTAAGTTTTCTCGCAGACATCCGTCACGCGGACCAACTCCATATAATATTCGCGGTCGCGGGAGGCGCCGTTTTTAATATTGCGAATCTCCTGTTGGTCGCGGCCATCGACATCGCAGGGATGGCGGTGGCCTTTCCAATTGGTATCGGCTTGGCACTGGTCGTCGGTGTTCTTCTGAATTATGCACTGTCGCCCACCGGAAACCCGCTTCTGCTCTTTGGTGGCGTCACGCTCGTCGTCCTGGCCATCGTGCTCGACGCGATCGCATACCGCCGACGCGAAGCGGAACGCAAGAAAATCAGCTCACGCGGAATTCAGTTGAGCCTGGTGTGCGGAATTCTAATGGGCGTTTTCTATCCTCTGGTTGCCAAGGCAATTTCTGGCGAGCGTTCGCTGGGCCCCTACGCCGTGGCACTGTTCTTCGGCCTGGGAACCGCTTTGTGCGCGATTCCCGTCAACTTTTTTTTGATGCGACATCCGATCACGGAAACCGCGCCGGTCTCCATGCAAGACTACTTCGCGTCCAAGGGTTCATGGCACTTCTGGGGCGTTCTGGGAGGCGCCATCTGGTGTACGGGTGCCGTCAGCAATTTTGTCGCCTCGCACGCGCACCTTGTCGGACCGGCTGTTTCTTATGCCATAGGTCAAGGTGCGACCATGGTTTCCGCTGTATGGGGTGTTTTTGTATGGCGCGAATTCGCAACCGGCCCCGCCTCATCGAGGCGTCTGCTTCCCCTGATGTTTCTGTTTTTCCTGGCTGGCCTTACGGCGATCGCCATCGCACCTCTCTGACGGAAAAAGGGTAAGGCAGCATTCTCACTGCGCCCTCGATAAATGTCTTCGGAACCTTCTGTAAAGGATGTCTTCGGTCCGTACAGAGAAGAACTGGCGGAGAGGGTGGGATTTGAACCCACGGTACGGTTTCCCGCACGCTCGCTTTCGAGGCGAGTGCTTTCAACCGCTCAGCCACCTCTCCGCGGTCGTTTCCTCTCAATCCTAACAGAGCGCCGCATTCATCGGCAATTACTGCGCCCTGTTTCTACGCCCCGGCAGAGTGCGCCGGCGAAATTCGTGTGCGCCAGACTTAGCTGATCATCGCCTCAGCGGTCGACAAAATGCAAAGGGGCTTCCTACCTTCTCAAGGCGAAAAAGGTTTGCAGCAGCTTGACCGATTCTTCCGCCAATAATCCGGCCTCAAACGGAATCTGATGATTCAGCGCTCCATGCGTCAGCGCCGCAAAGCAAGTCCGCGCCGCTCCGCCCTTCGCATCATCCGCGCCATAAACCAGGCGCGCAACCCGGGCCTGGATCATCGCTCCGGCGCACATAATGCAAGGCTCCAGCGTCACGTACAAGGTCGTCTCCGCCAGACGGTAATTTCCAAAATGTTGCGCCGCAGCCCGCAGCGCTACAATCTCCGCGTGGGCCGTGGGATCGCAATCGCGAATGGTGCGATTTCCGCCGCGCGCCACAATCCCGCCACCCCGCACCAGCACCGCGCCAATCGGAACCTCTCCGGCGGCTGCGGCCGCGCGCGCCTCTGCGAGCGCTTCGTGCATGAATTGGAGGTCTCCGTCCACGAGATTGTTGGGCCGCCCCGCGTCTCCTGATTATGAAAGGGTGCTCCAGAAATCAGCGGAGGTCTGTACCGAGATAACCTCGAAGTCCACCAAATCCTTCCATCGGGCGATCCAGCCTTCGAGCAATTCCGCGTTCGGAGCCTCCATAATCTGAAAGCAGCTGCCGGCCGCCGCATCCACCCAGCTCGAGTGATAAACAACCCCGTCCGGCAGCATCCGCCCGTGCTTCTTAAACCTCTCGCCGATCGGCTTGGGATCGCCCCCTTTAAACCGTTCAATTACCATGAATAACATGAGCGAGAGTCTATCGCACGGGTACCAAACTGCAAATTGCCCGCTTCGCGTTGCTTGACAATCGGTGAACGGCGAAAGAGACTTACTGCACACACAGAAGCCCTAAACTAAATTTTTTCAGCAAGGATTCGCGCAAGCGCATTTCCTGCGCGCCCCAAAAACGACCAGTATGGAACTACGAAAAGATCCTATTACGCAAAGCTGGGTAGTCCTAGGCCAGCGTGAATCTCTTGGCGAATCGCAAGCCTGCCCGCTCGAGCCTGAAAGCGTCGAGGGACTCCCGCCGATCCTGTCTTATCCTGCCGAGGGCACCTGGCAGGTCCGCGTCATCGCTCACCCCGATCCCCTGTATCGCATCGAAGGCGAAACGGCCCGTTTTGCCGAGGGCATCTACGACAAAATGGGCGCCACCGGCGCGCACGAAGTAGTCATCGAAACCCGCCAGCACGACAAGCGCATGTCGCAATTCGGCGATGACGAAATCGATCGCATCCTGTCCGTTTGGGGCGCGCGCATCTCGGACCTGAAGAAAGACGCGCGTTTCAAGTACGTAAGCATCTTCAAAAATCAAGGCGCGATGGCCGGCGAAGAATTTGCCCACGCTCACTCGCAAATCACCGCCACCATCTTCGTGCCGCGCCGCATCAAGTACGAACTGACCGCCTCTCACGAGTGGTACAAGGAAAAAGAGCGCTGCATTTTTTGCGACATGGTCCGCCAGGAGGAGAAATCCGGCAAACGGATCGTCGACGTGCAAGGCGACTACTACGCCCTCTGCCCCTACGCCTCGCGCGTGCCTTATGAAACCTGGCTCATGCATCGCCGCCACAATCACTTATTCGAGCAGCCCCGCGCCGGTTCGAATCGCCGCCACCTTGCCGCGCTCCTCGGCCGCGTCCTGCGCCGTTTGGAAAAGGTTGCGCCGGCGTTCCATCTCGTCGTGCACACTTCGCCGAACACGCGCAGCAAGAAAGGCGAACTCGCCGGATACTGGAAAACTCTCGCCGACGACTACCACTGGCACATCGAAATCATGCCCATTGTGGAAACCCGCAGCAAGTCCTACAGCATCAAAGAAGTTTATTTCAACGCCTTGCTGCCCGAGCAAGCCGCGCAAAAATTGCGCTCCCTCGATCCCAATTCATGAAGCGGAAATCTCCCCAGCTCGCTTGGCCGGCTTCGTCACCGCGAGCATTGTTCCGGCGCACAAATCGCCAACCGCAACGCGGCGGAATAGTCACTACGCTCCTTGCGCTCCTTTTTCTCGTTGCCCTCTGCGGCGCCCTTTACCTGGCGCGCCGCCCCATGCTGCGATTCATAGGCGAGTCCTGGATCGTCAATGAATCCCTAGACCACGCCGATGCCATCATCGTCCTCAGCGACGACAATTTTTATGCTGACCGCGTCACCCGCGCCGCGGAATTATTTCGCGAAGGCAAGGCTCCCATCGTCGTTGCCAGTGGCCGTCGCCTTCGTCCCTACGCGGGCATCGCCGAATTAATGCAACACGATTTAGTCGAACGTGGCGTCCCCAGAGAAAATATCCTGGTCTTCCCGCAAGATGCCGATAACACCCGGGAAGAAGCGCAAGCGCTGCGCGCATTGGTCGTTCAGAAAAAATGGCATAGCCTGATGATCGTGACTTCCAATTACCACACGCGCCGCGCAAGCTATATTTTTCGCCATATTTTTCCACAAGGCCCGCAAGGCGTTGACCTGGCCGTGGTCAGTGCCCGCGATGGCGACTTTGACCCCGAGCAATGGTGGGAAAAGCGTAAGTCTTTGAAAGAGTTAACACAGGAGGTGGCCGGCCTCATGGTCGCCATGTGGGAATTGCGCCACGCTCCTCTGTCGCAAGGTTGAGACAAATCTAGTACCCAGAATGCTGGGGGTGAGCGGCACGAAAACCACCATTAGTGGTGTAGACCTTCACGAAACACCCCATATTTACCCCTCCCCATTCCCCTTTACACCGGCTAAGTGCTGTACTATCTTCGTTCATCTAGTCGCAGCCCTTCCCAGTAGAGACGCGACTTCGCTAGCCCATCACGGGTCGAGGTGTCTCACATATGTGGCGTAAAGACGATGCGAAGCCCCAAGGTGCCGAGCCTTCGGCCACTCCGGCTGTTGCCCCTGGCGTAACTCCGATCGCCAGTTCGTTCCCAGCTGCGAAAACCAACGCTCCTGTCGCCGTCAGCGCGCCGCTGGCGTCCGCAGCGCGTTCGGGCGCGTCCATCAGCCAGGGGATCAAAATTAAAGGCGAGCTCACCGGCAGCGAAGATCTTTATGTCGACGGCGTCGTTGAAGGCAAACTGAATTTGTCCAACGGAACGCTGACCATCGGTCCCAACGGCTCGGTGAAAGCTGACGTCGATGCCCGTGAAGTGATGGTGAGCGGACGCATCGAGGGCAACATCACCGCGCGCGAAAAGGTTCAGCTCTGGAGCACCGGGCAGGTAGCCGGCGAAGTGCGCACCGAGCGCCTGGCGATCGAAGAAGGCGCCACCTTGCGCGGCAAAGTCGAAGCGGGCAAGTCTCCTGCCAAGTCCGTGGCCGCGACGGCCAAGGGTTCCAGCAGTTCGAGTTCGGCGGCGGACTAATCGATGGGCTTCCTAAACAAACTTGGCATCGGCATCAGCAGCGGGGCAACGCGCAACAGCGCCACCCCTATTGCGCACTCTGGCGGCAAGTCGCACAATGGCAATGGACACGCCACCGTCGCCGCCGTGGGCTCTACCCGCCCTCCGCAAATGCAGGAGTTCAACCGCATCTCGAACGGCCTCAAGGAATTGCTCTGGAACCTCGACGGGCTCGGGCGCGGCACTTTGCTCGATCTCGGCCCCGCTTGGCAGACCACACTCAGCTTCTTTATCGAGCGCGGCTTCCGCGTCACTGCCGAGGACATTCTGCGGGGCTGGAAAGAGTTTCTAACCGAGGAAGAAGCCCGCCTGCGCGCCAATATCGCCGCGCCTGATTCTCTCGATATGACTCCAGCGGGTCGCGCCGAGCGCTTTCTGGCCGGCAACCTGCAATATTCGAAATCGTCGTTTGACGCTGTTTTGCTCTGGGATTTACTCGACTATCTCGAGCCCGCGGTCGCCAAACAGACCATCGCCTGGATCACCGAGTTGCTGCGTCCCGGAGCCGTGGTTTTCGCCATGTTCCACAGCAAAAAACCGGAAGGGTTTCAGCGTTATCGCGTAGCCGATTCCAATACTTTACAGGTGATTTCTTCGGCCACGATTTGCCCGGCGCAAAAGATTTACCAGAACCGCGAAATTCAGGATCTCTTCTCGCGTTACCGCACCAGCAAATCCTTCATCAGCCGCGACCAGTTGCGCGAGACGCTGTTCATCAAGTAGCGCACGTCCGCACACCCGGCAAAAGACGCGGTAAGTGCGGCGCACAAGTCTCGTCTCTGGCGCCCGCGCGGCGACAAAGCGCGCAAAAATCGGCTGTGGGAAAATTGCGAAACAAAACCCGCCGGCGATAATTTCCGCGCCGCAATCAGGAATGCGGGTGGTGGTGGTGGTGACGCCGCCGGGCGTGCGCGCGGTTGGTGCGATGCCCGTGCCGGTCATGCGCTGACGCGGGATTGTCCGGTGCAGCCATGCTCGCGGCAGCGGCCATCGGCGCAGGACTGCCGCATACCATTTCCGGGACAACTCCGCCGATCAGCAACACGCTGTACGCCGTCAAAGCAAACCGTAAAATGTGTTTCATAACCGATTCCCCCCGCAGCAGCGAGTAGAATGGCACTATTCAAGCATAACCTGCGAAAAATGTCTCGCAAGAAATGGTACAAGTAGCAAACCTGTTCCAAGGTACTAATCCACTTTTAAATGATCCGCGCCGTTCCCACGGGCTGCGGCGGAAGCCTTCATGCGCTGCTTACTTTCGCGCCGCCGACGCGAGGTTCAGATGCCCAATTTCAATTTCGCCAGCCACTGAATTACTTCGCGCTGCTGCGCGATGACCGCAGCCTGCCACACGAGAGCCAGGGACATCACGCTCATGGTCATAGCGCAAAGGGCCAGCACCAGACTCATCTTCGACTCGTTGGCCGGCATGGTGATGGAGCGAATCAGCCATTTCATGGTCAGGGATCTCCTAGTACGCGCGCCGACTTCCAGGCTCTGGCAGCTCCAGACGAGCGCCCACGGGGCGCGCCGGGGAACACGCCCGTCACCTCACTGAGGCATTTTCCAGGCCAGTAGCCGCAGGGCCACCGACGCGTACGTAGATCGCAGGAAACAGGGGCTTTACGCTGCGCAGCACAAAAACTTGCGGCGCGGCAAACGGGGCCACTGGGCAAGAGGAACGCGCATTCGAGCAACTTCTTTTCCCAATGCTTTCCTTCGCCCTGGGCTCCACATTCCGCTGCGTTTGGCTCGCGGTTTCACTTGTAACTTCGCGAACCCACGGTTTCAAGTAGTTGCTCCCAGATCTCCGGCGCGCGTAGGGGAATGCTGAGACTGTAGGAGCCGAGCGTGGGATCCTTCGCGACTCGAGCCGGGGAACGCTTGGCGCCAGGCTGCGCCTCGGCGGAATGCTCTTCCTCAGAACGTTCGGTCTCGGATTCCTCTTCCGCAGGCGCGGCATCGCCGGGTGCCTCTTCGTCGTTTTGAAAAACCCCCGGGCCTGGCGAACTTTTCGCCAGCAGGATGTTGCGTTCGCAGCAGGGAAAAAGCTCCGGAGCTTCTGCGGCAGCGGCCACGCCGAGCGTCACGGCGTGGTAACGCAATGCCCGATCGTACAGTTTGGACAAATCGCGGATGCATTTTTGCAGGCTGGCGCCGACGGCTAACGACCACAGCACCCCGTGCTGACGGAGGGCCAGCTTGCGCACCTGGGCTTCGGCAACAAAGCGCGCGACGTCCGCGTCGGACGCGCCGGCGAAAAAGAACAGCTCATCGAAATCGCGCTGGCGGGCCATTTCCGCGTCGCGCGCGGGCAAACCGGAGTTCTGCGCCAGCTCGCGCGGGGAAAGGCTGCGCAGAGGAACGGCTTCGACGGCGGTATCTTCCGCCAGACTCGCCAAGGCTTCCTGGGCCGCGGGCTGCGGCTCGGCAATGGGCATGCTAGTGAAGCGTCCTAGGCGCAGCGTTTTTTCCGGGCGCAGATGAAAATAGTCTTCCGGCAGATAGACCGCGCAGCCCCCCTCGGCGATGAAGGGATGGGTGTGGCCGTTGTTGCGGCGCGGTTCATCCATCTGCAGCCGCGTGCGGCTGGTGACCCAGACGAAGGGAACACCGGAGTGATCGAGGCTGGCGCTGAATTCGTCGAGTCCCGGAAAGGGTCTCCCGCGCACGGGGATCAGCGAATCGACCGAGAGGTACATGACACAAGCTGTTTGCCGCAGATAAGCTCCTCAAACGTGCAGCGTCCATTCTAGCGGAAGACGCGGCAGGTTGTTGCGCCGGACGGGGCGGAGCAACCGGGCAAGAGCTTCGCAGAACCGAGAGAAAAGGGCGGGAGATGCGGGTCGGCGGCTCCGCTTCTCCCTAGGAATGTGCGGAGAGCGGACCGCCCATAGCAACGCTGACCGAGGAGGAGATTGAATGAGGGAGCAGCGCCAAGCTGCGAGGCTCGAGGCTCGAGGCAGGAGCAACCCGCCCGGATTTTCCCGCAGATTCAGAGCAGACCTCCCAAGCGCGATTCAAGCGATGCGAGTTTCCGTAGGAATCGCCACATTTGGTGCGCGGCGCTTCGCAATGGAAACGCCGCGCGTGATGAGGAACGTTTCAGTCGGCGGAGGCGCTCGAGGCTGAGGGCGCCGCAGTTACAGCGGCCAAGTCCTGGCGCAGGGCGGCCATATTGAATCCGGAGGGCGAGGTTCCCACCTTTGCGCTGATCCAGTCAGGGCTGAGGACGGCGAAGGCTTCATCCATGTACGCGTCGTAAAACTGCCAGCTCATGGACTTTATGGCGCCCCAGGTTACGACGTAGAGGTTGCGCGTGTCGTAGGCGACGGCCGGGATGCAGTGGCCGTTGTTCGCATTTGGCGCGGCGTTTCCGACGGCACCCTGGGGCGGAAGAACCCACGGGGTGGCGAGAAAGTTGGATCCGGGGGTGACGGCGAAGTTCGGAAGAGCCACGCCGATATAGCAATTGCCAAAGATGTTGATGGCGTCGCGAGCCTCGTTGTCGTTCTTGGGCTCGAGCTGGGCGAAGGCCGTGATTTTGTCCCCGCCAATGCCGGTTTTTCGCCAGTAGTTCAAGACATCGAGCATGTTGGCGCCCGCATCGGCGTTGCCTTTGGCGAAATGATTGTAGGCCGCGAGAATCTGCGTATCGGCAAGAGTTTTTTCCGTGCCGGTATTGGCGGTCCATTCCTCGATCATGTGGCCGGCGGCGGCGCATGTGCAGTCGCCGTAGCTATCGTTACCCATCATGGGCCAAACCGGGACTGGTTTTGAGTAGTCGACGGCGGCGGGCGGGGGCGGTAGCTGCGCGGTGAGATAGTTTGCGAACATCAAAGTCCTGCTATCAACCTTGGGAAGGTGTTTTCCCAGTTTGAACTTGGGCATGTGATCCTCCGTTAGATTACCAATCGGCCGGACCAGCGCGCACGCTCGTGCCGCCAATCCTCCGGAGGGTGGTGAGTTGAGAGCAGCAAACGTATCAGCGAGTCTTTTTATGAGTAAAAACGTAATGCCAGAGGAACGGGCAGGCATGAGTACTTAGTACTGAGTGGGAGATTTGGAGGCGCGAGGCGGAATCGAACCGCCGATAAAGGCTTTGCAGGCCCTTGCCTTACCACTTGGCGACCGCGCCACCGGAGGCGCACGCGCGTTGCTGCCAACGCGTGCGATGCGCCTGGTGCAACTACCTGACCCAATTACAAAACAAAAAACCCACCGGCCTGGTCCTTCTGGGCGGTGGGAACATACAACCACGGGCTAGAATGCGATGCTACGGGACTAGCCTGGCTCCGCCAGAAGAGGCACAAGTGCAGCGCCGACAACAGCGGCGGGCTGGCGCTCGAAGCTCGGTGGAAGCCGACATGAGACCATTCTATTGAACGCGGCAGGGGTTCGGCAATGCCAAAGATTTGCGGGAATGCATCGAAAAGTCCGCTCGGAAAGGGGCAGAGGCACCTCGCGACGGCAAACGAGCGGCCAAAAAATACGGCGCCCATTCCTTCCCGGGTCGACCGGAAAGGCCTGGGCGCCAGTCGGGTTCAGTTAGCGGATGGCTGCGGGCCGCCGCCGTTCCGGTCGATCTGCAGGGCCAAGCGCTTGCCGCTGAAGTAGATGGCGGTAAGCGATTTAGAGCCATCTGGTGCGGTCGAGGTGCCGTAGGCATCCTGCGATGAGGTCCTGGCTTGCTCGGTCAGGTGCGCGGGCAACGTCGCCACCGTTTGCTTCCCTCGAAGCAGCTTGATTTGTACCGCCGGCCCGCTGCCATCCCATTCCACCGTGTAGTTGCCGGGCTTGACGGGCTTGCCATCGACAACCACCTGGTCGTTCAATTTAAGGGTTCCTTTATTGCTGTCCCCGGCGAGCGCCACCGAAGAAAACAGCAGCGTAGCACCGCAAAGAAGAACCGCGACTCTGGACATTTTCATAAACAGCTCCTTTTATATTTCCTTGGCCGCCGCGTGGAGGGCACCGCACGCTTTGCCCGCGGAATCGTTACAATTTTGTTTTGTTACCAAGTTCGATGTGCCGCAGGAATCGTGCGTTGCGCGAGGCACGTACGGTTGTTCGCATGGAAGCTAGCGTTATTTTTGATGATGGCAGCGCGCTAGGAACGCGTTGACGCGGGGAAACTTGCGCGCCAACGCGCCGCCCGAGAGCGGGCAGCCGCGTCTTTTGTTTTGTTGTATAAGTAGGCGCGTGAACAAGGTAAAATCGCCGGAAGGTTATGCGAAGCGCGGAGCCATTCGCAGATTCTTTTTGTTGCGAAAGATTTGCAGACACGGAGCGATAAGGGCCGCCTCGCGGAAAATTCGCGGGGTTGGGCAAAGGAGAGAGACTCGTGGCGGAGAATGTTACGCATCACTCGTTGGGGGATAAGGCAGCATTTCAGCTCGCGAACGTCACCAAAACGCCGCCGCAGTACGGGGCCATTACGCCGCGCTGGCTGGTGCGCCTGCTGGACTGGAAGCCGCTCGAAGCCGGGACGCTGCGCGTGAATCGCGTAGTGGATGGCAAGGCGGTGGACGTGGTCTGCGGGCAGAAGGACGAGAAGGCCCTGCCGGAGACCTACGTCGAATATGAAGAGAAGCCGCGAGAGTACACGCTAAGCGCGATTTCCGCGGTGCTCGATGTGCAGACGCGCGTTTCGGATTTGTACAGCAATCCTTACGATCAGGTGCGCGAGCAGTTGCGGCTGATGATCGAGAATGTGAAAGAGCGGCAGGAAAGCGAGCTGATCAACAACAACGATTATGGATTGCTGAAGAATGTTCCCTCCGCGCAGAGGATTTCTACGCGCAAGGGCGCGCCGACGCCCGATGATTTGGATGAGTTGTTGACCAAGGTGTGGAAGGAGCCGTCGTTCTTTCTCGCGCATCCGCGGGCGATTGCCGCGTTTGGCCGGGAGTGCACTTTGCGGGGCGTTCCGCCGCCGACGGTCACGCTGTTTGGCACGCCGTTTCTGACCTGGCGGGGGGTGCCGTTGATTCCCACGGACAAGTTGCTTGTGGAAGGCGGCGGGAAGACGGGCGGAAAGTCGAATATTTTGCTGCTGCGCGTGGGCGAGAAAAAGCAGGGGGTGATTGGCTTGTTCCAGCCAGGACTGCCGGGCGAGCAGACGCCGGGCCTTTCCGTGCGTTTCATGGGCATCAGCAGCAAGGCACTGGCGTCGTATTTGATTTCCTTGTACTGCTCGGCGGCGGTGCTGGTCGACGATGCGATTGCGGCGCTCGAGGATGTTGAGCTTGGACACTATCATGAGTCCAAGTGACGGCGGAAAATCGCGCGCGGGGTTTTCTGGCGAGGAGTTTCGCACTGTGCTGCCCGGCGCCGGAATGAACGCGCCCGCGAGTTTGCCGGATGCCGGCCTGTTGGCGCAGATGGCCAACGAGTTTTTTACCGCGCTGCCGGGGGCGTCAAGCGAAGCCCTGCCTGCGGTTGCGGGATTCGATCGAGCGCAGCTCTCTGCCGCTCCGGCGGGCTCACTGGCGGTTCTGGCCATGCCGTTGAGTTCACCTTCGGCCTCTTTGCCGCCGGGTGCGACGTCTTGGGAGGCGCAGTTGCCTGGCTTGGGTGTGGGGGCGTCGCCCTCAAGCGTCCAGGTGCCCGCGATACCGGGCGCGCTGTTGCCGGAAATTCCTGGCGGGATGAGCGCGGCGCATTTTGGGGGCGCGGATTCGTTTGCTTTTCTCGATGAGCTGCGGCCGCTTTTTTCTTACGCCGGGGAGCCGGTGGCCATTCTGGAGAGCCCGGCGAGCATTGCGATGCCTGGCGAGACGGAACTGCGCGCGCTGGCGAATAGCTTTTCGCCTTCGGCGCCGCCACAGATTCCGGAGGTGCCTAAAAAGCGTGCGGTGCCGCAAGTTGCAGGCATGGCGGGACAGCCGGGCGCTTCGGAGTTGTCGCCCGGCCACTCGTTTTTGCATGAGATTCGCCAGCTGGTTCCGGCTGGAACCGGAGTGCTCAGCGAGCCGGCGAAGATTCCACCCGATGGATTGCCGGCGCTCAATCTTTCTTCGCAGCCATTTGAGGTACAGGCGATCCGGCGTGATTTTCCAATTTTGCAGGAACGCGTGCAGGGTAAGCCGCTGATTTGGCTGGACAATGCGGCGACCACGCAGAAGCCGCAGAGCGTGATCGACCGGCTGAGCTATTTTTACACCCACGAGAATTCCAATATTCACCGCGCGGCGCATGAACTGGCGGCGCGGGCGACCGATGCCTTTGAGGCCGCGCGGGAGAAGGTGCGGCGGTTTCTGAACGCTTCGAGCGTGCGGGAAATTATTTTTGTGCGCGGAGCCACGGAAGGCATCAACCTCGTGGCCCAGAGCTGGGGCCGGCAAAACATTCAAAAGGACGACGAGATTGTCCTTACTTGGCTCGAGCACCACGCCAACATCGTGCCGTGGCAGATGCTGTGCGCCGAGAAGGGCGCGCGGCTGCGCGTTGCGCCGGTCGACGATTCCGGCCAGGTCCTGCTCGATGAGTATCAGAAGCTGCTGAATCCCCGAACGCGATTGGTGGCGTTTGCGCAGGTTTCAAACGCCTTGGGCACGGTGACGCCGGCAGTGGAAATGATCGAGATGGCGCATCGTTACGGCGCGAAGGTTTTGCTTGACGGGGCGCAAGCGGTTTCCCATATGCGCGTGGATGTGCAGGCCTATGACTGCGATTTCTATGTTTTTTCGGGGCACAAGATCTTTGCTCCGACGGGAATCGGCGTGGTGTTCGGCAAGTTGGATATTCTCGAGCACACCCAGCCATGGCAGGGCGGCGGCAACATGATTCAGGACGTGACCTTCGAGAAGACCACCTACCAGCCCGCGCCGGGCCGGTTCGAAGCAGGCACAGGAAATATTGCGGATGCGGTGGGGCTGGGCGCGGCGTTCGATTATCTGGACCGCGTGGGCATGATCAACATCGAGCGTTACGAACACGACTTGATGGTCTATGCCACAGAAGGGCTATCGCGCATTCCGGGATTGCGTCTGATCGGCACGGCCAAGGAGAAAGCTGGCGTGCTGTCCTTCGTGCTTGACGGCTTTCGCACCGAGGACGTCGGCGCGGCCCTGAATCGCCAGGGCATCGCGGTTCGCGCCGGCCACCATTGCGCACAACCGATCTTGCGTCGCTTCGGCGTGGAAAGCACGGTACGCCCATCGCTGGCCTTATACAACACGTGCGAGGATATCGACGCGCTGGTGGCCGCGATCTGGAACCTGAAACAAGGGCATGGTTCGCTGTAGGCGCGATCCGCCCGGCACAGGCGCGCGAACTCCCGCACGCAGCAAAATCTTAGACGCGCCGGATGTCCGTGGCTATGCGGACGCTGGCGTGCTTGCGGCAGAAGCGATCAGGCGGCGGAGGTGCGGGAAATGCGGCGCGAGGCCGACGCAACCGACGCCCGCCAGGATCACGAAGAGCGGTTCAAGGAGCGGAATGCGCAGGCGGGTGTTCATCACCAGCGGAAGATGCAGCAACGTGAATCCCGCGGCATAAATCAGCAGAAGCCTGGCAACGGCGACATTCGTGCGACGCAGCAACCGCCATCCGGCGATGGCAAAGAGCAATACCATCCAGTAACACAGTACGCCGGCCACCCGGACGAGACGCTCCCGCAGCGGCAGCGAATGCGTGTCGGCAATCTGATCTAGGCTGAGCCAGAAGTCGCCAAGTTTTTTAACCAGCAGGGGAGCGGCGTGCCACCCTTCGCGGGCCCAGAGAGCGGGGACGGCGCGGAGCGCG
Source organism: Candidatus Acidiferrum sp. (assembly GCA_049516615.1). GTDB lineage: Bacteria > Acidobacteriota > Terriglobia > Acidiferrales > UBA7541 > Acidiferrum. The sequence goes on along the minus strand of JBEKSZ010000041.1, from coordinate 6,115 downwards.
GCGCGGTCGAGCACCGCTTCCGAGGGCAGACTGGCGCGTGAAGCGTCGTTGGTTTCGACTTGGTGTAGCTCCCAGCCGAGGTTGCGGACCAACACGTCGGAATCGCCGGGTTGCGTGCGGCCCTGACTGGTGAGCACGCCTTGCACCGCGTTGGGTCCGCCCTGCGTGGAGTACAGCACCTCGCCGCGAAAGACGATTTCGTTGCGGATGAGCCAAGGCAAGACGATGAGCAGGGGTATGCCGAGAGCCAGCGCGGCGCGGCGCCATGACGTTTTTCGATCTGGCGCGGTGAAGACCGCGAAAGCGCCAAAGAGCGGGAGTGCGCCGGCATTGAAGCGCAGCATAGATTCGAGACCGGCGGTCCAGCCGAGCGTTGCCGCGGAGCGCGCATCGGAATCTTCGCGCTGCAAAACGAGCTGGTATAGGAACAACGCGGTGAGAAACGTCGCCAGGCATTCGGTTAGAAGCTGCGCCGTGGTGAAGAGCAACGTGGGCAAAAAAAGCCCGGCGAGGAGGCTCGCTCTTGCGGCCGCCACCCCGCACAAACGGCGTGCCGCAGCTGCGCAAATAAATACCGTGCACAAGCCGATCACGAATTGCAATATGCGCATCGCCAGAATGTACTTGGCGCCAAAAATGGACATCGCCGCGGCGAGCAGCAGCGGGTAGCCGGGCGGGCGAACCGCGGAAGGAAATCCGTCATACGCGAAACCCAGGTGGGCCAGAAGATTCTGGGCCAGCAGAACATAAGAGGGCGCGTCGCTGCCGCCGCTGTGAAAGGTGAGTTGCTGGGCGCCGGCGAGGCAGACGAAGAGAAATCGCAGCGCCACGCCGCTGACCACCAACGCGGTAAACGCTTGGGAAGTCTGGCCTAGAAGCGAAGCTTCGCGTGGTGGAACGGGCCGCGGCGCGGGAGTTGGCGCCTTGACTTCTTGCGCGGTGGTTTCCCGGGGCGCGATACGCTCGGGCGCGAGCCCGGTAGAGCTAAAGAGTGGGAGAGGAATTCTCAAATCGCGGCACCTTCAAACGGCGAATGGCTACAGGAAACGCGCCCCCAGTCGAAATGGTGTTCCGACTTGAAACGTTCGTGTGACAACTGGATTTTCAAACTATCGGCGGGAGAGCAATTAGGTGGCCCTGATGATGAGTGTCAGAAGAAATTAAATGGTGTGGAATCAGCGGAATGTTGCGACCGATGGAAAGAAAAAGAAGTGCGAATTCCCGTTTTGAAATGACCTCTGGAGGCTCTGGACCGAATCGAAAAGGCTAGGACGCCGACGTCGCGGACTTGCCGGTGCCGCTGTGGACCCGGTGTTCAAATTTCGTGGCCGGAATACGCACCGCTCCGGAAAGCTCGCCGGCCCAGAGAAGCACGTCAAGCAGCCTTCCGCGTTCGAGGTTACTCAAGTTTTCCGAGCCCAGACAGACTCTGAGCGCTTGCAGCGAGCATTCGTCGAGAAAAGCGCGTACTTCCTCGCCCGCCGGCCCGCGCAGCGTGCGCGCGTGACTGGTCAGGCGCTCCATGCGCTCGAGCGCTTGATAGCATTGCGCAACAAAATGCTCCACGCACCAGGCTCGCTCATGGAGCGTAGCAACCGCCCGGTTCGCACATTTGGGCTCCGCGCAAATCTGGCGGGAATGCATTGCCCCGCGAGACGCCGCCAACTTGTTTTGAGAATCGCCGACCCCATCTGCAACCATAGAAAATACGCTCCCGAACTGCCACTGCGCTCAAGCGCTGTTGCGAAAAGCGATAAAAACCAGCAAGCGCTAAGCTACCTGCGCACGCCTTGATTCAAAAAAAAGGTCCGTAGTCGCACCCGACTCTACCGCCGTTCTGGGCGCGTCGCTTGCGGCAGGCAACATCGCCAGCTGCGAGCGCAAAGTCTGAACCCGCAGCTTGCGATCCATGTACGTTTCAAGCAGCTTGCATAGCCAGCGGGTGTTGTGGGTCACCGCCGCGCTGTCGAGCCGGCCTTGCCAAAACGTAAACAAGGTGATCAAGCGCTCCTCCTGGTCGGAGACCATGAGCGCGCAGCCCGCGAATCCTGCGAGTTCCGCAAAGGTCTTGTTGACGGCAGCGGGAACCAGAGCCCGCACGTGCTGCGCAAAATTCGGTTTGGCCACAAACTCAACGCTAATTGCGGTTCTGGAAGTTTCCGCGTCAGCAGCGGCGTTGCGCGGGATGGTCTCGCGAAGCTTGGCCACCACACGCTCACCTTTCCGCTCCGGGGCGGTGCCACAGCAAGGTATAGGGCTGCTGCTATCTATCCAACCCGAATTAGCCGTCTGAGTTGCCACGAAAAACCCCCAAGGTCAGCCGCAACTTTTATAACCCATCAAATTCCGGAAAGCACTACGGTCTTCTACCGAACCAGCCAAGTGATCGCACTTAAAGTTTCCTTTGTCGCGAAAAATCTCCAAACTGCCGCTCCCCGCCATGGCCACAACTTCCGAAAGGCGGGGGAGGCGCGCCTAGCCTTTTTGCCGGCTACTTTTGATAGCCAGCACGGCTCCGGGTGTCGGCCCAGAGCCGGTTCAGGGCGGCGTAGACGCGCCTGGTGGGCACGCGGAACGGGGATCCCGCGGGTAAGGACTCCCGACAAAGTGTCGAGTGTCTACGAAATGTTAGTGTCGCCAGGGTGCGAAACGTATCAAAGGGAATGAAAATCGTCGTCGGTAGATATAACGGGACGGAGGGAAACGGCGCGGTGCATTGACAGACGAGCTGCTGAGCTCGCAAAGTTGCCGCACGCACCCCGAGACGGGAGGCGGCAAGCCCGTTCCTACAAGAAAGATCATCGCTGGTTCCTGGCGCAACTGAGGGACGATTCCAGTGGTGAAGCGACGCATCCATTGCTCAAGTTGCCACCGCGCGGATATACTTCCGAGCAATAGGTTCAGGGAACCACCGGTTTAGGCACCCACCGGTTGAGGGCATAAGTGGAGCTTTTCGAGTTTGATAAAGAGTATGTAGACCGTCTGCGCGCCGGTGATGCGCAGACCGAAGGGCATTTTGTTGCCTATTTTGGGCAGTTGCTGAGGGTCCTGCTCCGTGCTCGTATGTTGCCTCCCGATCGCGTCGAGGATTTGACCCAGGAAACCTTTCGGCGCGTGCTGGTGGCCTTGCGGCGCGAAGGCGCCGTGCGCCAGCCCGAGCGCTTCGGCGCTTTTGTTAACTCCATATGCAAGAATGCTTTACACGAGCAGGAACGTACCGTTCGGCGCACCGAACCCATCGGCGAAGGCCATTTTGAGATGCCCGATAAGCTTCCCGACGCCCATGCCGAGCTCGTGACGCGCGAATCACGCGAACAGGTTCGCAGGATTCTAGACGCGATGCCTCGCCGGGATTGCGATTTGCTGCGCGAAATCTTTTTTCTCGAGAAAGATAAAGACGAGATCTGCCGCGAGCGCGGCGTGGACCGCGAGTATTTGCGCGTTCTGGTGCACCGCGCCAAAACCCGTTTTCGTGCGGAATTTGAGGCCCTGACCTTCCCGAGACGCGCGCCATCCGACGGAAAACAAAAGGCTTGATACCAGAGCCGATACCCACGGCTCGAACAAAAGATTTGATCGCAAAATGATACGAAAACGGCTTCAACTGCACTACCTAATGGCTGAATCAGGGTAGCCAGATAAGATAGCGAGGACGAAGGTGAGCGGGTACAAGCGATGGAACATAATGAAGCGATACAACTGAAAGCCGCGGAGAAGTATGTGCTGCGCGAGCTTCCCGAGGACATGCGCGAAGCCTACGAAGAACACTTCTTCGATTGCGCGGAGTGCGCGGCGGACATCAGGGCTGCCGCCCTGTTCGCGGAGACCACCCGGGAGATTTTTGCGGCAGAACCAAATCCGCCGGTGAAAGAAAGCGGAAGTGTGTGGTCGCGTTGGTTCCGGCCCATCGTCGCGGTCCCCGTCTTTGCTGGCTTGTTGCTGGCGGTGCTCGTGGGGTACCAGAGCTTCCATGTGGCTCCGACGAAAACTATTACTACCGTGGCGGGTCAACTTGCCACCGCGGACGTGGTCCAGAATTCCGTGCGCCTGTTAGGTGAAGAGCGTCGCGGTGCGGGCGACCAGCAGGTAGTAAAAGTGCGATCTGGAGACGCCTTCACTCTGGATTTTGATTTCCTCTCCTCGCGCAAATTTGATTCTTACCTTGGAGAACTGCGGGACGCCGCCGGTCGCGCGGTGCTGGCGGTGACGCTCGCAGGAGATATGGCCAATCGGGAAGTGCACGTCGCGGTGCCTCGCGGCGTCGTGCATCCCGGCAATTATAGCTTGGCCTTCAGCGGCATCTCGGCGGCGCACCCTGCCGAGAACGACACGCATGTCGAAAGTTTTGCGTTTACCGTTGAATTTGTCCCGTAGATAGGTAAGTATTCATCCCTCACGTAGCTTCTAAAAATAAGGAAAGGTGTTGACCATGAGCCATAAGCCCCGTGTCTCATTCAACTTCCATGCCGAAGGCCACGCCTTCAGCGCGGATGTTCGTCGTCCCGTACCGCAGCACATCCAATCCCTGGCGGCGACCTCGCTGCCAACCATCGGCGGACATGGACACACTCGCCTTGAAGATTTTCGCGCGCCGGCGTTTGTTTCCTTCAAGGCCGCGCACACTCACGTCTCGGGAACTTTCGCGGACGAAAAGACCGCCACCACGCACGCCACCGCGTCCATCGAGGGCTACAATCTCCTGGATTTCGTCACCGCGGATCGCATCACCGTCCGCCTGACCTCCGAACACAGCCTCGATGAGGCGGAGGGCCACATCATTGCCCTTGGCAGCACCTACGACAATCTGAAGATTGGCGGATACCCCGTCACTGTGAAGCTGCGCCACGATCTGCTCCTTAAATCGAAGAAGCACCGCGATTTTGTCCAAGCGGTTGCATCCACCAAGGAAAAAGAGACAATAGCGGCTGGCAAAGGCGGCTCTTACTACGCATGTTCGCTCGTCGAGGACATCATCACCGACTTCCCCGGTTTGTCCCCAGAGGACAAGAAGAAGGGCGTTCTGCACATTCCTCATTTTGGCGAGATCATCTTTGCCCACGTGCTCTCCGAAGAGGGCACAAAAACCCTAACAATGCTGAAGTTCGAGTTGGGCTGCCCCAACGAAGCCTCCGTAACTACCGCGCAAGCCCGCACCAACGGGCAACCTTCGCCACCGGTGCCGGACGGAAACTAGCGCGTGCGGCTTTGCAGATTCTTCTGGCGAGCGGAGTTCTAATTTCGGGGTGTCATTCTGCGTCTCGTCCAGAATCTACTTACGGAAAAATCGAAATAGAGACTCGGCGGGGCGACTTGGATGCCGCCATGGCCGATGTTGACCGTGCCTACCAGGAATTCAATCACAAGGATGAAGTATGGGGATGGCGTTTTCGTGTTCTGAAGGCGCAAATTTTCGTCTACCGCAAGGAATACAAGAAAGCCTTGGCTCTTTTGCATGAAGAGCTTCCACCATCACTAGCGTCGACCGAGGTTGCCGTTCGCAAGAATATGGTCGAAGGCATCGCATACAGGGTGGGCCAGCAATTCGCTAATTCGGAAGAAAAATTCGCTGTCGCGCGCGGACTCGCGGAATCACTACGCTCAAAGCTCCTAAGCGAGGTTTTGAACAATCAGGGGGCACTCGAAATCGACGAGAAAAAATACTCGGACGCCGAGGCTAGTTATCGACGGGCCCTTTCTCTATCGCGGGAGGTAGGTTACCCGGCCCAGACGGCGAGTGCCCTGATGAATTTGGCCCGGGTCGCGACGAAACAGGAACGATTCGACGAAGCGCTTGACTGGAATCAGGAAGCGCTGACGCTCGCGCGAAGTCTCGGCATGAAAGCAACGGTCACTACCATCATCGGAAATATGGCCTGGAGTTACGCTGAACTCGGCGATCATGAAAACGCCCTTCCTCTCTATCAGCAAGCTGCAGAGGAGTCGGAACGCGACAAGCTTCCCAGTCTCCAGGCCTACTGGCTCAGCGGGGTCTCCGATTCCTACATCTCTGAACACAACTACCAGGCCGCTGAGACCGTATTGACACGTGCGCTCAAAATCGCCAGAGCTCTTGACGAGAAGAGTGCCCTTACACAATGCCTGAACGACCTTTCCA
>JBEKSZ010000040.1:0-32798 GCA_049516615.1 Candidatus Acidiferrum sp. | reverse complement strand
TCCGCTGGTCGATTCTGCGAGCAACTGAAAAGCGGAACTGCTGGCGACCCCGATGTCGGCCCTGCCCGAAATGGTCTTGAGGTCCCAATAGCCGCTTGCCGAGGGGTTGCCACGCACCGCCACGTTTCCCGAAACGGAGTGAGCTTTGGCGTCTGAAGTTGCCCCTTGCACCTCGATATTGCCGCTGCTGTTTTCCGCTTCAACGCGCGCCCCAGGCTGGTTGATCTGAATATTGCCGGATTCGTCCTTAGCGCGGACATCGCCTTTGGCCCCGCTGACGACAACGTCTCCTGATGCGCTCGAAGCCCGCACGATGTCACCCATATTGCTGGCCGTCACCGCGCCACTCAGGCTCGCGAGTTGCGCTTCGCCTCGGATATCTTCGGCGCGCACCGCGCCGGATGCCGACTGTAGCTTTACAGGGCCATCCAACCCCCGAACCGCCTGGGCTCCGGAGGCGGTGCTGCTGCTGACTTCCGTGTCCCGCGGTACTTCGATCGAGTAACTAATGCTGACGTCGTGCAGGCGTAAACCTTCCCGGCCGATACGGATTCCGTCAGGCGTTTGCGTGAGCGGTGGATTGGCAATGATACTGGCCATCTCTTTGTCGGCGTCATTGAGACTTCTGCCGGAAACACGTACATCACCGTGGACGTGGATTTTTTCGTCGTCGCTGCCCGTGATATTTACGTCGCCCGAGGCGGTGGTGAGTTCAAGACGGGTGTGCCCGCTGACCGTGAAGATGCGCTCGAAACTGCCATTGACGCGGGGGCCGGAAGAGCACCCGCTCGCCAGCGCGACGATCGCGCAGGTAGCGAGTAGCGCGCCTACTTTGTCATGACAATTCATCCATCCTCCGTCCGAGATGCCGCGAGTACGTTTCATCACTTGCGGCGCCGGCACCCGTTCTAGACCCGTTGCAAGCGTGGGCGAAATCCGCACAGAACCTACACACACAGCTACGAGAAATATAGGAATTATGTTCCGGATGCAACTTTTAGTGTTGCAGGCGTGGCTAGTGTTTCATTCAGCGAGCCCTGGCGGTAGCCTTCAAGATCGAGGGACACGTAGGTAAAGCCGGCGCGTTTGAGTTGTTTCGCGATATCGGCGGCCATACCGACATGCAACGCGCGGGGCATTTCTTCCGGCGCAAGTTCCACGCGGGCCAGTTGGTCGTGAAGACGGACGCGAAACTGCCGGAAGCCGAGTTGCCGCAAGGCTTCTTCGCCGCGGGCGACCAACGCCAGGCGTTCTGCGGTTACTTCGGTGCCATAAGGCAGACGCGAGGATAGGCACGCCGAGGCCGGACGATTCCACGTGGCCAGGCCCGCACGGCGGGAGAGCTCGCGGATGTCGGATTTGTGCAATGCGGCGTCGAGCAGGGGGGCGATGACGTGATGCTCGGTGGCGGCGCGATGGCCGGGGCGGAGGTCCAGCATATCGTCGGCGTTCATGCCGTAGGCGATCGCTGCAAATCGCTTTTTCTGCGCCAGCGCGTCGAGGACTTTGAAGAGTTCATCTTTGCAGAAGTAGCAGCGGTCCGCAGCGTTGGCGCGATACGCGGGATTCTCCATCTCGTGGGTGTCAACGTACTCGTGACGCAGACGGCAGGAGGCCACAAACTCATCAACAACGGCGCGGTCGTGCGCGGCGAAACTCGGCGAGACGGCGGTGACGGAAAGCGCGCGCTCGCCGAGCGCTTGCTGCGCGGCCCAGGCGAGGTAGGCGGAATCCGCGCCGCCGGAAAGTGCCACGATTACGGAAGGCAATTCCGCGAGGCGAGCGAGCAACGCTTGTTCCTTTTCCGGCGGGGAGAGCTGCGGGCGAGCCGTCGCCTTGCTATTGTTCGCTGGTTCTTGAATATGAATGAGTCCAGTCATGTTTGACAAAAGTTTCTTACCCTAGTGCTTAAAATCCAACAGCACGTCCACGGTGCCTTGTTTCGGGTCGGTCTGCAACCAGTGTCCCACGTCGTCGTAGTGCACGGGAAGGTCGCCGAAGATTTTTGCCCGATGTGCTTGCAGCTTGGTCAAGAAATCTTCAAAGACGGATTTATCAAAAACCGCATCCGGTGCAATCACCCAGGATTGCTTTAGGCGTCTTTCGCCTTCCAAAGAAAGCCCGGTGAGGATGAGCTTGCCAAATTTGAAAGCCTGCCCTTCTTCGATGCTCACCGTGTATGAGATGGTTCGCGCGTTGTCGTCATAGGATGGCGTAGAGTCGATTTTCACTTCAAGATAGCCCTTCTGGCCGTACTGCTCGCGGATGCGCTCCCATCCGGCTTCGATGTCCATGCCGTTGGCGGTAGCGCCGATTTTAGCACCCAGCAAACTGTCCAGGGCGGTTTCCGAAAGCGCACTGTTGCCGTGCCACAGCGCACCTTTCCATCGATAAATCTCACCGACGTTCACCGGGATGAAGACGGGAAGGCGCTCGGGAAGTTTCTGGTTGGGGTTGCCTGTGAGCCGCACTTCCGGAGGCCCAAGCTTCACGCGCAGCTTGCCTTGCTGTAAATAAAACGGGCGGATCTGTTCGGCCAGAAACAGCTCGATAGCAATGCGGGAATATTCGTGACCTTCGATTTCGCCGAGATGCTGCTGCACGGCGTTGGAGAGCGTCAGCGTGGGATCGCTGAAGGTGATGCTGGCGATCTGCATAGACGCGCCCTGCGCGCGGAATTGCAAAACGTCGCCGTCGCCGAGGGGATTGGGGACGGGCTGATGTTCGATGACCAGATTGAGCCCGTGGGCCACGAGCAGCGCGGAGACCGCTTCGCTGGCCTGGTCGAGGATATTTCCGGCAGCGGGAAGCTGGCCGTCATAAAACGGCAGTTTCCTGTGAATCGCCTCCGCCAGTTCGGAATCGGCGACCCAGGGTAGATTGTCGAAATAAACAGGCAGACGCGGCGCTTCCTGAAGCTGGAACTCGACGCTCACACTATTGTCCCGTGTTTTGAAATTGTAATTAACGCTGGCGAAGAGTCCAGTTTGCAGCAGGCGGTCGGCGGCGGCTTGCAGGTCTGCGCGGCCGACTTGCGCGCCGACGGTAAGCTCGCTGAGCGCCACAACCGCTGATTCGGGGAAGGATTTTAGTCCTGTGGCGGAGACTTGGCGCAGAGCCGCGGCGGGCGGGGAAGCGGTTTGCGCGTTTGCGACGCCGCCGTCAGAAAAAACGGGCAAAAACAGCACGCCACACGCTGCGATGAGCAAGATGGACCGAACAGACTGCACGCCCTCATTCTAACGGAAATGCGGACCCCCGCGCGAGGCTACTCGACGGTAACGGACTTGGCCAGGTTGCGTGGCTGGTCGACGTCGCAGCCGCGACGCACGGCGATGTGATACGCCAGCAGCTGCAGGGGGATGATTTCCAGGAGCGGTACCAGCAACTCAAGAGTGGCAGGCAACTCGATGACATGGTCAGCGACTTTACGAGCAAGTTGATCGTTGGCGGTCACGATGGCGATGACGATACCGTCGCGGGCCTTCACTTCCTGAATGTTGGAGACGCTTTTTTCGTACAGCGTGACCGAGTCCGGATCATCGTCGTCGCGGGTGGCCAGCACCACCACCGGAAGGTTCTCGTCGATCAAAGCGTTGGGGCCATGTTTCATTTCTCCCGCTGGATAGCCTTCGGCGTGGATGTAGGATATTTCCTTGAGCTTCAGCGCGCCTTCAAGGGCGATGGGGTAATGGATGCCGCGGCCGAGGTAAAGAAAGTCGGTATAGCGGAAGAATTGCCGCGCCAGTGTCTCGTAAAAGCCGGTCGCGTCGGCTTGCAGCACTTGCTCGATTTTATGGGGGATGCGCGTGAATTCGAGCATGAGGGTTTTCGAGGCATCAGGAAGAAGCTTCCCGCGGACTTCGCCGAGGCGAATGGCCAGCAGGAGCAAGGCGGTTAGCTGGGCGGTAAAGGCTTTGGTGGAGGCTACACCAATTTCCGGGCCGGCGTGCGTCAGAATGGTGCCGGCGGCTTCGCGGGTAATCATGGAGCCCATGACGTTGCAGATGGCCAGCGTGGGCGAGCCTTTGCTCTTGGCTTCGCGTTGTGCGGCGAGGGTGTCGGCGGTTTCGCCGGATTGGCTGATGCAAACGGTGAGGGTGTTGGCGTCCAGGATGGGATCGCGGTACCGGAACTCGCTGCCGTAATCTACTTCGACGGGCAGGCGCGCGAGGCGCTCGATCATGAATTTTCCGGCAAGCGCGGAGTGCCAACTGGTGCCGCAGGCGACGATGCGCACACGATCGAACTTGCCGAATTGCTCGTCGCTGATCTGCATTTCTTCGAGGAACACTTTGCCGGTTTCCTGTGAGATGCGGCCGAGCAGGGTATCGCGCACGGCGCGGGGCTGCTCGAAAATCTCCTTCTGCATGAAATGTTTGTAACCACCCTTCTCGGCCATGATGGGGTCCCAGTTGACGTGTTGAGTTGGTCGCGTAACGGGACGAGCGTCGTGGTCCATGACGCGTACGCCGTTCTGGGTAAGAACAGCGATGTCGCCATCGCCGAGGAAGAAGATCTCCCGGGTGTGTTCAAGGAGCGCGGGAATGTCGCTGGCCACGAAGTATTCGCCTTCCCCAATGCCGATTACAGATGGCGGTCCGAGGCGAGCAGCGATGATTTTATGTGGATCGTTGGCGGAGAGAAACACCAGCGCGTAGATGCCGCGGAGCTGCTTGAGGGTCCGCCGGACGGCTTCTTCAAGCGGTATGCCGCCTTGCGAATATTTTTCCACCAAGTGCGCGACCACCTCGGTATCGGTTTCGGTCACAAATTTGTGGCCTTCGCCCTGCAACTGCTCTTTCAGCTCCAGATAATTTTCGATAATGCCATTGTGCACCACAACGATTTGTCCGCTGCAATCGCGATGCGGGTGGGCATTTTCCTCCGTGGGGCGGCCGTGGGTAGCCCAGCGGGTGTGACCGATGCCGTAGGTGCCGTCGATGGGCGACTTGCGGATGATTTCTTCGAGATTGCGCAGCTTGCCGGAGGCCCGGCGGATTTCCAGTTTGCCCTCGGAGTTGACTACGGCGATGCCTGCCGAATCGTAGCCGCGGTATTCCAGCTTGCGTAGGCCTTCGATAATTACGGGCACAACTTTTTTCGGGCCGATATAGCCCACAATGCCGCACATGCGACGTCTCCTGGGTGACTTTTCAAGCCTAACACGGGGAACGTGGCCCTCCGGTTAGATGAGTGCACGCGTGTGACGAAACGGGTTCGTAGCGCCCCGCCGCCTGTTATCGGGTGGTCTCCGAAGACCGGCAGGGCTCGAAGCCGCAGTCCTGCGTCGCGTTCATTTCTAGCGGATGGGAAGCGTGGAAGCGGGCTCTAGGTCGTAGGTGGTCAGCCTGTCGTTGGCGTCGAAATGGAAAGTAACCCGTGCGGCTTCGGGTTGGATGGTTTGGGGATTGACATGATGCACGACGACCACCAGGGTATGGGGCTCGAGGGAATCGCGCTGTTCGTAGCCGCGCGTGTGGACAAAGTTCACCACCCGCGACGATGGCGTGCCGGGGGGAAGCTGTGCGGAGAGCAGGGCATCGATGCCTTTCAGCTGGGGATCGGAGGTGTGAACATTCTCTTTTCTGCAGGCACCTAGGGTGATGCACCAGGCCGCCAGCCAGAGCGCGAGAAGAGCGCGGAAAATAACAATGCTGATGCGTGCTTGCGAAGGGAGGGGAGGCATAGTCTTGGCGGATGCGAGAGTTGCGTCAGTCCACAATCTCGAAGCGGTACTCCTCGATGACCTGGTTGGTCAAAACTTCCTTGGAGATACGTTCGACTTGCGCTTGTGCCTCGTCACGGTTCCAGCCATCGAGATTCAGCACGAAGAATTTGCCCTGGCGGACGTCCTTCACCGCGCCATAGCCAAGGCCAGACAACGCATGCTGAATGGTCTGGCCTTGCGGATCGAGAACGGTGCGTTTCGGCATCACCCACACGTGAGCTTTCATGCGGCCAGTATAACTGGCTGGCCGGGGTTCGCAAAAGTCGTGAGGGGGTGGCGGGAACCAGACGCCCCGCGGCTGCAAGTGCGGCCGGGGGCGGAGAAACTCCTAGCGGAAAGCGTGGGTGAAGCTCATTTCCACCAGGCGCTCGAGTTCGGTTTTGTCGAGGCCCATCTTCGCAGCGTTCTCGTATTCGCCGGTCAGTGTGGTGTGGAACATCGTTGGGTCATCGGTCGAAAGCACGATGGGAATACCGTGGCGAAAGAGCTTTGGCAAAGGGTGTTGTTCGATGGTGGGTGCGTCGGTGCCCAGCTGAAGAGCCAGGGCGCCGGTGCAGATGTTGCTTGCGGGACAAACCTCAAGAGGGATTCTGCGCTCGGCCAGCAAATCCATAAGCGCGGGATCACGAATGGCGGCTATGCCGTGGCCAATGCGCTCCGCCTTGAGGTGTTCGATGGCTTGGCGGATATTTTCCGGGCCGCCCACTTCTCCGGCGTGAATCAGACGATGCATACCGAGGTCTTCCGCGCGGCCGTAGACCGCGCGGAAATCCCGGGCGGGAATACTGCGTTCATCGCCGCCGATACCAAAGGCAACAATTTTTTCACTGTGGCAGCGTCCCGCAGCCTCGACAACGGCCATCGCGGCTTCCACGCCAAACTGGCGCACAGCGTCCCACACCCAGCGCAAACGCAAACCGCGGCGCTCGTAGTCCTCGGCGGCTTCGAGCATAGCTTCAAAATTGGCTTGCGGATCCTGGCCGCGCAGTTGCATCACCCCGATGGAAAGCGTGACTTCGGCGTAAACCACATGCTGTTCGAGCAAGGCCTCGGCGAAATCGCGCACGATGACGGCGTAATCAGGCGGCTGGCGGAGAAAGGAGGTGACCCATTTGAAGGTCTCGATGAATTCGACGAAGTCCTGGTAGGCATAACGACGGCGGACTTCTTCTTCGGTGACGATTACGCCGTGGCGTGCGGCAATTTTGCCCACCGTGGAAGGTCGCATCGACCCTTCCAAATGAACGTGCAATTCCGCTTTCGGCAGCCTCGCAATGCGGATGGGAAGAACGCTCAACGTGCAAAACCTCTCGTCGGCAAGATCGCGTCGATCGAAAAACCGCACCGGAGAAGAACCGCGCGGCGCGAGAAATCAATGCGGCAAGGGCGGTTTGCCGGCGTTGACCCACGCCGTTAACCAGTATGACCCAGTGTCGGTGGCAGCGCTGGAAAGCTGGCGGATCAGAATGGCGGCGGACAAATTGTAAAAACGATCGTAGTACTCGTCGGTGTAGGAAGGCTGGCCGAGGCGCGCATTGCGGTCGGCCAGCAGGACGTTTTCAATCACGGTGTGGGAGGCCAAGCAGGATTCAAAAGCGTGGTCCGTAGGATCGCCGATAAACGCCGCGTCATTTGGGCGCATGGGAAAGAACGAAGAAAAACGATCCACTAGCGTGCTGCCAAAGCGCTCGTCGACGCCAACTTGGCCGCTGAGTTTGCCGTCGTAATTATCGGTGGTGTGGAAGGGATCGTTGCTCTCTCCCACGTAAAACGCCAGAATGGCGGCGTCCGTTTTCGCTTCGTCCCAGTGGCCCATTTTCATGGCTTCGGTTAATTTCTGGCTGTACACCCCGACTTGCCACGGTAGCAGACCGTTACCTTCCAGCTTCCACTTGCCGATTTTGGAGACCGCCGCCTTGTAGTTGCGCGGAAGGGCGTCGAAGGGGAAACGTCCGTATTTGTCGAGGTAGAGATAGTGATTGCGGCGCTCGGTGGCAGATTTGGCCACGGTGTCGATGGGATCGCTGACGTGCTGCAGCAGAGCGGTGCGGTTGGCTTCAAAATAACCGCGAATTTCCGGGGGCAGCGTGTCGATGGCTTGGTTGACGATGAGCTTTTGTCCGTTGCGCCCCCACGCCAGCGCCTCCCCGGGAACGGATGCGCAAACTGCGACCGCGACCAGCAGCACTGGCACCCCGTTCAGCAGCCGGTTGAAATACCCTCGCGGCATCCCGCCCATTCCTTTTACGCTCGATTTGCGGCGCGCAAAGTGCTGTTTCTGCGGCCATAGAAATAATAAAGCACCAGACCTATGATCATCCAAACGAAGAAACGAATCCAGTTCATGATTGGCAAGCCGGCCATCAGGAGCAAGCACGTAAAGATGGTGAGGATGGGGGCGAGCGGCCCGCCGGGAGCGCGGAAGGCACGGTGCCGGTCCGGCTCGCGATAGCGCAGAATCAAAACGCCTCCGGCCACCAGCGCGAATGCGAACAGCGTGCCGATATTGGAGAGATCCGCGAGCGTGCCAATATCCAAAAGCCCTGCGGGGATGCCCACCACGAAACCTGCGACCCAGGTCGAAAATGCCGGCGTCTGGTACTTCGGGTGCACGCGCGAAAATATTTTGGGAAAGAGCCCGTCGCGGGACATGGCGAACCATACGCGCGCTTGTCCCAGCTGAAACACCAACAGGGAAGAGATCATGCCCATCAGCGCGCCAATCAATACCACCAGGCGCACGCCGGTGAAATGCAGCTTTTTAAGCGTGTTCACGACTGGCGCCGCGTCGTCCATCAGGGTATCCCAGCGCACCAGGCCAGTGAGCACCACGACGACCGCGATGTAAAGAATCGTACACACCACCAGCGTTGCAATGATGCCAATCGGCAAATCCTTTTGCGGATTTTTGCACTCTTCGGCGGCGGTCGAGACGGAATCGAACCCGATGTAAGTGAAAAAAACGATCGAGCCGCCCGTAAGTATGCCTGGCCAGCCGTTGGGCGCGAAGGGGTGCCAGTTCGCCGGATGAATCAAGCGTGCGGCGAATCCCACGAAGACCACGATGGCCACGATTTTCAGCAATACCATGATGTTGTTGGTGCGCGCGGACTCACGAATGCCGCGAACCAGGATTACCGTAAGCAGCATCACGATGATGAACGCCGGCCAATTGAAGCCGAAATGCCAGCCCGCGCCGTAGATGTCGTTCCCCTGCAGGTCCTGCAAGCCGGACGGAAGGTACGCGGGGGAAATCCATTTCGGATCGGGATGCCAGCCGAACCAGTCGAACAGGTTCACTATGTGCTGCGAAAAGCCCACGCTCACCGCCATGTTGCTGACCGCATATTCGAGGATTAAATCCCAGCCGATGATCCAGGCGATGATTTCGCCCATCGTGGCGTAGGTGTAGGTGTACGCGCTGCCGGCTATGGGAATCATGGCAGCGAGTTCCGCGTAGCACACGGAGGCGAAACCGCACACCACAGCAACCAGCACGAAGGAAAGAGCGATTGCCGGACCAGCGCCGGGGCGGCCAAAGGAAGCGGAATGGTGGATCAAATACTCGAGGAGCGGGGCGTTTAAGATCGACGATACGCTGAACTTTTGTCCCGCAATCGCCGTGCCCACAATGGTGAAGATACCCGACCCAATCACCGCTCCGATGCCCAGCGAGGTAAGACTGATCCAACCAAGCGACTTTTTTAAGGGGACTTCAGCGTTTTCGCAATCCGACAGCAGTTGGTCAATGCCTTTGCAGCGGAAGAGATCTGATCCCACTAAGGCGCTCCGATCGCGGCCAGACACGAGTGGTAGAAGGTCCGTCCGCCGCGGTTCACGGGATAATTTGAGAGGCCCACTCTATCCTGCCCGGCCCTACGACGCAACAGACGGGCGGAGCCCCGACACAAGTCTCGCCCGTGCGGGACAGAAGCATTCTAGCTCCGCGCTCGAGGGGCGATATCTTCCTGGCCTTGCTTGCTGCGCCCAGGCTGTACCTGCCGGTAACAGCTCGCCTGACGTTCCCTGCGCCGCTGCGATCCGTGGTGTCGGTCATGCACCCCGCTTTTATGCGGGCTGCAGTTGCGCATATTTTTCGATGAATTTTTTTGTGCCGCGCCCGGGGAAGCTGACGGAGACGCGGCGGTCATCGTCGTCTTCACCTTCAACGCCAACTACCGTGCCCACGCCGAATTCCGGGTGGCGGACTTTGCGACCGAGCATCGGATTGGCGTCGACGCCGCGTCGCGCAGGCCGCCCGAAAGAGCTCGGCGCCGGAGTTCGACGCGGTGCCGGCGTGGCTGGCGCAGACTGGCCGCGCACGCGGCGCAAAAATTCGTCAGCAGAGTAGGAATACTCGGGGTCTGGCTCGTAGCGGCGCTTCTCACCAATTTCGCCGAGCGAACCGCGAACGGTGTCGACGAGGGTACTGGGAATTTCAGCCAGGAAGCGCGACGCCAGCGTTTGACGCATTTGCTGCTCGTTGCCGAAAATCCGGCGGTACAGCGCACGCGTCAGAGTCAACGATTTGCGTGCGCGTGTCATGCCCACGTACACCAAGCGGCGTTCTTCCTCGATGCCTTTTTCTTCGGTAACCGCGCGATTATGCGGGCAGATGCCCTCTTCCATGCCGGTGAGAAACACGTGATCGAACTCGAGGCCTTTGGTGCTGTGCAGGGTGATCAGCGTAACGCCCGGCTTGCCTTCAAACGAATCGGTGTCGCTCACGAGGGCCGCGGCGTCGAGAAAATCCGTAAAAGACTCGCCGGCGTCGGCACTTTCCGAAGCGGCGCGGGTGAGTTCTTCAAGGTTTTCGATGCGTGCCACATCGTCCGGCGAATTGCGGTCCTTGAGCATCTCCATGTAGCCGGTTTCGTCGAGCAATGTGCGCAGGAAACCCGGGGGCGCTTGAGCGGCCTGCGCCTCGCGCAACCTGCCAACCAGTTCTTGAAACGCCCGCAAGGGGGTGACTGCCCGTCCCGCGGCTGCGCCAGAAACGAATTTGTCGATCGCGCTCCACAACGACGTGCCGTCGGTGCGCGCCATTTCGCGAACAGCGTCAACCGTAGTTTTGCCGATGCCGCGCGGCGGTACATTCAGAACGCGTAGCAGGGCGATGTCATCTTCCGGGTGAATGGCCAGGCGCACATACGCCAAGGCGTCTTTTACTTCCGCTCGTTCGTAAAAGCTGAAGCCACCAACCAGTTTGTAGCGCAGTCCGCGGCGGCGGAAAACTTCTTCAAACGCCCGCGACTGAAAATTGGTGCGGTACTCGATGGCCACGGTCTGGTCCGGATCGTCGAGCTGGATTTTTTCCACCTCGCCAGCCACGTACTCCGCTTCGTTCTGCGCGTCGCGGCCTTCAAAATACCTGACGTTTCCGCCGGCGCCGTTTTCTGCGCTAAGGTTCTTGCCCAGGCGCTCAGGATTGTTGGCCACCACCGCGCCAGCGGCATCGAGGATATTCTGTGTGGAGCGGTAGTTGCGCTCGAGCTTCACCACGCGCGCATTGGGAAAATCGCGGGAAAAGCTGAGCAGTATGGCCACATCCGCACCCCGCCAGCGATAGATGGACTGATCTTCATCGCCCACGACGCACAGATTCTGGTGCGGACCGGTGAGCAGCCGCAGCAATTCGTATTGCACGCGGTTGGTGTCCTGATACTCGTCCACGTGAAGGTACGCGAACCGGCGCTGCCAGCGTTCACGCACCTCGGCGCTTTCGCGCAGCAACTTGGCCGAGCGTAGCAGCAAATCGTCAAAATCCACCGCGTTGCTTTGCGCCAGCAATTTCTCGTAAGCAGCAAAAACATCGGCGACACGACGGCCGTCCTGGGAAATGGCTTCACGGCGGATTTGCTCCGCGCTTTGCCCGTGATTTTTCGCGTAGCTGATGCGGCTCAGCACATTGCGCGGAGTAAGCGCGTCGTCTTCGATACGCAGTTGAGTCATGGTCAGCTTGACCGCGGCAATCTGATCGTCGTCATCGTAAATGGCGAAATCGCGCGGCAAGCCCGCGTTGCCAGCTTCGCGACGCAGAAATCGTGCGCACAAGGAATGAAACGTGGAAAGCCAGGGCTGCGCGGGCGGAAACCCGGCGCGCAACAACAAGTTGGAGACGCGCGTGCGCATTTCCTCGGCTGCTTTGTTGGTAAATGTGACCGCCAGAATCGATTCCGCGGGCGCCCCGCAGGCGATCATGTTTGCCATGCGGTAGGTGATCGCGCGGGTCTTGCCCGTGCCGGCACCGGCCAGGATCAGTACCGGTCCTTCGATCGTTTCCGCCGCCTGGCGCTGTTCAGGATTTAATTCGTTCAGGAGAGTGAGCATCGACCCGTTTCAGAATATTTTGGGATGAGTGGTGTGTGCCTAGTCATGGTAGCCGAGCGGGACGACGCGCGCAAACGCGCGAATTTCAGCCCATTGGTTGGCGATGGCGGTTCTCGCCGCTGCGACGCGCCTAGTGGCTCAGGTCGATCTCAAAATAAGTCAATGCCGCGTCTTTGCCCATGATGGCCACATCGGGGACGTACAGGTGCGCACTACCGAGTAGATCAAACTGCCCTTGCAGGTCGAAATAGAGGAGGCCTTGCACCGTGCTGTGCGCCGCCACCACGCTGCTAGGAACGGCGGCGTTCTGCGCTTGCGTTTGTAGTTCGCTGAACTCTTTGCTTTTGTTGCCGCCGGTGTTGATGGGTAGCGGTAATCGCCGGTGTGCGGTCGGATCTTTAGCGCCGGGGCGCAAGATGGCGTCGGCCACTTCCGCGGCCTTCAGAGGTTGCAGCTCCTGGTGATTTTCCTCGCCCACGTCAAACGAAAGGCGGATGCGCTCGAGCCCCACTTTCACGCTTTGCTCGGAGTCGTTGCGAAAGGCTACTTGAACCGCGAGCACGCCTCCCGTCATCGGCGACTTCTTGGGGAATTTCTCCTTGTATTGCGCAGCTTGCGTCCAGGGTTGTGCGGAAATCGTCAGGCCTTCGTGGGATTCGAGCGAGGAGGTTTGCAAAACGAAGTGTTTGGCCGCCGGAGGGGCGCTCTGCGGGGGATGGGCGTGAGAAGTCACCAGCCAGCCATTGGTAAAGAAAATTGCTGCCAGGTAAGGAATGGCCATGAGAACCCTGCGCATCGGGTTATAATGTTTTCTTCTCATCTTGAGGCCTTCGATTCCCTGGGGAAGTGCAGGGTTGCCCTGCGCAGCGTGCCGTTTGCGTGCCGGAAAGCCGTTGCGTTCGAACGGATTGCCAAGGTGCATAAAGAGACCGGAGCCATGATTCGTGTTCTTTGTTTATAGTTTGCTGCTGGGCCTCGCGGCATTGGTCTTGACGCCGTACTGGCTGCTGCAGAGCGCGCGGCATGGGAAATATCTCGCGAATCTCGGCCAGCGCCTAGGGTTTTCTTTTCCCGCTCTAAAGCGCGCTTCCGCTGAGCGTGTCCAGCCGACCCCCGCGGGGTCCAAAGAAGGCGCTATTTGGCTGCATGCCGTCTCGGTTGGCGAGGTGCTTTCGAGCGTAACGCTGGCGCGACAACTCAAGGCCGCGCATCCCGGTCGCCCTCTGATCGTTTCGACCACCACCATCACTGGACAGGCGCTGGCCCGCGAACGTCTGAATTTTGCCGATGGTTTCCTGTATTTCCCGCTGGATTGGGCATTCGCCGTGCGCCGCAGCTTGGACGCTGTTCGTCCCGCTGCCATCGTCATCGTAGAGACAGAAATCTGGCCGAATTTTCTGCGGGAATGTGCGCAGCGCAATCTTCCCGTGGCATTTGTCAGTGGCCGCATCTCGGACCGTTCCTTTGCGCGTTATCAAAGATACCTGAGCTTGGCCGGCTTTTATCTGCGACCGCTACTGCGCAAGACGCTTTCCTTTGCCAGTGTTTTCCTCATGCAAAGCCAAAGCGATGCCGAGCGTATCCGCGCTTTGGGCGCACCGGCGGAGCGCGTGACGGTAGCTGGAAACTTGAAATATGATCTGGCTTTACCCGCGCCGACGCCGATCTCCAAATGGCTCGCCGGCGAAGCCGCCCGCCTCGGCCGTTCGCCGGTGATCGTGGCGGGCAGCGTGGTGGCCACCGAAGAGCCGCTGGCGCTGATTGCCTTTGGAACGTTGCAGGGCGAATATCCCAAAGCACTGCTGGTGCTGGCGCCGCGCAAGCCGGAACGCTTCGACGCAGCCGCGCAGTTTCTTAAAGATTTTCACAGCAAGTTTGTGCGGCGCTCCACGCTCGACGTTCCCGCCCCATTACAAACCGCTGCAAGCAACGGTGCCTTGCCAGGCCGGGCGGTACAGTTACCGGGCGACGTCAAAGTAATTTTGCTGGACAGCATCGGGGAATTGGCCTCGCTTTACGGTATTGCGGATTATGCGTTCGTTGGGGGGTCGCTGGTGACTTCCGGCGGCCACAATATCCTCGAGCCGGCGGCCTTCGGCAAAATTCCAGTGTTCGGCCCATCCATGGAAAATTTCTCGGAGATGGCAAGTCGTTTTCTCGCCGCCGGCGCGGCTGTTCAAGTCCCTAGCCCGGAAGATGCTGGCGTGGCGTGGATTGAACTGGAGCGCGAACCGGAGCGCCGGAAGCGCATGGGCGCGAGGGCCCAGCGTCTTGTCGAAGAAAGCCGCGGGGCCACTGAACGCGCGGTCGCGGAAATCACCAAGCTGCTCGCGCCGTCAAGCGCGAAAGTGCGCGGATGAATTGGCAGTCGCTCCAACGTTCTACGGCGTTGCAAATAGTTTTGTGGCCGTTGTCTCTTCTGTACGGCCTGATCGTGCTTGTGCGGGTGCGCGCGTATGCCAAAGCACAGCTCAAACCACGGCGCTTGCGAGCAGCAGTGGTGAGTGTGGGCAACCTGACCGTCGGCGGCGCGGGGAAGACCCCCGTGGTGTTATGGTTGGCGCAGAAATTTCTGGCACGAGGAAAGCGGGTTGCGGTGCTCAGTCGCGGCTATCGCGGCGCAGGAGGCAGCAGCGACGAAGTGGAACTGCTTCGCGCTCGGCTGGCTGGACGCGTTACGATCGGTGTAGGCGGCGATCGTTTTGCCGTGGGCGCGGCGCTGGAACAGCGCGCGCCGATCGATATATTTTTGTTGGATGATGGATTTCAGCATATGCAGCTTGCCCGCGACGTGGACATCTTGCTGCTGGATGCTTCACGCCCCCTCGGCAGCGAACGACTGTTGCCCGCCGGATCGCTCCGCGAACCGGTTTCGGCGATGAGCCGCGCGGACATTGTGATTTTTACGCGAGCGGAAAAGCAGCCTGGCGTGACTTTAGCCCTCGCGCACCTGTCGGAGTACCCGGTGTTCGCGGCGACCACGAAGTTGCTAGGTTTTCGCCTCTTGGGCGACGATAACGGCGCAAGCCTTCTCGATGCCCGGCAAATTGATAAAGGCCCCTTTTTTGCCTTTTGCGGACTCGGCAACCCCCAGCAATTTTTTCGCGATCTGGAGGCCTGGCGACTGGCTGTCAACGGTTTTCAAACTTTTGCCGATCATCACCGTTATACTGCGGCCGACGCGGCAGCCATTGAGCGCGCCGCGGAAAGCTGTGGATCGTGCGCTTTGATCACCACCGAAAAAGACGCGAAGAATCTGGCTGGCATCAAGACAGCCAAGTTGCCCGTATATGTCGCAATTATCGATATGGAGATCTGGCCGGAGCAGGACTTCCTCGCGCTGATCGAAGCCCGGATCGCGCAACGGACCGGAGCACCCTCGTGAGCGGCGCAAAAGACATTCTGATTCGCGCGACGAACTGGGTGGGTGACGCGATTATGGCCATTCCGGCGTTGCGCGCTGTCCGTGCTCGGTTTCCCCAAGCCCGCATCGCGATTCTAGCCCGCCCGTACGTCGCGGACATTTACCGCCATCAGCAAATCGCGGATGAACTAATCCTCTATGACGTGAATGGAATCCACGCCGGCTTTACGGGACGCGAACGCCTCGCTGCCGAGCTTCGCGCTCGGCGCTTCGATACAGCACTACTGCTGCAAAACGCATTCGACGCGGCCTGGCTTGCTTGGCGAGCTGGTATTTCTCGCCGCATCGGTTACGCGCGCGATGGCCGCAGTCTCCTGCTGACCGATGCCATACCTCTTCCCGCGCCTGGCGAAATTCCCGCGCATGAAAAATTCTATTATTTGGAATTGTTGCGGCGCGCGGGGTGGCTGGAAGAAATTCCTGACGACAAATTCATTCAGCTTGGCGTCTCCCCGGAGCAACTCGCGATTGCCGAACAAGCGCTTCGGGCCGCGGGCGTTCGTCAGGACATCCTGCGCATCGCCGTCGGGGCCGGGGCTTCGTATGGTTCCGCAAAATGCTGGCCACCCGACCGCTTCGCCGCGACACTCAACCACCTGCAAGCGCACACCGATTGCGACATAATCCTGTTCGGCACGCCAAACGAGGCCCAGGTGGCCAATGCCATCGCTGCCGATTTGCGAAAGCCTCCGATCAATTTGACTGGGCAAACCGCGATCGCAGATCTGCCAGCAATGCTTTGCAGTTGCCAGATTTTTCTCGGCAACGATTCCGGGGCCATGCACGTGGCCGCGGCCGTGGGTCTCCCGGTCGTTGCCGTCTTTGGTCCCACTGATCCCGATGGCACGGCGCCGGTGACGCCGCGCGTCAGTATCGTTCAGGAAAAGCCCTACTGCAGCCCTTGCTTCTTGCGCCGCTGCCCCACGGACCACCGCTGCATGACCGGAGTGCAGCCCGCCGCAGTCGAAGCCGCAATAATCCCGTGGCTGGCCGCCGCCAGTTCGAGGGCGCGTCCAAACGAAACGTATCCCGTCGCCTCGCTTTGGACAGAGGCGCCGCATGGTTGACGTTGTGAACCAACCGCGCCCGGCCGTCTTTCTCGACCGTGA
This sequence comes from Candidatus Acidiferrum sp., assembly GCA_049516615.1. Classification (GTDB taxonomy): domain Bacteria; phylum Acidobacteriota; class Terriglobia; order Acidiferrales; family UBA7541; genus Acidiferrum. Next base: position 16,204 of record JBEKSZ010000040.1, on the reverse strand, counting down.
TGGCACGCTCTGCGAGGAAGTTGGTTATTTGAATCATGTCAGCCAGTTACGTATCTTTCCTTTCGCCGCGGCCGCCATTCAAAGACTGAATCGAGCCGGCCTGCTGGTGATTGTGGTGACCAATCAATCTGGCGTTGCCAGGAAATATTTTCCAGAGTCGCTGGTCCACGAGGTCCACGAACTGTTGCAGAGGCGCTTCCGCGAACAAAATGCGCGCATCGACGCCATTTATTACTGCCCGCACGCCGCCGACGATAATTGCGAGTGTCGCAAGCCAGACCTCGGCATGCTGAAGCGCGCGGTGCAGGAACACGGCATCGCCCTGTCCCGCTCGTACGTCGTGGGCGATCGCCACGGTGATATCCAACTCGCGCATAATGCGGGCAGTCGCGGCATCTTGGTGCGCACTGGCTACGGCGAAAACGAAGTGAGGGGACAGGTCGCTGAATGGGCCACACAGCCCCATTTCATCGCTCCAACTCTTACCGAAGCCACTGATTGGATTCTGGAGCAAGCCAGATGAAGCAACATAAACGGAAGGCTAGCACGCAATCGGCGCCCCGCATGCAGCTTGCGGCTGCATTTAACCCTGCTTCCCCAGCCATCGACCTGAGTGCCCTGGCCGACCGCGTTGCCCAGTTTTCTTCAAAAACGATCGTGTTGCTCGGCGATTTCGTGGCCGACGAATTTCAATTTGGCGAGATCTCGCGCGTGTCGCGAGAGGCCCCGGTGCTGATTTTGCGCCACAGCCGCACGCAGCTGCTTCCCGGAGGCGGCGCCAACGCTGCAAATAATTTCGCCGCGTTGGGCGCACGCGTTCTTCCGGTAACGGCAGTCGGCGACGATGCCGCAGGTGCCAAGCTCCGCGATTACTTTCAATCGATCAAAGTCGACGTCTCGGGCATCCTCACCGCCCGGAATTGGACGACTCCCACCAAGACCCGCTTCCTTGCGGGCTGGGCGCACACTGGCGGCCAGCAGGTTCTGCGCGTGGACCGCGAACCAGTCGTGGAACTTCCAGAAAAGATTCGCGCCAAACTGCAACGCGCTCTGGTCTCTAAATTGAGAAAAGCCGACGCGTTGGCGGTCTCCGACTACGGCTTCGGCGTTGCCACTCCGGACCTGGTTCGCATGGCGCGGGCGCAGAAAAAATCGCAATTCACCATCACTCTGGACGCGCGGCACAATCTTCACGAGTACGCGAAGTCCCAAGTCACCTCCGCCACGCCCAATGAAGCCGAAGTGGAAGCGTTGCACCACGCGACCATCGGGGCAAATCTCGCCGAGCTCCGGCGTTGTGCGCAATCCACTCGGGCTACCATGAACCTACGGTCACTATTGGTGACGCGGGGGCGCGACGGTATGGCGCTTTTTGAAGCGGCTGGCGACGTCACCCACATTCCCATTCACGGCGGAGCCCAGGCCGTGGACGTGACCGGCGCGGGTGACACGGTATTGGCTGCCTACACCCTGGCGCTGGCCACTGGCGCACCTCCGCTCGACGCCGCGCACATCGCCAACATCGCTGGCGGGCTGGTGGTCATGAAGCGCGGCACCGCCATCGTCACCCAGCGCGAGCTGCTCGACGCCATACAAGAAGAAGTCTCGGGCGGGCTGCTCGTGTCAGCTGACAACGCTACGAAAGACCCCGCCTGAAATATGCGTGAAGCGCGATCCAAGATTGTCACGTTGGAGCATCTTAAAACGGCTCTGGCTGCGCATCGCCGGGACAGCAAGCAGATCGTTTTTTCCAACGGCTGCTTCGACACGCTGCACGTCGGCCACGTTCGTTACCTGCAAGGTGCCCGCAAAGAGGGCGATATCCTGGTCACCGCCATAAATGCGGACACCAGCGTGCAGTCGCTTAAGGGCGCCAACCGCCCCATCCTTGACGAACAAGCCCGCGCGCAGCTGGTGGCGGCATTGCGCTGCGTCGATTACGTGATTATTTTTCGCGAAGCCAACGTGGAGAAACTTCTTGAAGAACTTAGGCCCGATGTTCACGCCAAGGGCACCGACTACAGCGAGGACACCGTCCCCGAGCGTGCTACCGCCGGGCGCCTCGGTATTAGGATTGCTATCGTCGGCGATCCTAAAAATCACTCGACGTGCGCGTTGCTAGAAAGTATTCGCAAGGATCAAAATGTCTGATCCGCGTTTCCTGGTCGTGCGTCTTGGATCGCTGGGCGACATAGTGCACACCTTTCCCGCCGTCTCGGCGCTTCGGCATTCCTTTCCGCATGCGCAGATTACCTGGCTAACGCATCCGCGCTGGGAATCGCTGGTAGCCAGCGCCAATCTCGCGACGGAAATCTGGGCCACCGAGACGCGCTCAATAACTTCCATCCGCGAAATCGTGTCCCGTATTCGCACACAGAACTTCACCGGCGCTATCGACTATCAGGGCCTCTGGAAATCCGCGGCCCTTCCCTTATTCGGCGGCGTGCCGAAACGAATCGGCTTCTCCTCCCACAGCATCCGCGAATGGGGTGTCCCTATCCTGTATACGGCTCGCGTTCGCTGCAAAACCACGCACATCGCGGAACAGAACGGTGAGCTTTCACAATGCGCTGGCGCCGGCTGCATGGTCGCGCCGTTTGCATTGCAAATCGCCGAGTCCGCGGACGCCGTGGTTCGGCAACTCTTGCGGGATGGCGGCATCGAACGCTACATCCTGTTGAGTCCTGGCGGGGGCTGGCGCTCAAAGTGCTGGCCACCGGAACGCTTCGGCCAGCTCGCGGAACAAATTCGCAATCACAGTGGATTGCGCTGTGTTGTGAATTACGGTCCTGGAGAAGACGATTTGGTGCGGGCCATCAAGTCCGCCAGCGGTAACGCCGAGCCCATGGCTTTTAGTGGAACGCTCGAAAGACTGATGCCGCTGGCGCGCAATGCCTGCTGCATGGTGGGCGGCGACACCGGCCCACTGCACCTGGCCGTCGCGCTCGGTACGCCTTCGGTAAGCATCTACGGCCCTACCGATCCGCAGCGCAACGGGCCATATCCAAACGCCGGCGCCGTGCCCGAGCGCCACTTGGTAGGAGCGCGGCATGCTGCGCTCCAGCTAGGCGAGGCGGATCCCCTCAACAGGGGTTCGAACATCATTCTTCGCGGAGCCGGCGCCGTGCGCGACCACCGCCGCAGCGACGAAACCGATCCCGCGATTCTGAAAATTTCCCCCGACCAAGTCTTGGCTGCCGTCCTGCAACTGATCGGATCCGCGTGAGCGAGCCTGCTGCCTTTTTCGTCCGCTGGCGTGTCCGCCTCGGCTATCCTCTGGCCATCGCTGTGCTTTGGCTCGCGCATCCGACGCCGCGAAGCGTCGCTGCCGGCGCGCTGGTTGGCGCAACGGGTCTGTGGCTCCGCGCCTACGCCGCGGGTTACCTGCACAAAAAGGAGACCCTGACCGTCACCGGTCCATACGCGCACACCCGCAACCCGCTCTACCTCGGTAGCGCGATTCTGGCCCTGGGCGCCGGCCTGGCCACGTACTCCTGGCTTGCTGTGGCGATACTTCTTTGTTACTTCGCTCTGTTTTATTCCATCGTCATGAAAAGGGAAGAACGCGAACTGCGCAAAATCCACGGTGCCGCGTTCGACGCCTACGCGCGATCCGTCCCGTTGTTTTTCCCCGCGGCGACCTCCTCGAAAATGTCCGGCGGCGCCGGCCATCCGGCGGGGGCATTTTCTTTCGCCCAGTACAAAAAAAACCACGAGTGGCAAGCCGCTGCAGGTTTCCTCTTGCTCCTGGCCGCACTGCTGCTTCTCTGGCGCGTGCGCCTGCATTGACGCGCCCTACGCGCCCCGGCATGTTCGGAGTCGTTCGAGCAACTCCGGACGGGGGATGCCCGCGTGGTTTATCCCGCCCTGCGGGAACCACCGGCCCGCGCGGATGCGCGGCCTACAGGCATTCCTCGGTCGTTGAATTCCTGCCGCGGGGGGCCCCAGCTTCGATACCGCGCCCGCAAATCGCCGGTGGGAGGCTTGGCGCGAAGTCGCCGTCCGGCTCGTTCTCAGCGTCGCCGGGCAACGTATACGCGTGCCCGGCGGACTGCGAACGCGTCATAAGTGAATCATCGTTCTTTGCGGGGACCGCCGAACCGCCCGAGACAGGTTGGGCCACAATAGTTTGCCCCCGCGCGGTCCAGCCCGCTCCAATGAAAAATCCCGCCAGCAGCAGTGCTCGCGAGCTGGCGGGAAGCCGGCAAACCCGGTCGCAGGCCGATAGTGGTCGCGCCGGCAAGGGCCGAGCACGGTTTGAGCGCCTCGGTCTCGTCGCTACAATTTCACGGCAGTCGTCGCAACCGTACCAGGCTCTCGATGTGAAAGGTTTGCGGAAACAGATCAAACAATTCGATCGACACGATCTCGTACGACGGTCCCGTCGCCGCAAGCCCCGCGGGTTTCTTCGCGCTTCCCGTCAACACCGCCAAATCCCGGGCCAGCGTCGAAGGATCGCACGACAAATAAATAACCTCCGGCGCACCTAGTTCCAATAATTTACCCGCCGCTTCCGCGCCCAATCCCGCGCGCGGAGGATCGAGCACCACGAAATCCGGCCGCTCCTGCGGTTTCTTCAAAAAATCCTCGGTGTGCTCGTTAAAAGTGGTCACCTCGACGCCCGCCAGCTCCGCGTTCGCATATAGATCCCGCGTGGCCGCCAAGTTCGCGTCCACGCTCACCACCCTTGTGAAGTTTTTCGCCAGCGGCAACGTAAAAAAGCCCACCCCCGCATACAAATCGAGCGCTAGCCCGCCCTTCGCGCCCTTAATCACCGCCGCCAAAAGTTCTTCAATCAAGAACCGGTTTACTTGAAAAAATGACAGATGGCTCACACGAAACTGAAAGCCTCCCGCCGAGTGCATCAAAAATCCCGGCCCCGTCAGCTCAAAACGCTCTTTCTTCTGATCGAGCAGCAGCAAACTCTCGATCCGCGGCAATTCCTTCCGAAAATAGTCAGCCAGCTCCGCCGCGGGCTTGGGATAGGCATCAAACGCCACGTTCAGCGCAATTTTCTCATCCGCGGAATCCGCGAAGGCCTCAATCTCTAGAATCCCGGAGGGCAATTTGCCCCCGCGCGCCATCTCCTGCAATACGTGAAACGTCTCCCCCAGTGCCGGCGAGAGCACCGGGCAAACATCCACCGGCATAATCACCGAACTTTCCGGCAAAAAATAACCAAGCGCCCGTGGCATTCCCGCACGCACGGCCCACTGTGCGCGATTGCGGTAGCCGTAAGGCTGCGCGGTATGCGCGGGAATCTCACCGCTCCAGGAAATACCGCCTAAGCGCGAAAGCGTCTCCCGCAGAATCCCGATCTTCAGCCAGGTCTGCTCGGCAAATGCAATATGCTGGTAATGACACCCGCCGCAGACTCCAAAATGCGGGCATTTGGCATTGACTCGCGCGGGCGAAGCTGAAAGCATTTCGATCGGCAAGGCCCACACGGTTTTCTTCTTGCGCTTCTTGACCGCCACGCGCAGGTCTTCGCCGGGCAAAACGAAGGGAGCAAACACGGTGTTTCCTTCCGCGTGCCCCAATCCATCTCCTCCATACACCATCTTTTCAATCACTAACCTTAACTCTTCCGCCATCAAGTATCCTATTCTGCTGCAAGGTCCAGCCACGCACAAAAGGCTTTCCAGGCGCCGGATTTCACTCCGGCCTACTGCTTTGGTAGCGAAGGTTGCCGCGGCCGTAACTTTTGTTCTCTTCGCTTTCTCTGTGCCTCTGCGTTGGATCTCTGGTTGTTTCGGTCTTGCCCGTCAAGTAAAATAAAACAAACTGAATCTGACCAACGCGAACTCCTCAAGCAGTCTTTTCTGCAAATACTGCCGCTCCACGAGCGCAAGCTGCTCGGCCTTCATCTTCCGTCGATACATAGCCAACTGCCCGTCCATCTCCCGGCGAATCTTCAGCTGCAACTCCTCGCTGGCATCCGCCGTGACTGCTGCATACACCTTATCATCCAGCACCGTCAGTCGCCGCTCGAGATGCTCCAAATCCGCAAATCCCGGCGCATCCAGGATCCCGCAAACGCTCGCGGCGGCATCCGCAATCTCGCAAAGGCGGGCCGCCAGTCCTGCATGTTCCCCAGAAAGCCGTGCCGCAGCCTTCCGCGTCTGCGCGGCGTTTTTCACAAGGTAAGCCCGCAGTTCTTCCGCAGGAAATGCTGGTCCCGTGGGCTTGTTCCCGCGTTTCGGCGCAGCTCCTGCCGCGGCTTCCTGCATCTCCTCGGCGGCGTCCAGCACCGCATCCGTGCAGTACGCCAGCGTCTTCATCGCCCGCCCGGCGGCGCGGCGCGAGCGCGCATAGCTTTCCGACGCCCGGTCGATGCCCTTCAGCACCGCTTCGAGCGGCACGCCAGCTTTCTGCCAGGTCTCCATGATCGCCCAATCCAGCGGCGACACGAGCAAGTGCGCCCCGCGCTTCTTCCAAAAATATTCTTCAATTTCGGTAAAGTAGTTGAAGTAATTCCAGGAGTCCTGCTGCTGCGCTTCGCCTTCAGGGCCTTCCGCGCTCCCGCCAGTAGTCGCTTCGTCGGCCATCCGCAACCTAACGCGCACCTTTCGTGGGATCGCGTTTGCCGCGGGCCTCCGGCGCTGGCGCTATCCCGCCGCCATCCGCTGCCAAGCCTTTCGCCAGCTCGGGATTTTTTTCCCAAATCAGCCGCAAGCCTTTCAACGTCAAAAACTCATCCGTAAATTTAATATGCTTTGAGCCGCGCGCCACCAATTTGGCTTGCCCGCCGGTAGCCACCACGGGCGGCTCCGCCGCCCCGTGCTTCTCTGCCAGTTCCGTCTTCATGCGCGCCAGCATGCCATCTACCATGTCCACCGCGCCGTAATAGAGCCCGGCCTGAATATGCGTAACCGTGTTTGTCCCAATCACTTTGCCCGGATCCTTCAGTTCGACACGCGGCAGGCGGGCCGCCCGCGCGAACAGCGCCTCTGAAGCAATCCCCAGTCCCGGCGCGATCGCCCCGCCTAAATATTCGCCCTTTCCCGATATCGCATCAAAGGTGATGGCCGTGCCAAAATCCACCACGATGCACGGCCCGCCATATTCCGTAAAGGCCGCCACGCCATTCACAATCCTGTCGGCCCCAACTTCCATCGGGTTGTCCACCAGCACGGCCATCCCGGTTTTCACGCCCGGCTCGACGAACAGCGCGCGCCGCCCCAGATATCGACGCGCCATTTCCCCCAGCGTCCAATTTACCGGCGGTACCACGGAACTGATAATCACGCCGCCGATCCCTTCGCGATCTAGGCCCGCCAAGGACAAAAGGTTGCGCGTCAAGACGCCGTACTCATCGACGGTCTGCTCCCGCGCGGTCGTCAGCCGCCAATGCGCCAGCAAATCGGCGCCGCGGAATACTCCCAACACCGTATTCGTATTCCCCACATCAATTGTCAGCAGCATTTCTTTCCTTGCACGGGCGCGATTTCACCGCATCTCCGCGACGTCCCCAGCGATCACGGTCACAATCTCACCACCGCTGCGCTCCACGCGCAACAGCCCGTCGGCCGTCAATCCCGCAGTAACTCCTGTAAACGTCTCCGCCCCGGTTACCACCCTGACTTTCTTTCCGAGAGCGTAACTGGAAACCTCTTGAAACGTTTTCACCACCGACGCCGAGCCCTCGCGCACCAGCCGCAAATAGTCCTTCTCAAACTCCCGCAGCAACCGCACCAGAATCTCCACCCGCGAATGCACCCGCCCGCTCTCCACGCGGAGCGATGTTGCCAGGCCGCCCAACTCCGGCGGAAAGTTCTCCTGGTTCACATTGATCCCGATTCCCACAATTACAAATCTCACCAGCGCGGGCTCGGCGTGCATCTCCGTCAAAATCCCGCCGACTTTCTTTCCCCCGATCATCAAGTCATTCGGCCACTTCAAATCCACATTGAGCCCGCTAATCGCCTGCACCGCGGCGCGGGCGCTAATGCCTGCCATCATGGTGAGCAGCGGCGCCTGTACCGGAGCCAATTTCGGCCGCAACAGCACCGTCACATAGATTCCGGTCCCGCGTTCTGAAACCCACGAGCGCCCGGCCCGCCCGCGTCCGGCGGTCTGTTCTTCGGCCACTACCACCGCGCCTTCGGCCTCGCCGCTGTGTCCCAGCTCGAACGCCACGCGATTGCTGGAATCCGTGCGAAAAAAATGAAACACGCGTTTGCCGAACAGCGAGTCCCGCAGTTGCGCGCGTAACAAGTCCGGCGTCAAAACATCCGCCATGGCCTCCAAATAATATCCCATGGCCGCGCGGCCTCTAACCTTCACTCCAAGGTCGCGCAAGCGCGTTACCCACTGCCAAACGCTGCTCCGCGAAACTCCCAGCTCCCGGGCGATACGCGCTCCGCTGACGACGATCGTTGCGTTCTCCGCCAGAAGCGACAACAAGGCGGTCAGCCGCCGGTCCGTAACCCCGCTGATATTTTGTTTGGCCATGAAAATCGCCGTTGCAGTGGCGGGCCTTGCGACCGGTATTGTTATTCTTTGTTTTTGGCCGCCACGGAAAAGAACAAGTCTTAAGAGCCGCCCCCCGGGAACCGCAACAGGCCTACGCCCCCAACTCCTTCATCCTGTCGCGCAATTTTCCCATCTCAATCTTTTGCTGCTCCAGAGTGGCTTTCAGTCCATTCACGATCTTCTCCGGTGCGCGGCCGAGAAACGCCGGATCACCCAACTGCCGCTCCTTCGATGCAATGGCCTTTTCGAGCCCTTCGATCTCCTTTTTTAGGCGCCCCAGTTCCGCAGCAACGTCCACCGTCTCGGTCGCAAAGGCGATGCGGACATCGAATTCCGCCGAAGAGCGCGCCGCGCCGCCAGCCGCAGCCAATTTCTCTCCTGTCAACCGCAGCTGCGAAAGCAGCGCCAGGCGCACCAGAAAATCCCGCTGCTCGAGAGCCACTCCCAGCAACCTGGCATCGCCCACGGAAACATCCGCTTCTACTTTTTTCTTGGGGTCGAGTTTCATCTCCGCGCGAATATTCCGCACCGCGCCGATTACTTCCTGCAGAAAGGTCACCTCGCGCTCTGCTTCCTTGTCCAGCCAGCGAGCGCCCACCAGGGGAAACGCATCCAGCGCAATCGACTTGGCCCCGGCGCGCTGCGGCAATCGCTGCCACAGCTCCTCGGTCAGGAACGGCATGAAGGGGTGCAGCAACCGCAACGCGGCATCGAATGCCGCAAAAAGATTCTTCCACGACACCACCGCGCGCGCGCGATCCGCCGACACCAACTCCGGCTTCACCCACTCGATATACCAGTCGCAAAAGTCTCCCCAGAAAAACTGGTAGACGCTTTGCGCCGCCTCATGGAAGCGAAATTCCTGCAACGCCTCGTTCACCGTGGTCACCGTGCGCGCCAACCGCGAGAAGAGCCAGGCATCCGCCAAAGGCACTTCGGCGCCGAACGCGTAAGGCGCGCCAGACCGAACCTCCGGCCCAGCCAGCTCTTCCAGCGAGGTTCCACCGGCTTCAAACTTGTCCAGATTTACGAATAAAAAGCGCGCCGCGTTCCAAATCTTGTTGGCGAAATTGCGCGCACCAGCTAAACGATCGTCGCTCAGAACGATGTCCGTTCCGGGCGCGGCCATCGACGCCAAACAGAACCGCATGGCGTCCGTTCCATACTGCTGATTGAGGGCCACCGGATCGAGACCGGTGCCCTTGGACTTGGACATTTTTTCGCCGGAACCCGTGCGCACCAGGGAATGCAGATAAACGGTCTTGAACGGCACGCTCCCGGTGAAATGAATACCCATCATGGCCATGCGGGCTACCCAGAAAAACAGAATGTCGTAGCCGGTGATCAGCGCCGTGGTCGGATAGAAGGTCTGCAAATCAGCGGTCTTGTCCGGCCAACCCAGAGTGGAAAATGGCCACAACGCCGAACTGAACCATGTATCGAGAACATCGGGATCCTGCAGCAGATTCTCCGAACCGCAAATCTGACAATTCACCGGATCCTGCCGCGAAACGGTGACGTGACCGTTCTCCTTGCAGTACCAGGCCGGGATGCGGTGACCCCACCAAAGCTGACGGGAAATGGTCCAATCCCGGATGTTCTCCATCCAGTTCAAAAATTCCGTGCGGCGGTTTTCCGGAATGATATGAATGGTATTTTCTCTGCCCGGGGCGTAGTCCCGCACCGCGGCAATGGCCGGCGCAGCGAGATCTTTCATGCGGCAAAACCACTGCGTGGAAATGCGCGGCTCCACGACAGTCTTACTGCGTTCGCAGATCCCCACGGCATGTGTGTGGGTCTCGACCTTTACGAGAAACCCCTGTTCCGCGAGGTCGGCCACGATTTGCTTGCGCGCCGCAAAGCGGTCGAGACCCCCGTAAGCCCCGGCATTTGCGTTCATCTTGCCCTCGGCGGTCATCACGTCGATTTCCGCGAGGCCATGGCGTTTGCCGACGGCAAAATCGTTGGGATCGTGCGCCGGCGTAATCTTTACCGCTCCGGTGCCAAATTCGCGTTCCACGATTTCGTCGCCGATGATGGCAATTTCGCGATTCATCAGCGGCAGCCGCACTTTCTTGCCAAGCAGTGCGGCGTAACGTTCATCCGCGGGATGCACCGCCACGGCGGTATCGCCCAGCATCGTTTCCGGCCGCGTGGTGGCCACCACGATAACTTCGTCCGAATCCACCACCGGGTAGCGGATGTGCCACAGCGAACCGGTGCGCTCCTCGTGCAAAACCTCCAGATCACTGAGTACCGTCAGACACACCGGACACCAGTTCACCAGCTGGGTCGCGCGGTAAATAAATCCATCGTCATAGAGGCGAACGAAAACTTCGCGCACCACCACGGAAAGCTCGGGCGACAGAGTAAACCTTAGCCGCGACCAATCGCAGCTCTCCCCGATCTGCTTCATCTGCGCGAGAATCGTGCCCCCGCTCTCTTCCCGCCACTTCCAAACCTGGGCCAGAAATTCGTCGCGCCCCAATTTCTGGTAGTCGATCCCGCGTTCGGCGAGTTGCCGCACCACCACGCGCTGCATAGAAATTCCCGCATGGTCCGTCCCCGGCAAATAGAGCGTGTTATAACCGCGCATGCGGTGCCAGCGGGTCAAAATATCGATCTCGGTGTGTTCGAGCATGTGCCCGATGTGCAGCGACCCGGTGACATTGGGCGGCGGAATCACAATAGAAAATACTTTCCCGGCGGTGTCCCTAGCCGCGTGCGCCTTGAACAATTCCTCGCGCACCCAATACTCCGCCCAGCGCGGTTCGATCAGCTGCGGTTCGTACCCTTTGGCAATCTCACGCCCCATAGTTGCAATCGCTCCCCGTAAAAGCGCGCCAGGCTGCGGCAAATTTGTGCTCAGAATGGTCTTCAAACTATACGGGAAAAGGGCAGCACCGGCCAATTGAGCCCTGCCGCCCTGAGCGGGGCGAGGCAAGTGCACCTGAGCGGTTGAAGGCTGCGCGGTCGGCGGGCACGTGGCGGAAACAAGAGGATTCTGCTGGAGTTAGGCGCGAAAGAAAGTTTTATCCGGACTCGTATGCTGACGCAGAAACCTCTGGCCGCAGGGACATCGCAAAAGCGGCGTCAAGCTCTTCGCGTCACCCACAGAGGGCCAAGCGCCGCACGCGGAGCTTAGTCGATGCCGTGTATGCGCAGGCTTACGAGCTGGTCGATGGTGAGATTCTGCATGCCGCGGCTGCGCAGATTGGCGATGAACTCGGGCGTGACACCGTGTATGCGCATGGCCACGAGTTGCTCGGGTTCGGGATGCTGGTAGCCGAGCTTCTGCAAGTGCTCAATGAAATCGGGTGAAACGCCGTGGATGCGGAAAGCGATCAACTCGCGCAGATCGACGTGCGCGTAGCCATCTGCGCTTAGTTGCTGAATCCATTCCGGAGTGGCGCCGTGGATGCGCATGGCAATCAAATCGTCTTCCTCAGGCTGATAGCCCGCTTGATGGAGGGCGCGAATCATCTCGGCGCTCACGCCATGAATCCGAAACGCCACTAGCTTGTCGCTGTCCGAGATGGGCAGGCCCTCCTTGCGGAGGGCGTCGATGAATTCGCCGTTGACGTTGAAGATGCGGAAAGCGATTAGCTTATCGGTGTCCAGCCCGGAAAGCTTTTCCGCCTTCATTTGTTTGGCGAAGTCGGCGCTGACGTCCATGACCGCCATGGTGAATTGCTTGTCGTCATCAATCCCGTCAAAGCCCAGGGAGCGCATCTGCGCGCTGTAGTTCGGATCGGCTAAAAAATGGAAAACACCTGCGCCTTCGCCGTTATTGACGTAGCCTTCGCAGTCGAAACGCCCGGCGTCGCGGGTGATGGTGAAATGGACGTCGCGCTTGCCGGGCTGCGAAAGGTCCAGCCCGACAAAGGTGGTGACCGGCCAATCGGATTCATGTGTGGAGTTGCCGTGGTGGCCGTGATGAATCAGAGCGAATTGCACCTTCCCCGCCTCATCGGAGTGCTGGATGGCCCAGCTGCCGGAGAGGGAGTCTGCGGCCTTGGCGACGAAGACGATCAGCAGAGTGGCGGCGATCAGAATGTAGCAGAGCAGGGAGTTGCGGCGATGCATGGCAGAAATCTCCTCTCAGACGAGAAACCTGATACGAACTGCGGCCTTCAAGATAGGAACCAGCGAAACTGAGATCGATCGTCCGGGGCCAAGCGCGGCGCCTAGAAAAACCATTATTCCTCCAGCACCCCGGAGTTTTTCAGTTCCAGCAGCTTGTCGAGATCCAGATTCTTGAAGCCGTGCTGGTGGGCGCGTTGGATAAATTCTGGAGTGAGGCCCTGGATCTTGGCGGCGATCACATCGTCGGCGTCCACGCGGAATCCCGCAGCCTGCAAGGATTTGACGAATTCGGGGGTCACACCCTGAATCTTCATGGCGATGATGACCTCGGCGTCGAGTGTCAAGCCAAGCGCTTTGAGCTCGCGAATATATTCCGGAGAAACACCTTGAATCTTCATGTCGATGACTTCGTCGGCGTCCAGCTTCACTCCTGCCACGTCGCGCAGTTCGCGAACGTATTCGGGGTGCACGCCTTGAATCTTCATGGCCACAATGTGGTCGCAACTGATGTTTGGAAAAGTTCCGCGCAGCTCGCGCACATAATCCGGTGTTACGCCCTGGATTTTCATGGCCAGCACGTCGTCGGCTCCGGATTTCAGCCCCAACTCTCTGAGCTCTTTGACGTATTGTGGCGTGACGCCTTGGATCTTCATGGCGATCACCTCGTCGGGGTCCGAGCTGAAGCCGGCCTCGCGGAGCTGCTTGATCAGCTCGGGGGTGACGCCCTGAATCTTCATGGCTACGATCTCGTCGGCGTCGGCCTTAAGGCCCGCGGCGAAGATGGAACGCACGTAATCGGGAGTGACGCCCTGAATTTTTAGCGCGATGAGCTGGTCGATGGAGAGGTCGTCAAGACCGGCGGCTTTAAGACCGTCCATATAGGACGAGTGAATGGGCGGAGCTTTTTCCGCGCTCGAGCTGTCCTGATCGGGTCCGGCGCTTTGCGCGGCCGGTGCCGGAGCTGAGGTAGCTTGCGGTGTTGGGGCGCTTGCCGGAGCTGGCGCGGGGGAAGCGCCCGCGGGAGTGATCACGATCACCGCGTCCCGTGCATCTGGGGTTGCGACGGCAGGCGACGCGGGCGCCGTTGCTTCCGCGGGAGCTACGGGGTGAACCGGCAGAGGCTTGGCAGTCTGCGCGGCGCCAAACAGCGCGTGGCCCGCTGCCAGCGAAACGGTCAGGCACAGGGCACTGGCCGCGATACTCGCTCCCGGAAGATCAGCGCGCGATTTGGCCACACCCAGGATGCGCGCCACGCGCGCCGCCAGCGGGTTGCGATTTGCGGCCATGGCCAGCGCCGGGGCGGACTGCCAGTCCGCCATGCTGGCTAAGGCGCGGGCGTAGGCCCCCGGGTCTCCGCAGACGGCAATGGCCACGTCGTCGCAGCAGTTCTCGCGCTCCGCGCGAACGCGTTTGCTGAGCCACCACACCGCCGGGTGATAAAAAAGCAGCGTTTCCGCGGCGATTTGAAAAAGATTCACAAAAGCGTCGTGGCGGCGGATGTGCGTCAGTTCGTGAGCAATTACCGCATCGAGTTGATCGGCCGATAGTCCGGTGATGGCGGAGAGGGGCAGGAACACCGTGGGACGGAGCCATCCGGCGACCGCGGGAGCCTCTAGGCGCAGGCTCTCGCAGTACAGGATCACGCGGTGAATTCCGAGGGCGTTCTGCAGAGACAGGCAACGCGCGCGCAGCATGTCGCTTACGGGTGCCGCGTCATGGCGCCGCAGGCGCTGTAGCGCCAGCAAACCACTGGCCGGCCGCAGGCTGAGCAGCAGGACGCCCGAGAACCACGCGTAGACCAGCCACGAGAGATAATCAGACGATGCCACGCTTGCGCGAAGCGGGGAATGCCCTGGCGCGGCGAGTTCTGCGGCGCGCGCATTGTGCCGAGATATGGCCGGCAGCGGCCCTGCTCCGGCGAATTGCGCATTCCTCCCGCGCTGCTGCAGCACGAGGAAGGTCAAGGCCGGAGCGGCGGCCATCAGGGCCAGCATACCCACCGCGATGGCGTAGCGCGCGGTCGCGCGGCGGCAGAGGCCCATCGCCGCGTACGCCACCGCTGCCAGCGCTCCGCCCTGCCAGAGGAAATGAAGAATCGTCATGGCCGCGGTACGCCTTAGGTCCGGAGTAAACCAATGTTCGTAGCTGATCATGGCTGTTTCCTTTCATATTCGTTGATCAGACGGCGAAGCTCGGCGATTTCTTCCTTCGAGGCGCGACGGCCGGCCAGCGCGTGCATCATCAATTCGCTGGCGGACCCGTCAAAGACGCGTTCAAGGACGTCAGCGGCCAGGCCCCGTTTGGTCTTTTCCGCGGGCTGGCACACTTCATAAACGTGGGCGCGCTGTGTTTCGTTCCGCCGCACGCTGCCCTTGTCGGTCATGATCTGCATGAGCTTTAAGACGCTGGTGTAGCCGATAGGTCTTTTTTCGCTGAGCACTTGGTATACTTCGCGAACCGTAGAAGGTCCGCGAGTCCAGAGGACCTGGAGGATTTCCAGTTCCGAAGCGGTCGGTTTTTGCGGTGGATGCGGCATGGGCGAGACTCTACTACGAAGGCGTTCGTACTGTCAACGAAAAGTTTCGTACTTCGCCTGCAGCGCGCAGGAAGGCAGCCACTAGCCGTCCGGGCGGCCGCACGCGCCGCGGGGATTGGGCCTTTTGACGCCGGATGGCGGTGGCTTAAATTTGGCTTCCGCCACGGTCCGGTTCATTTGTTAAGGGGTGGATGTGCGAGGAAGGTTTTCCGGATGGGTTCTCGGGGGACGGGTTCGCGTGCACCAGTGCGGTTTGGGCGTCGGAGCAGAACCCCACGCAGTCTGAGGGTCTTGCCCGGGGGGCTATCTATTTTTGTTGAGTTCTTCGCGGACCATGGCTTCGACCACGGGCTTCAAGATTTCGCGCGTAACCGCTTGCATGACTTCCGGACTCAGGCTGGCAAGCACCCGCGCTACCAGGTCGTCGTTCGCCGCGGCCTGGGTCCCGGCTGCGGTCACGGAAAGTTCAGGACGGGCGGCGGCGTTTCCGTCGTTGACGGCCTTCGCGGCTTGGGCCGTTACCGCTGCGGCTAAATCGTCAAGACTGGCAGGGCGGTCGACGGGCGGTGCGGGGTCAGCGGCTTCCGTAGGTGCCGCAGACGATTGCGCCGCGCGCTCTTCACCGTCAAGCGGTTCTGCGGCGTAAACCGGTTCGTCGCCCGCTGCGTAAGGCGACGCGCCTTCGGCCGTAATATGCGAGTCGGTCTGCAGCAATTCAGTTTCTGGCGCAGCAACCTGCAAGTCCACGAGCGGAGAATCCACATCGCGGATCTCGGCAATTTCCGGCGTGACGGTTTCGACGCTGGGGGCTTCTACCACCGGATTCTCCACAGCCTCAAGAAGGCTCGCGGAACTCTCGACGGTGCCACTCTCGTCCATAGACGCCGCTTCTCGGGGAGCTGCGTCGCCAGGCAAAATTTCGGCCGGCGCGTTTTCGACACCGGAACCGGAATCACTTATCGGACTGGCCGCGACTTCCGGTGGTGTGTCATGCAGGGCAGCAGCCACGGGCGCCTGCGCTATCGGAGCATCCCAGGTCGCCGCGAGCTGGGTGGCCTTGAAGGCCTGCACTTCCCAAGCTCCGCTGGCCAGGGGTGATGGCTCGCT
>JBEKSZ010000039.1:0-35503 GCA_049516615.1 Candidatus Acidiferrum sp. | reverse complement strand
TGAACGCCCTTCGTGATACATATAGCGAAGAAAAGGCGAAGAAGTAGGAAGTTCTATGCCTGCGGATACCACACTGGAAAAACCCCTCCCCAGCAACCTCGACGCCGAGCGTTCCGTGCTGGGCGCGATTCTGCTCGACAACAACGCGCTGAACGCCGCGATTGAAAGCTTGCGCCCCGAGGATTTTTTCCTCGATCAGCACCGCCGCGTTTTCACGCAAATGATCTCGCTCGGGGAAACGCAGCAAGCGATTGACCTGGTTACGCTTACCGAAGAGCTCCATCGCCGCGGCGATCTGGAAGCCTCCGGCGGCGCGCCGTACCTGGCGTCGCTGGCCGACGGCATGCCGAAGGTTTCCAACATCGAGCACTACGCGCGCATTGTCAAAGAAAAGGCCCTGCTCCGCAATCTGATTCACGCCACGCACAAGATCCAGCAGAACGCCTTTGAAGGCGAAGACGGAGCCGACGCGGTTCTCGATAATGCGGAGTCGACCATTTTCGCTCTCGCCGAGGATCGCGTCAAAGCTGGTCTCATTCCCATCAAGGAGATTGTTCGCGACAATTTCGAGCGCCTCGAAAAAATCTTTCGTGAAGGCAAAAGCATCACCGGAGTTCCCACGGGCTACGTGGAGCTGGACAAGCTGCTTTCGGGCTTGCAGCCGTCGGAGTTGCTGATTCTGGCGGCGCGCCCCTCGCAAGGAAAAACCGCCCTGGCCCTGAACCTCGCGGAGAATATCGCGATTCGCGCCGGTCAGCCGGTGGCCATCTTCAGCCTGGAAATGTCCAAGGAGTCGTTGCTGCAGCGTCTGGTGGCGTCCGTCGCGCAAATCGATGCCCACAAATTCCGCACTGGCCATCTGAGCCGCGAAGATTGGCGGCGCATGACCGAAGCGCTGGGACAAATCTCCGCGGCGCCACTGTGGATCGATGATGCCGGTTCGAACAGCGTGCTCGAGATTGGCGCGAAGGCGCGGCGCCTCAAGAAGGAAAAAAATCTGGCCCTGGTGGTGGTGGACTACCTGCAGCTGATTACCAACCGCGGGCGCTTTTCAAACCGCCAGGAAGAAGTCTCCAGCATTTCGCGGCAACTCAAGGGCCTGGCCAAGGAGCTGCAAATCCCCGTGCTGGTGCTGAGCCAGCTCACACGCGCACCGGAACGCGAAGAGCGCGGCCCGCAACTGAGCGATTTGCGCGAATCCGGCGCCATCGAGCAGGACGCCGACGTGGTGATGTTCATCTACCGCCCCAACTTCTTCAAACTGGACGCCGCCCCCGAAGAGCGCGACCAGGCCGAGATTTTAATCGCCAAACAGCGCAACGGGCCTACGGACAAAGTGCGCTTCGTTTTTCGCAGCCGCCTTACGCGCTTTGAAGAAGCCGCTCCGGACGCCTTCGCGCAATTCGCCCCCGACAACTAGGCCTGCCTCTTCCCGAGCGGGCGGCCTTCTGCCCGGCTGCCGGAGCCACAAAGCGCGTCGTTCCGGCCACACCGGCTGGCCGTGCACAGGGAAACTCCGGCGCGTGACGGGGCCGTTAACCGCTTAGAGCGAAGGGGTTTATTTGCGCTGCGGGGCGCAGAAATGGCGTTGGCCTTCCCCGTGCGTATCAAGACGCCTGTTGCCTTTCTCGCGGCAGGCAAAGTCGCGCGCGTGACGTACACCGCGAATGTCGTACACTAAATTTTCCTTCTGGGGAGCGGCGTTCAACCGAGTCATGACTGGCAAAACGAATGATCCCGCGCCGGCCGAGAGCCGGCCAGTGTGGGCGGAGGTTTCCTTCGCCGCGCTAGCAAGCAACTTTCGCGCGATTCGCGATTACGTAAATCCCCGGGAAGAGAAGCGCAAGACCGCGAGAAAAGTTCTATCCATCGTAAAAGGCAACGGTTACGGGCACGGGGGTCCGCAGGTAGCCAGGGCTCTTGACCACGCCGGCTCGGACTGGTTCGGCGTAACCTGCACGGAAGAAGGCATCGCCGTGCGCAAGGCGGGAGTGCGCAAACCGGTGCTGATCCTCACCAGCTTTGTTCCCGGCGAAGAGCAGCGCCTTGTAAAACACGATTTGACCGCGGTCATTCACCGCTGCGAGCAGCTTGAGCATCTCGACAAAGCCGCAGCGCGCCGTGGCCCGCACAAGCCGGTTTTCTTTCACCTGAAAATTGATACGGGCATGAACCGCCTGGGCATTTGCCCGAACGACGTCGAATGTTTCGCGCGCCAGCTCGCCAAATGCCGGCGTCTGCGCCTCGGGGGAGTGATGACCCATTTCGCCTCCTCCGAAGTTTTCAATGATTCGGCCGCCGGCCGGCAAACGCGCGAGCAGGAAGAGCGCTTTTACGCCGCACTCGAGCGTCTGCGCGCGCTGGGGATCGACCCGGGCATCGTGCACCTGGCCAACAGCGCCGCCATCGCTTCGCGCCCGGAGACCTGGGCGGACATGGTGCGCCCCGGCGCGATCCTGTACGGCTACCATCCGGGCTACGATCCGATGGAGCGCCGGGCAGAAATGGAAAAGCGCATGCCGCTCCGGCCGGTGATGAGTTTGCGTTCGCGTATCATCAGCCTGCGCGGCGTCCCGGCGGGAGTGGGTGTGGGTTACGACGCGGCCTTCGTCACGCAGCGGTCTTCCCGCATTGCCGTGCTCGCGGCGGGGTACGGCGACGGCATTCACCGCTCGCTTGGCAATCACGGAAGCGTGCTGGTACGCGGACTGCTTGCGCCCATTGTCGGCATCGTTTCGATGGACGTCACCATGATCGACGTCACGGACGTTCCGGGCGTTGCGATTGGCGACACCGCCACGATTTATGGCGTCGTCGGGAAACAGGTGCTCTCCGCGAGCCAGGTGGCGCGCAGCATTGGCACGGTGACATCCGACCTGCTCTGCGGCGTAACGCAGCGCGTGCCGCGCGTGTATCTTTCCTGAGCGGGCGCGGCGAACTTGCCGTCGCGTGCGAGAAATCCCTTTGCCGGACCGCGCACCCCGCTCCAGGGCCGTTCCTTTTGTCCCAAGCGCCTCCCCCTGTAGCCTAAGGGTGCGCAGTTGTGAGAGTATCTAGCCAGCGGGACGCGTACTCTCCCATGCTCATCCCGCACCAGCCAAGAGTAACCCCCAGAGTCTGCAGACGGGCTGGCGTAGCGATTTTGCAGTGGTGTCGGCTTTACTGTGAGGTCGTATGAGCTGGAACTCCCTGGAAGAGCGCAAAGCCCCGCTGCCATTGTCCCCACAAAATCGTTATTCTATGGCGAAAGCGCCATCGGCGGAAGAGGCCCAGGCACCACAGGAAAGGCCCGTCGCAAGGTGGGGAGGAGGAGAATTTTGGGCCTTCCGTGCCCTGCTGGTCGCGGCGACGGTGGCTCTGTGCTGCGGCCTGCAGCCCTTTGCGTGGAGCAAATCGGTTGCCGGGATCGCCGGTCTCTTGATCGGGATCGTGATCTTGCTCGCCGAGTGGCGCACGCGTCGCGGAGCCCCGGCCAGCGTACTCGGCGGCGCCATTGGTATGGCCTCGGGCATCCTGGTGGCGCTCCTCGTTGCGCTGCTGATTTCGCGAACCGCGGTTTCCGAGTCCACCAAATCCTGGGTGGTTTATGTGGCGCTGCTGGCCAGCGCGTACCTCGGCCTGACGATCGGCGCGAGTTGCGGCGTCGATTTTCTGTGCTGGCCGGGATGGACACCGGCGCGTTCTGAAGCGGCGCATCGCGAGTCGCTCAAGTTGCTGGACACGAGCGTGCTCATCGATGGCCGCATCGCGGATATCTGTGAAGCGCATTTCCTCGACGGCGTCCTGGGCGTGCCGGAATTTGTGCTGCACGAACTGCAGATGGTGGCCGATTCCGGCGACGCATTGAAGCGCCAGCGCGGCCGGCGCGGCCTTGAAATTCTCCAGCGGATGCAGAAGATGCCGCATCTTGAGGTGCGCATCCTCGAAGACAGCGTTCCCGGGGACCTGGTTGTCGACGACAAGCTGGTCGAATTGGCGCGCCGCACCGGCGCAAAGATGGTCACCAACGACTTCAATCTAAACAAAGTGGCTACGCTGCACGGCATTGCCGTGTTGAACGTGAACCTGCTGGCCAACGCCATGAAGCCCGCAGTCTTGCCGGGGGAGCCCATGCGCGTTGTGATTTTGCGCGAGGGCAAAGAGCCGAATCAAGGCGTGGCGTATCTCGACGACGGCACTATGGTGGTGGTTGACGGCGGGCGGCGCATGATCAACAAGAGCGTGGATGTGGTGGTTACTTCCGTGCATCAGACGACTGCCGGCAAAATGATTTTTGGCCGCCTGGATGAAAGCGCGGAGCCAAGTGCCCCTGCCGCCAAACAAGCGGCGGCCGGTTCGCGCGGCGACGGCGGACCAAATGCCGAAAATCCCCCGCCGGGAGCTGGGCGGCCGGGAAACCGCTAACCCCGCGGCGGCCCATCGCGCGCCGTTGCTTTTACGGACGCCGAATCCCGTCTGGTACGGGTTCCTAAAACACCTGCCTTGGGTAACCCCGGGGATTGCCGGCCAGGAGTTCAGCACCGGATGGTCTTGCGCTTTTGACCCGTTCGCCCGGCAGCCTCGATTTTTTCGATCTGCGCGGCGGCGGGCCGTATCTCGCACGCCGTGTCACCGAGGTCCACGGAAACGGTGCCCATCTCTCGCGCCGATGTTTTGGCTGCCTTCACCAGCGCTTTCACGTAGGTACCGGCGGCAATGACAAAATTGTTCATGGTATAGCGCACCCGGTTCGGCGCGCCGTTGATCTCTCTCGGGATGGTGGCCAGAAGCTTTTCGATCTCCGGGAGGCGCAATTCCTCGTCCGGTTTGGTGGCCAGAAGCCCCGCGTAGGTGCACCAGCCAGCGCACGCCACGCATTCCTTTTTCGATTTGATCCATTGCAGCGCCAGTTCGCGGCCTTCGGGATGTTCGACCGCCACCCAGGGAACCGTGTATTCAGAAATCATCTGCAAATTCGCGGCACCCTCGGCCCAGGCGTTTAACTGTTTCTTGGTCATCTGCGACCCGTCAGCCACCATCCCGGCAAGATACATGGCGTCGAGGTTGCCCGTTTCGTAGAGCTCAAAAGCGAGAGCCTGTTGCCCTTTGATGGTTTTGGCGATGACTTTAAGATCCGCGATGCTGACCCCGAACACGAGCGCGGCGTCCATCCCGTGGCGGGCATAGATTCTGCGCGTCTTCTCCGTGCCCTTCTTTTTCAGCTCAGCCATGATGGACACACGCGTAGGCATGATTTATCCCCTGCCCTCGTTCCGGGCTCCGCCATTTTGCATGAGGCGCGGCTCAAATGTCAGCACGCGAAGTCGACAGCGCTGCCCGGGAACCCGCTTTTCTCCTCCGTGCAACCAGACCCGTGCCCCGCGTTGTCCTCGGGCCCGCGCTTCGGGTACACTCGAAAGTCCGCTAACTGGTATTGCTTGCATGGGGGTACGCACGCCGTAATACCGTTTGCCGAACCATGTCATGAATCGCATTGCTGCTATTTTGCCTGCTGCCGGTCTCGGAACGCGCATGGGTGCGGAAACACCCAAACAGTTCCTCGAGCTTGCCGGGACGCCCATCGTCGTGCACACCGTGCAGCGCATCGCTTCCTGCGCGTTGATTACCGACATCATCGTCGCCACGCGCGCGGATGTCGTGGCGTCGCTTGAAGCCGACCTGCGCGCCAAGAAGTTTTCGCAGAATGTCCGTGTGATTCGTGGCGGCGATTCGCGTCAGGAATCCGTGTCCCTGGCGCTGCAACAGGTGCCGGAAGATTCGGAACTGGTGGTAGTGCATGACGCCGTGCGGCCCTTCGTGACCGTGGAACAGATCGCGCGGGTAATTGAAGAAGCGCGGCGCTGCAGTGCGGCGATTCTGGGTATTCCGGCCATGGACACGGTGAAGGAAGTGAAACGGGCAAGTCTCCCCGAGGATGTGGCACTCATCATCGGGACCATCCCGCGCGAGCGCGTGGTACTGGCGCAGACGCCGCAGGTTTTTTCGACGAAGTTGCTCAAGGAAGCGTTCGCTAGCGCGGCTGCGGACGGCGTCAACGCTTCGGACGAAGCCGGACTGGTCGAACGGCTGGGGCATGATGTGCACGTGGTGCTCGGATCGGAGCGCAACATCAAGATCACGAAACCGGCGGATATGGACTTGGCGCGCTTTTATCTGGAACGCGAGTTTGGCAGGCGATGAGCACGCGCTGCGGCCTAGGTTACGATTTGCACCGGCTCGAAGCGGGACGGAAGCTCATCGTCGGCGGCATCGAGCTGCCGTTTGATAAAGGCCCCGCGGGGCATTCCGACGGCGATGTACTAATCCACGCGTTATGCGATGCGCTGTTTGGCGCCGCCGGCCTCGGCGATATTGGCACGCACTTTCCCGACAACGATCCGCGATGGAAAGGCAGCAATAGCCTGATTTTTCTTGAGAGCGCGCAAGAGCTGCTCGAACGGAACAAGTTCACAATCGAGTATGTGGACGCCGTGGTGATTCTCGAAAAACCCAAGCTGGGGCCGCATTTTCCCGCGATGCGCGAAATTCTCGCGACCACCCTGCAAGTGCCTTCGGAAAAAATTCACCTCAAAGCCAAAACCAATGAAGGCGTCGATGCCATCGGCCGCGGCGAAGCGATTGCGGCGTGGGTCGTAGCGACGCTGAGCCTGCGCTAGGCTGCCAGCGCCATCCGCTTCTTAAGAGTCACCGCAATGCCCGACGAACAAATAACCGGGAGCGCGCCGCGGACAAATTCCTTTGCCGGCGCCGACGTGCTCGAGATTCTGCGCGAGCGCGGCTGGCTGGCCGGCGAGGCTTCGCCGGGGCATTGCGCCTGGTGCGAGCGCGCGGCGTTTTTGCTCGGGCCGCAGGTGCCCGACCGTGCGGCGCTCGGGGACTTGCTGCAACTCGTTTTTTGTTATGCTGCGCCGGCAACCCTGGCAAGGGTGGAAAGTCACATCGTTCTGTCGCGCTATGCCGCGCGCGAAGTGCTGCGCCTGTTCGCTGCGGAGCTTCTCGACGGGGTGCCGCTGGGGTCTGAACGATTCAGCGAAATCATTACCGCCATGAAGGCACGCATCGAAGCGCGCGGCCGCGAGCTGTTTCATCCCATTCGCTTGGCCCTCACCGGGCGTTCCGGCGAAGGGGCTCTCGATCGCGTGATTCTCCTGCTCGATGACGCCGCTCGGCTGCCGTTCAGGACGCCGGTGAAATCCGCGCGCGCGCGGGTCCTCGAATTCTGCAGCCACCTCGACGCGTAGCGGCGGCCTTTTTGAGGAGGACGGCGCTTTTGAAGACGATCGGCCGGATTCTTGTAGACTGGTTCTCTTATGGATCGTTTGACAGGGATACACGCGGTGCGTGAAGCGCTCGAAGCCGGGCGGCCGCTCGACCGCATCGTGATTGCCAAGGGGCGCCAGGACACCCGCACCGAGGAAATCGTGCAGTTGGCGAGAAAGCAGAGCGTACCGCTGCGCTTTGAGGATCGCTCGCAGCTCGACCGCCTGGCTGGCTCTCGAGATCATCAGGGGGTTTTGGCCCTCGCGGCGGCGCGCCCCGCATCTACGCTGGATGAAATTATCGCGAGCGGCAAGGCCCCCGGTTCGCAGAAGGGTTTGATCGTACTCCTCGATGGCGTTGAGGATCCCCACAATCTGGGCGCAATTATCCGTACTTCGCTGGCGGCCGGCGCGCACGGCGTGGTGATTCCAGAGCGGCGGGCGGCGGGGCTTACCGATACGGTTTCGCGCGCGTCGGCTGGCGCGCTGGCCCATTTGCCGGTCGCCAAAGTCACCAATCTGGCGCGCAGCATGGAAGAGCTGAAGGAAGCGGGGTACTGGTTGATCGGGTTGGACGAAAAGGCCGAGCAAAGCTACACGCAGGCGGACTATACCTCGCCGGTCGGAATTGTGCTGGGCGGCGAGGGTCAAGGGTTGCATGAGCTGACACGCAAGCGGTGCGATTTTATTGTCTCGCTGCCCACCGTGGGCCCGGTGAAATCGCTGAACGTTTCCGTGGCCGCCGGCGTCGTTCTCTTTGAGGCCCGCCGCCAGCGCAACGGCCAAGCGTAGCGCGCGGGAACCCGCGAACTCTGTTCCGGGTTGTGGGGCACGCGCGATCCGGAAAACCGGGGCGGAGTGGGGCACTCGACGGTTGGCGCTTGCCCGGCTACTTGTCGTATTGAATCAGAGAAAAGATGTCCAGACCCTCGAGCCTCGAGCGGCCTTTCAGGAAGGTTAGTTCTACGGCAAAGGCCGCGCCTTCTACGGTGCCGCCGAGTTGCTCGATGAGTTTGGCGGTGGCCGCCGCGGTGCCGCCGGTAGCCAGTAAATCGTCGCAGATGATTACACGCTGACCGGGCTTGATGGCGTCTTCATGAAGTTCGAGGGTGTCCGTGCCGTATTCAAGGGCGTAGGTGATGCTGGCGGTTTTCGCCGGCAGTTTTTTGGGTTTGCGAACGGGGACAAAACCGGCGCCCAGGCGATAGGCGAGCGCAGGAGCGAAGATGAACCCGCGGGCCTCGATGCCGGCGACAATATCGATCGTGTGGCCGTCATAATGGTCGCACAGGCGATCGATCATGTTGTGGAAGCCGGTCTTGTCTTTGAGGAGGGTGGTCAGATCGTAGAATAGGATCCCCGGCTTCGGGTAGTCCGGCACTTCGCGGATCAGGCTTTTTAACTCGTCCATCAATTCTCCTCAGGGTTGGCTCTGGCCATCGTAAAGACCATGGGGATAAGGGGAGCACTCACCTGCTCGCCCGGCCCCTACGAAAAGAAGGGCACGCCGTGGCGTGCCCGGGGATCGCCGTACCGCCAGTGCCCGCGAATCAGTCGTCGCGCGTAATTACAAACTCGTTCGTAAAACGGGCGTCGGGCGCTGCTTCTTCCTCGTGTACCTCACGAACGCTGGCGAAACGCGGGCCGAGCTCGAGTTTCGCGCGCAGGTGCGCGAGCTGCTCGGGGGTCCCGCTGGCGAAGACCTCCACGCGGCCGTCCTCGAGATTGCGCACATAACCGCTCAAATGCAATTTCGCGGCGGCATGCTGCGTGAAGTAGCGATATCCCACACCCTGAACGGCGCCGGAGACAAGGTATCGCTTGGTTTGTTGCGCCTGGCTCACGGAAAGTAAAATTGTAGCAGAGGCAGCGGGATTTCTTGCCGCCGTGCGCGCGTGGGTGCGCTAGAACCAACCCGATGGGGTGAGCTACACTCGGAGCGTTGCGCAGCAGACGCGGCCGAGAAAGAGCGCGACGCGAGGCGCGGCAAGTCGATCGGAGGAGGCACAGGAGACTTTCAGGCAGCCTCCGCGCATCCAACATTTATGATTTCCTTCACTTTTGAACGGACAAGCTGCGCGGTGCGCTTGAACGCCGGGATCCTGCTGGCGCTGTCTTTTCTGCTCCTCGCTGGTGGGCCCCTCTACGCGCAGCAGCCTCCCGAGGGCCCGATGGACCCGCCGCCGGAGCACCGCGTGGCCCGCATCGGCAACACTTCCGATCCCGGCGAGCCGCCGACGCTGCCGATCGACGAAGTCATCAGAAAATTATCGAGCCGGGAAGACGTTTATTTCCAGGCGCGCATGCATTACACCTATCGCAAGACCATCCGCATTCAGGAGCTTGGTCCGGACGGCAGGCCGGTTGGCGAGTATCTGATGGTCACGCAGCCAGGACGGGATGAGGACGGAACAACATTCGACAAAATCGTCGAGCATCCCAAGTCGACGTTGCAGCACATGCAACTGGAGTCTGAGGATTTCGAGACCCTGAATCGCATGCCCGCGTTCCCCCTGACCAGCAGCCAGCTGTCCAAGTACAACTTGAAGTATCTCGGCAAGGATCAGCTCGACGAGATCAGCTGCTACATTTTTGAAGTAAAGCCCAAGGTGGCCGAACGGAAGAATGCCTATTTTCAGGGCATCGTGTACATCGACGACAAATACCTCGAAGTGGTGAAGACCTACGGCAGCTGGGTGAACGACCTCGGTGAGATGAAATCGTCGCCGCAGCTGCCCTTTACGATGTTCGAGACCTACCGTGAATTTGTGGACGGAAAATATTGGTTTCCGACCTATGCCCGCTCCGATGAGACCCTGCATTTAAAAGACGGGGAAGTTCCGATAAAGATGGTCATCAAGTGGAGCGATTTTAAGCCTCTTGCGACCTCTGCCTCGCCGCCTGCTCCCGCGCCTGCGTCAGCGACGACGGCAAAACCTGCGGCGGTGCCCCCGCCACCCGGTTCTTCCGCACCCGCAGCGCCCCTGACACCCCCCAAGTAGCCACAACGCGGGTCGCTTCGCTACTAAATCGAGAGATTTGGTCCCGAGGGAAACGGGCCGTGAACTCAGGCACGCTATCCGTCGAGTTTGCGCAGCGCGGCGGGCAGTTCAAGGAGCGAAGGCAGCAGCAAGTCCGGGCGCGATTGTCGCAATCCCCCTGCGGTCGGGAAAGGGCCGATAACCCCGATGGCGCGCACCCCCGCGCTGCGCGCCATTTGAATATCTTCGCGGGTATCGCCAACATAGACGCAGTGCTGGGCGCTTAGCTGTATAGCACGCAGTGCTGTCTCGAGGGGTTCGCGATGCGGCTTTTTGTTTGCCGTGTCTCCGCCGCAGACGCGCGCGGAGAAACTTCCGAGCAGGCGGAACTCGCGCAGCTGGCGCGTAACGCGATCGTGATCGCCGCTGGTGACCAGGCCCAGGCTATATTTTTTTCGCAAGACCGTCAGCAGCGCGCGGGCTCCCGGGATCAGCTTGGGTTTGTGGTTGGCATATTGCGCGCGCCACGAGAGATCGGCGGCGGTCCAGCGGCTTTCTTGGAGGCCGGCGGCGCGGTAGACGTCGTACCAGTTTGGCGAATAGTGTCGCGCCAGCTCCTCAAGGCCCCAAGCAATGCCCATTTGCTTGAACATGGCGAGATAGGCTGCGGAGTCCGCCGCGTAGGAATCGAGCAGCGTGCCATCCCAATCGAACAGAACTCCCCGGATTCTGCCCTTCCGATCATCAGGCATGCAATTAGAGAAAACGCGGTGGCGAAACGCGCATCAAGCCGAGGCGCCTGCAGGCTGCGATCAACGCCCGCATCCTCTAGCGCACCGCCCCGCGGCGGATTCTAACTAATGGGCGCGCTTTCTGCCAACCCGCGTGCAATTGTTTCACAGGTGTCCAATGCCACCATACTCTGGCTTCTGCGCTGCCGTGTTCCGGCCGCTTCTGAATGAACTCTCCGTTCATCAGGAGCGGGAGGCCGGCCTCGGTCTTGGTCCGGGTCACTCCCGGAATCGTTGCACCCATTTACGCAGCCTGCGGCCGCCAGGTTTGCGAACGCAGAGGCGCAGTAACTCCGGCTGATCCCAGGGCACGTCGTGGTAGCCCGACCGAAGATATGGACTCGCGGGATCCCGCAGCCACTCCTGGGGGAAGAGCGCAACGACATCATTTTCCGTGACCGCCAGTGAGGGAGCGGGTGTCCTGCCGGTAAGAGCGGAGAGCAGGGCGACGGGCAGGTCGCATCCCGCGCCGAAACTCAGATGCCCGGCTTGCGTGGCTCGCGGATTGATTTCGATGAGGTATGCGTGTCGCGCAACGTTATCGAGCATGAAGTCGAAACCGTGCAGACCAGAAAGGTGCAGGCGTTGCACCATGGTTTCGGCGGCGGCGGCCATCTCGGGGTTCGCGACGCGCCGCAAAACTGTGGCGTGACCCGCTGCATACCCCTTCTGCAGCACCTCAAAATGCAGGCTGGCGAGGATCTTGCCCTGCCAACAAGCGACAGCGCTGGTGGCCTCGCGGCCGGCGACAAAGGACTGCGCGGTCACCGCCGAAGTTCGCCGGCCTAACGACGGCCCCAACAAGGTCGTATCGCGGTCCAGCAAGGCATGTTTGACGGCCCGAGCCAGAAGCGGAGGCGCCCCGAGAGCCGACCATGCGCGCCGCGCTTCGTCGATATTTTTGACGACCCGCACGCCTTCTCCACCGGACGTGCCGTTGGCCTTGAGCACCACGGGAAAGCCGGTCTGCGTAGACCAGCGCTCGAGTTCGGCCAGACCGGGGACAACGATGGTCTGCGGAATACGTACTCCCGCCTGCTCAGCAACTTGCATGAAGGATGCGCGATCGTCGATGGTAACA
Organism: Candidatus Acidiferrum sp.; assembly: GCA_049516615.1. Classification (GTDB taxonomy): domain Bacteria; phylum Acidobacteriota; class Terriglobia; order Acidiferrales; family UBA7541; genus Acidiferrum. Next base: position 23,391 of record JBEKSZ010000039.1, on the reverse strand, counting down.
AAATTCCCGGGTGCGCCAAGGGACCGTTCAATCAGCCCGCGCACCGCTGCGCCGGACTTTCCCGCGCGAGAACTCTGCTCATGAAGTGCGTGCAGGTGCGCGGTAGCCAGATCGTCGCCGGGAACCAGCAGCTCCGCTTTCGTCGCGGCAATCGCAGCGGCGATCGATCTGAGCGGCAGCAATCCCCGATAGCGGAAGGTGCGCTTGACGGCGGTAGTTTTCTCGATGGGGTGACCCGCGGGACAAACGGCCTGCACGCGGCCCCCGGCATGGTCTAGCGCAACCGCCAGACGGGCGGTGGGGAACCAACGCGAGGTCGTCACGACGAGGACAGCTGGCTTCAACTGGCTACCTTTCGGCAAATTCGAATTCCGGGCGGTGCGACAGCGTCAGCATGTGCCGCAGTATGGCGGTAAAATATCGTACCAAGGTTTGAAAGCGCATCCGTGCAGCAAATTGCGCGGCGTTTCCGGCGGCCTCGCAACAATTCCTCTGCTGGCGGTTTTCGAAATTGCCGCATAATCTTGGTCTTTGCATCCGCGGGGAGCCGATTGCGCAATGACCAACGAGCAACTGGTAGGCACATGGAAACTGGTATCAGCCTCGAGCACTACACCCGCCGGGGCGCGAAACGACGCTCCCTACGGCCCTGGCCCTTCCGGCCTGCTCACCTATACGGGAGACGGCCGAATATCCACCGTGATCAGTTACGGCGGACGAAAGCCGCTCTCTTTCGGCCGTGGCGGCGCAGCACAGATCGAAGAGCAGGCCGAAGCGTTTAAAACCTGCCTGGCCTACGCCGGACGATATACCCTCAGTGGTGATCAGATTATCCATCACGTGGAAGTCTCATCGATCCAGAACTATGCCAACAAAGATCTGGTGCGCACGGTCACATGCGAAGGCGATCGAATCACCTTGCTGACCCCGCCGATGCCCGTCAATGGAGAAATCCAAACTGTGGCCCTGACCTGGCAGCGCCTGCCGGTCGGCTGCTGATCCGCGCGTTTTCTTCGGAGAATGGCGGCTCGCTCTAGAAACAACGAACTCTCAAAGGATTACCGCAAGACTCTTCAGTCCCCGGAATCCAAAGGTTGCGGCCCACTCCGGTCGCGGTCCGGTAAGTTTCATCTCCGGGAAGCGCTGCACCAGATTCAGCAGCGCAATCTGCCCCTCCAGTCGCGCCAGTTGGTTGCCAATGCAAAAGTGCGGGCCGGCGCTGAACGCCAGGTGCTGGTTGTTCAGCCTCTTGAGGTTCAGTTGGTTGGGCTCCTTGAATTGTTTGGGATCCCGGTTCGCCGCACCGAGCATGCACAAAATGGACCACCGCTTCGGTATGCGCTGCCCGCACACCTCGATATCTTCCTTGAGCACGCGAGCGGTGAACTGCACGGGACTCTCATAACGGAGAATCTCTTCCACCGCGGAACGGATCAACTCCGGTTTCTCGCGCAACTCCGCGGTCTCTTGCGGGTGCTTCAGCAGCGTATACATCCCGTTGCCGATCAGATTTCGCGTGGTCTCGTGTCCTGCGAAAAGCAGTGCGATACACTGCGCGTACAGCTCCTCTTCGCTGAGCACGTCGCCATCTTCTTCGATGTCGATGAGCAGGCTGATCAGGTCGTTCCCTTTATTGCGGCGGCGTTCCGCAACCGTCTTTCGAAAAAAATCGGTCAGCGCAATAAGGGCATCCTGCGCCGCGCGCGCTTGCTCGACGGTGCGATCCGGATTGCCGCGAAACACCGCGATCGCCCGCGACCAGCCTGCGAACGTGTCGTGCAAGGCCTCCGGCACCCCGAGCATTTCCGAGATAATGCGCACGGGCATGGGGTTCGCGAACACGCTCATAAGTTCCACGGCGGAGCCGCGCTCGAGGGGGCCCAGCATGCGATCTACGATGGCCTCGATTTGCGGACGCAGGCCTTCAACCGCCGCGGGCGCAAATCCCTTGTTGAGCAGTTTGCGCAAGCGCGTGTGCTCCGGCGGGTCCATGAAAATCAGCCACAGGTTCAGCATCCGCGCCAGTTCGCGGAACTCGGGTTGGCTGTCGGGCGGCAGGAGGGCCAACATCTGTTGCGCGCGTTTGGCGGAAAGCCGCGGGTCTTTGGCGATCGAGGAACACTCCGCGTGGCTGAAGATCGCCCAGGCTCCCCATTGGCCGTCAACATCCAGCAAATGCAGCGGCCCGCCCTCGTGCATCCGGGCGTACATGGGATACGGGTCCTGCAGAGTCTCGCCCCCGAAAGTAATTTTTTGAACGCTGACCTTGGACAACCCTGGCCTCCACACCCCGGCAGAATTTGCGCCTCGCGAGAAACCCGCTGACAGTTGGCTGTAATTTTAACACGCCTGCCCGCGGAGCCTGCCCGAACGAGTTTGAGATCCGCTCCTTGGTCCCCAAAGTTGAGCAACGGGCGCTAGCCCGGCGGATTGGGGCCGGCCAGGAATCCGCCATCGAGAACCAATGACTGGCCGGTCATAAAAGACGCCCGCTCTGAACTCATCCACAACACCGCTTCAGCCACTTCCATCGGTTTTCCGAACCGTCCTACGGGATGGAGACTCAGCGCGTACTTCTGCGCTTCCGGCGCACCGAAAACGCGTTCGCCCATCGCCGTTTCAATCACCGCGGGACACACCGCGTTTACCCGAATGCCATACCGCGCATTTTCGAGCGCGGCAGCCTTGGTGAGCGCCATCACGCCATGTTTGCTCGCGCTGTAGGTGGCGGCTCCCGCCGAGCCCACCAGTCCCGCGATGGATGACATGTTGACGATGGCTCCGCCTCCGCCCTGCTTGAGCATCTGGCGAATTTCGTACTTGAGGCAGAGCCATACGCCCTTGAGATTGATGTCGATGGTACGGTCCCAGTCCTCCTCGCTCTGGCTGATGATGGGTACCCACACGCCCTCGATTCCGGCGTTGTTGAACGCCACATCCAGGCGGCCGAATTTCTCGACCGTTTTCTTCACAAACATCTCCACATCGGCGGCCTTGGACACGTCGCCTTTCACAAACAATGCTTCGCCGCCCACCGCCCGCACGAGCGCGACCGTCTCATCCCCTTCCGCTTCGCGGCGACCCGCAACCGCGACTTTGGCCCCGCCCCTGGCGAACAGCAGCGCGGTATCTCGGCCAATCCCCGACGTCGCGCCCGTCACCAGGGCAATTTTGCCTTCTAAATCTCCGCTCATGATTTCCCTTCCCGGAATCCGTCGCGCCAAAAGCGCAGCGCCGAGTCTAGGCTTGGCGTGCAGGTCGCGTCAAACGGGCTCGCAATGCGCGATAACGCAGCAAGTTACAAAATGGAATCGTGCCAAAAACCTGCCGCCCGGACCGGAGGCCAATGACCATCGCCGAAATGCCAGAAAACGCAGGCGTCCCCGGGGCCGAGCTTCTCAGCGGGCGGGCCGAACGCTTGGCCCTGCAGCGTACGATTTGCTCAAGCGCAGAAATGGCTTCTCCAGCAGATTCCACGAGACGGTGGCCGCCGCGTAGGAACCGGCAAATACGACCGGCAGAAGCAAGGCAGGATGCCTGTCCAGGTGCAGGGATTGCGCCAGATCATCGACGATCTTGTGCAAGAGGTACAAGCCGTAGCTGATGGTCCCGGTGTACATGAGAAAGCGATTACGCAAGACCGCCTGCAGCCACCGCTGCGCGGAATAGAGCGCGAGAAAAATGAAGGACGCAGCCGCCAGGGCAACCGCGGTAAAGGCCAGCCACCGCGCACCGTAAGCTTCGCTCAAAATCGCCAGCGTCAGCGTGACCACCAACGAAAGCCACGCCAACTTTACGTATCTGGCGGGCTCCGAGGCACGGGAAGCGAGCAGCAGAGCCAGCAACGCGCCCGCCATCAGGCCTACTTGCCGGCAGAATACATTCGAGTAGATGAGCACGTGGTGCGATCCAAGATAAAACGCCAGGGGCGCGGCGATGATGATCATGGTCAGGGCGATCCGCCGCAGTTGCGGAATGGAGCAGGACAGCACCACCAGCGGCCACAGCAAATAGAACTGTTCCTCGATGGCCAGCGACCAAGACGCTCCGAGCGGTCCGGGCGCCTGCGTGGGAATGGCCACCAAGAAATTCTGCAAGAACAGCGGATAGGACCACCACGGCGAGGACCTGGCAAAAATCACCTGCGCTTCTGAAGGCCTTAGCCATGGCACCAGCACGAACAGGAACAGGAGCACAGCGTAGTACAGCGGCAGAATCCTCAGCGCGCGGCGCACATAGAAATTCCTGAAGTAATGCCCGGAAGCCTTGCTGCCGAGCAGAATGCGGGTAATCAAAAAGCCCGACAAAACAAAAAATAGGTCCACACCCATCCATCCGTCGGCGAAAACGCGTTGCAGGTGCAGCGCGGGATATTTTTCGCTGGTGTTCACGAACAGGACGAGAAGGATGGCCACGCCGCGAACGCCGTCGAGTTGGGGAATCCTGTTTTGCATTTTTCGCCTAGCGACGGGAAACAGCCGTCGGCTGATGGGCCCGCCGGAGCGATCGCAATTTACCGCGTGCAACTATAGGCCAGTCGCAGTTTTTGCGGGGCGACTTCCTGGTGCGAGGCCTTCCTCCCCCCGAGGTTCGCCCGGGTGGGTGTGTAAACTCTTGTCCAAATTGAGTAATTCCCTTGTCGGACAGGCCGGGATGCGGTAGCCGGCAGCTCGCTCCCGGAACCTCCTATGTGTCTGTTATGCCAGCGTTTGTGTCAGGGCTGTATCAATCAGGGGAAGCGAGCGAGAGAACGTGAGAATGGACCCCGGCAAAGGGGCACATCGGGACGCCCGGTGGCGCTTTTGCTTTTTTGCAAATAATGCAAAACAGGCAACTTAGATGGGCTTGGAGGTCCGGGAACGCGCGGCCGGCTCCGGGTTTCCGGCCTGCCATGAATGGTCACCAACCTGCGTTAGAACAGGGGAAGGATCGCGGCCCTTTATCCCATTGCCCATGACTTCGCCTTTTGTTTGCCTCTAAGAGGCCAGAAAGGGCTCCGGGGGCCATGTTAGGGTCCTGATCCGCGCGGGCCCGCAGCGGAGTTCTCCGCGCGCGTCTTCGGGGCTTTCGATGGAAGGGATGGAAACACGGGGTTTGCAGGCGGTTCGCAAAGGGGTCAAACTGTTTCAAAGGGAGATTCTCCAAACGTCTATGCTGGACATTGCCATTGTAGGAGCCGGTCCTTACGGACTTTCCATTGCCGCGCATCTGCGAAAAAGCGGCGTTTCGTTCCGAATTTTTGGCCGCGCGATGGACAGCTGGCGCGAGCACATGGCCAAGGGCATGATGCTGAAGTCGGACGGATTCGCTTCCAACCTTTATGATCCCGAAGGGGCCTGCACGTTAGAGGATTTTTGCGCGCAACGCGGCATCGCCTATCACCATACGGAAATTCCCGTGGCCCTCGATACCTTTTCCAGTTACGGCCTCGCCTTCCGTGAACAGCTGGTCCCCCATCTTGAAGAAAAAAACGTCGTGAGCATCACGCGGCTGCCGGAAGGATTCTTGCTGCGATTCGATAGCGGCGAAGAGGCCCGCGCGCGTCGCGTGGTTTTGGCTGTGGGAATTACCCATTTCAAATATGTCCCCGAGATTTTTGCGAACCTCCCTCCGGAGTACTCCTCGCACACCTACCAACACCACGACCTCGCACCGTTCCGCGGGCGCAACGTGGTGGTGGTCGGCGGTGGCGCTTCGGCCATCGAACTGGCCGGACTTCTGCGCGAGGCCGGCGCGGAAGCGCAACTCGTGGCGCGACGGAAGGAATTGGTGTTTCACACCGCTCCGGTGATCGGCCATAAACGCTCCTTGTGGCAGCGCATCCGCAATCCTAAGTCCGGTCTGGGACCTGGCGTGAAGTCCCGCTTCTTTGCCAACTGGGCGTCGGTGTTCCGCCATTTGCCCGAGAGCACCCGCCTGAGGCTCGTGCGCACCACTCTCGGCCCTTCTGCGGGATGGACCAGTAAGAAACAAGTCGTCGGACGCGTGCCGCTGCTTTTGGGCATGACCCCCGAGCGAGCCCAGGTGCTCGACGGCAAAGTGCGGCTCACCTTGCGTGCGGCAGACGGCACCCTGCGCGAGGTGCTTACCGACCACGTCATCACCGGGACCGGCTATAAGGTGGATATCGAACGACTGCAATTCCTGAGCGCAGAGATTCGCCGCGACATCGCCGTGGTTGGATCCGCGCCCGTGCTTTCAGCGGACTTCGAATCCTCGGTTGCGGGCCTGTATTTTGTAGGGCTGGCGGCCGCCAATACCTTTGGACCGGTGATGCGCTTTGCTTTCGGCGCAGGCTTTGCCGCGCGGCGCGTGAGCAAGGCCTTGTTGCGCTCCGCCTCGCCAGGCGCCGTGCGCGATCCGGGTGCACAAGCCGTAGCCCCGGCGCGCGCGGAAGGGACTACCACGCGTTGATGTCAGGAAGCGATTCGGCCGGCCAATGAAGAGAGAAACCATCGCGATTCATGTCGGTTACGACGGCGATCCCACGACCAAGGCCGTGGCCGTCCCCATCTATCAAACCATCGCCTTTGAATTCGACAGCGCGGCCCATGGTGCGGCGCTCTTCAATCTCGATGTCCAGGGCAACATTTACACGCGCATCGGCAACCCCACCAACACCGTGCTCGAAAAGCGCGTCGCCGCTCTTGAAGGTGGCGTAGAGGCCCTCAGCGTCAGCTCCGGCATGGCCGCCATTCACTACGCGCTGATCAACATCGCGGAGGTGGGCAACAACATCGTCTCCACGCCGCAACTTTACGGCGCGACCTACACCCTGATCGCCCACCTTTTACCCAAGCAGGGCATCGCCGGGCGCTTTGCCAAGAGCGACCACCCCGATGACGTCGAAAAACTGATCGACGAAAATACCCGCGCCGTCTATTGCGAAAGCGTGGGCAATCCCGCCGGCAACGTGGCGGACATCCGGGGGCTGGCTGAGGTCGCGCATAAACATGGTGTTCCGTTGATCGTCGATAACACCGTGGCCACGCCCATCTTGCTGCGGCCCATCGAATATGGCGCGGACGTGGTCGTCCACTCCATGACCAAATTCATGGGCGGACACGGCACCACTTTAGGCGGCATGATCGTCGACGCCGGAAAATTCCCCTGGCGCGAGCATCCGCAAAAGTTTTATATGCTGAATACGCCGGAAATCGCCTATCACGGGGTCGTGTACGTCGAGCAGTTTGGCGCCGCGGCCTACGTCGCGCGTTGCCGCACGGTAGCCCAGCGCAACACGGGATCGACGCTTTCGCCATTCAATGGATTCCTGCTGTTGCAGGGCGTCGAAACCATGGCACTGCGCGTCGAACGCCACGTGGCCAACGCGCGAAAAGTCGCCGAGTTCTTGCGCAGCCATCCCATGGTCGCGTGGATAAACTACGCGGGCTTCCCGGAAAGCCCCCTCTACCCCATGGCTCACCGTTACCTCGGCGAGAATGCCTGCTCGTTGTTGACCTTCGGAGTGAAAGGCGGCTTGGCGGCCGGCACCAAGTGTTTTGACGCACTGAAGCTGTTTAAGCGCATGGTGAACATGGGCGACGCCAAATCCCTGGCCTGTCATCCGGCGTCCACCACGCACCGTCAGCTCACGCCCGAAGAACAACAAAAGGCCGGCGTCACTCCGGAAATGCTGCGCCTCAGCGTAGGCATCGAGCACATTGACGACATCCTCGCGGATCTCGCGCAAGCGCTTGATCAGGCAAAAGCCTAGCGCGGCGAAGCAGCGGCGAATCTTTAGATTCGCGTTGTGGGACTTGGGAGAACGATCATGCCCCTGGTGATAAATGGTGGCCGCGTTCCGGAACACTGGGCAAAGCAGCGAGACGCGCAGTTCTGCTCATCGACACCGTCCGGGGCTTTGAGCGCTGCGCCGGCAGAGCACGGCGTGCACATCGCCCTCGTCAACAACATGCCGGATGCCGCCCTCGAAGACACCGAAGCGCAGTTCTTTGCGCTGCTCGATGCCGCCGCCGGCGACATCGCCGTTCACGTCGAGCTCTACTATCTGCCGGACGTGCCCCGCGGCGACCGGGCCGAGGAGTATTTACGCAGCTTTTATCTTCCCGTCGACAGTTTGTGGCGACAGCAACGCGACGGGGCCATCATCACCGGCACCGAGCCGCGCCAGCGCAATCTGCGCGATGAACCCTACTGGCAAACCCTGGCCACAACTTTCGACTGGGCCGAAGAGCACACCGCCTCTACGGTATTGTCCTGCCTGGCCGCGCACGCCAGCGTGCTGCACAGCGACGGCATCGAACGCGAGCCCCTGGCGGACAAGCAATTCGGTGTTTTCGATTACCAGCGAACCGCCCAGCACGAATTGACCGACGGACTCCCCAGAATCGTGCGCTTCCCGCACTCTCGCTGGAACGAAGTTCGCGCCAATGCACTGGCTTCCTGCGGCTACCAGGTTCTCGATCGATCCGAACATGCCGGAGTGAATCTCTTCGTCAAGAAAAAAGGCCGCAGCCTGTTCGTCCATTTTCAAGGCCATCCGGAATACGCTTCGCGCACTCTGCTCAAAGAATACCGCCGCGACGTTCGGCGGTTCCTCAAACAGGAGCGCCCCACGTATCCGGCTCTTCCGCACGGTTACTTTGACGACGCGGCCGCCCGGCTCTTGTCGGACTTCCGCAAGGACGCCGAGTCCCGGCCGAGCGAAGAGATCCTCTCTGCGTTTCCAGAGTCGCTGCTCGCCGCCGCGCTGCAAAACTCCTGGCAGGCCTCAGCCGCCCACATCTACCGCAACTGGCTGCAACTGATTCTCCTAAAACAAGCCGCTACGGCCCCACTTGCCTCGCTGACCCCCGCGGCCCGGGCCTGATTTCGCAGCCTCGCAAAGAAACCGGAATCACGATTGGCCCGGCGCTTCGCTCTTCCTGCGAGGCTCTCTGCGCTGCTTGCGGTATCTTTGATTTTTGCTTCTGAGTGTCATCGCTCGCGCCGCCCTCACGACAAACCAGCATCTCGCGTTAAGATTGAGGCAATGCCCGAAGCGCCGCTCAGCGAAATTCTCGCCAGGCTCCCGCTGCGCATCAGCGAGGTGGCCGCCCGCTGGTCCACCGATTCTCCGGATCATCTGGCGCTCGCTGAGGCCTCCGGCACGTGGACCTACGCGCAGCTGGAATCGGCCATCGCCGGCACCAGGTCCTGGCTCGAGGGACTGGCCATTCGTCCCGGCGACCGCCTCCTGGTCGCCTGCGAAAACTGCCGCGCCTTCGTGGCCATCCTGCTCGCCGCTGCGCGCCTCGGCGCCTGGCCCGTGCTGGTCAACGCCCGGGTCTCGGCCCGCGAACTCGACGAAATCCGCGACCACTGCGGCGCGCGCCGCATTCTTTACACCACTGCGGTTTCCCACCACGCCCGCGAACACGCTAAGCGCCACACCGCCGCGATCAGCGATGTTAGAAACCTCGGCCCTCTCGCAATCGGCGCGCTCAATGAAAACGTGGCTCCCGAACCGCTCGGTTCCAGCATCGCCGACAACGTCGCCGCCATGATCTACACCTCCGGCACCACCGGGCAGCCCAAAGGCGTCATGTTGACGCACCGGAATCTTTTGTTCGTCGCCGACGTCTCGGCAAACATTCGCTCGCTGATTCCCGACGACCGCCTCTACGGAATCTTGCCCATGTCCCACGCCGTCGGGCTCTCGGTGGTTTTACTCGGCGCCTTGCTCAGCGGCACAAGCCTTTATCTGACCCCGCGCTTCGATCCCGTGGCCGCGCTGGCCACCCTTGAAAAAGATCGCCTCACCATCATGCTCGGCGCTCCGGCCATGTTCTCCCTCCTGCTGGAATACACCAAGATGAAGGGCATCACCTCGCGCAAATTTCCCGACCTGCGCATCATCTCCTCCTCCGGCGCCCCGCTGCACGCCGCCGTAAAATCCGAGGTCGAAAAACTCTTCGGCCTCCCCCTGCACAACGGCTACGGCGTCACCGAATGCTCTCCGAATATTTCGCAAGCCGTCGTCGACCAGCCCCGCACGGATACCTCGGTCGGCCGCGTCCTTCCGGGCGTCGAAGTAAAATTCGTGGACCCCGCCGGGCAGCCCGTCCCGGAAGGCCAGGTCGGCGAACTGCGCGTGCGCGGCCCCAACGTCATGAAAGGCTATTATCGTGCGCCGGAAGAAACCGCCGCCGCGATTGACAAGGAGGGTTGGTTCAACACGAGAGATCTCGCGCGCATCGAGGATGGCTACCTCTTCATCGTCGGCCGCACCAAGGAGTTGATCGTGCGCTTCGGCTTCAACGTTTACCCCGCAGAGGTCGAAGCCGTACTCAACAATCACGCTCAGGTCGTTCGTTCCGCGGTCATCGGCCGCCCGGTGAGAGGAGTCGACGGCGGCGAAGAAGTAATCGCCTTCGTGCAGCCCGCTCCCGGCTCGCCTCTCACGGCGGAGGAAATGGCCCAGCACGCCACAAAATATCTCGCGCCTTACAAGCGTCCATCGCAAATATTGCTGGTCAGGGAGATGCCCCTCACGCCGACAGGAAAGGTAATGAAGGAAGAACTAAGCAAAACCCTCAGGAGCTAGCCCTCAAGCAACGCGCGAGGCCACGCGGCCGCCGAACGCCGGTTCGGCCGGAGCTTTCCCTTCGCCCCGGGGCAACCACCCGCGCGGCAAGCGAAGGGAGAAAGCCACTCGAAATCACCCAGCGCCTCACAGGTCCACTTGAATTAAGCAAGGGCCGGCCTTCGCAAAGCCCTCGCGCAGGGCCACGACCAACTCCTCCAGGGAAGCCACGCGCCGCCCCGCCACTCCCATCCCCTTTGCCAGCGACACCCAATCCATATCCGGCCGGCCGATCTCAAACAGGTCCTGCGCCCGCGGCCCCGCCGCGCCAAGCTTCAAGCTCAGAAACTCCCGCTCTAAAACTCCATAAACGCGGTTGGCGTAAATCACCGTGGTCACGTTCAATTTCTCGCGCGCCATCGTCCACAGCGCCTGCGCGGTATACATCCCGCTGCCATCTGCCGAGAGGCACAGCACCCGTCGCTCGGGACAGGCCACCGCTGCGCCCACGGCCAGGGGCATGGCAATCCCGATCGAACCTCCGGTGTTCGCCAGTAAATCGTGCGGACCAATGGCCGCGGTCGCTTCCATCAATCCTTTGCCCGAGGTCATGGACTCGTCCACAATGACGGCATCTTCGGGAAGCGTTGCGGCAATGGCCAGGGAAATCCCTGGCAGGCCGATCGCCCCGCGCGGCGCCGCCAGCCGCTCCATTTTTCTGACCAAGGAAACCGCGCGCGGGACTTCGAGCGCTTCGGCGAGCGACTCGAGCGCTCCGCCGGGATCCTCGGTGGGCTTTGCGAGCGCGTGAATCGCGCAATCCTCCCTGGTCGGCACCGTGCCCTTGCTGGGGTGCGCAAAATAAGATCGCGGGGCCTCCGCTCCCGCGAGAATCATCTGGGGAAATTCCTTAAACGTTTCAACCGCCTGCTCAAAAATATAGGGGGTGCGCGTCACCAGCGGCGCTCCGGCCCCGCGCTCCATTCGCGCGAAGGGATAGGGACTAAAAAGCTTCGCTCCGGTAGCCGCCGCGATCCGCCCGGCCGCAGCCAACCCCGGACCATACAGCGCATTCCCAGCCAGCAGCAGACAGGTCCGCACCCCGGAACTCAACATTGCTGCCGCGCGTGCGAGGGCCTCAGCCTGGCACGCACGCGCCGCGGGCCAGGAAGCAATCTCGGCAACTTCTCCGCCCTCGCTCCAGGCCAGATCCGCGGGCACAATCAGCGTAGCTATCTGCCCCGGGGCCGTCCGCGCCGCAACCATCGCATCCCGGGCGTCACGCCCGACGCCCGCCGTCGTCTCGGAAGTGCGCAACCAGTTTGAATAAGGCCTCGCAATTCCCTCGATATCCGATTTAAGGGGCGTCTCAAAACGCAGATGCTCGAGCGCGTGCTGCCCCACAATATTTACTATCGGCGTATGCGCCTTGCTGGCATTGTGCAAATTGGCCAGTCCATTCGCCAGTCCGGGCCCGAGATGCAGCAGCGTGCAGGCCGGCTTCCCGGCCATGCGCGCGTACCCGTCGGCCGCGCCGGTTACCACCCCTTCAAACAATCCGAGGACACAACGAATTTTCTCCGTGCGATCGAGCGCCGCCACCACGTGCATTTCCGACGTCCCGGGATTCGTGAAGCACACCTCGAGGCCCGCGCGAGTCAAGGTTTCAACCAGGCTCTCGGCTCCGTTCATGCGCTGGCACCACGCGCTTCCCGCAAATAGCGCGTGAGCACCTCGGCCATGCCTGCAAAGTAGGTGGTCATAATTCCGAAGTGATCCCCGGGCGTTGTCTCGACGGTAAGTTTTCCCACCAGCTTCCCCCACACCGCCACCGGATCATCAGGAAATTCCGAACTCTCGCGCGCCGCCACAAAGGCAATCTTCCCGCCATAAAATCGTGGCCGGTACCGCTGTAGGGCCAGATACCCGCTGTCCCGCACGCGCTGCATCGCGGCTGTCGACCACACGCCCGTAGGCGGATGGCGGCGCAAACGCCCGTGCTCGTCCCGGGAGAAATGCGACATCCGTTCCGAGGGCCTCAGAAAATAGGCCGCCGCGTCCGCCGCCGGCAGCTCCAGCATGTTGGCCGCATGCTTGATGGCCAATCGCGCCGCCAGCCGCACGCGTTGCTCGAGAGATACATAACGCCGGTGCGGATAGGATTCCAGCAGCGCCAGCAACGCCACGCGTTCGCCCATCTCCGAAAGGCGCCGGGCCATCTCGAGCGTCACCAGTCCGCCGAGCGAATATCCCACCAGGTAATACGGTCCCTTCGGCTGCATCTTCACTACCGCATCGAGATGAAACTGCGCCATGTCTTCGATGCGCTCGAGGGGCTCATCTGTTCCGTCCGTGCCCCGCGCCTGCATTCCGTAAATCGCCTGCGGCGTGTCCAGATGTTTCACCAGCTGGAAAAATTCCATGGCGCTGCCGCCCAGCCCGTGCGCCGCAAAAATCGGGCAATCCCCGTTCCCGGACTTCAGTTCAACGAGCGAGGGCAGTCGCGGCGCCAGCGATTGGCGCAGCAGCTCGGCTTGCGCCCGGATGGTTGGCGCGTGATAAATGGTAACCGGCGGCAGTTCCCGCCCGCTGACCTTGGCGATTTCATTGAACAGCTCCACTGCTATCGAGGAATCGCCGCCCAAATCAAAAAAATTGTCGTCGGGACCAATCGGAGAATGTTGCAGCAGCCGCTGCCAGATTGCTGTCAGAGTTTCAATCATTGTGCCGGCGGATGAGAGCATCCTTTGTAGTTGCCGGGCTTCAGCCCGGCGGCATTGCGCGCACGACGCGGCGGGAAAATCTTACTCAAGATATTGAATGCGCAAACGCCCAATACCATTCCCGCGCCTTCTTGTAGATCGGTCCGAACTCCAGTTTACGTTCCTCAATCCGCGTGATGGGCACAACTTTTGAATAATTTCCACTGGAGAAAATCTCGTCGGCTTCGAGAAAATCGCGATATTTGAGCGTGCTCTCGACCACCGTAACGCCATTCTCGCGCAACAGGCGGATTACCCGCTGCCGCGTAATCCCCGCCAAAAAGGTCCCGTTCGCGGCCGGCGTGTACACCACCCCGTTCCTGGCCATAAACAAATTCGCGGTCGTCAGCTCCGCAACGTTCCCGAGCATGTCGCACACCACCGCGTTGTCCCACCCGCGCGCCTGCGCTTCAAACAGCGCCCGCGCGTTATTCGGATACAGGCACCCGGCCTTGGCGTCCACCGGCATGGTCTCCTGCGTCGGCCGGCGAAAAGGCGACAGCGTGATCGAAAATCCTTTCGGCTCGCGCATGGGCGCTTCGTAAATCGTCAAACACCACTCTGTCGACTCCGGCTCGTGCGCCTGCACCCACGGGCCTTCTTTCTCCGCCCAATACATCGGCCGGATATACAGCGCGGTCTTTCCGTCGAATTTCGCAATGCCCTCATGCGCCAGCTTCAACCAGGCTTCGACCGACACCACCGGCTGGAGATAAAGTTTTTTCGCCGAATCATTCACCCGCGCGCAGTGCAAATCCAGATCCGGCGTAACCCCTTCAAACGCCCGGGCCCCGTCAAACACCACCGAGCACAGCCATGCCGCATGCGTCCGCACGCCCATGATCGGGGTGTTGCCTTCGTGCCATTGCTCCCTAAAAAACGTCCAGGTCTTCGACCAGTTGGTCGCCACAGCCATGGCCCTTCTCCTTCGCGTTCCGGTTTTCAGGATTTTGCGCGCGCTCTCGGCAGCTTAGGCTTTCCCGCTCGCCGCGGCCTGCGCAATCGACTCTTTCAGCGCATCCGCCAGATGCTTCACAAAGGGCTCGACCAGCATCCCCGCGGGGTATACCGGGAGCACCACCACGCGCTCGCCGCCCTGCGCCATGCGCCCAAAGTTCACGTCCGGCCGCCGGAACATGCGGTACTGTTTCATGGGGCGAAAGTCGGTTACCGCACCCGCAAAAGCCAGCGGCCGGTAGAGGAAGCACGCCAGGTCATTGGTCTGCCAGAGTTGTCCGAGCGCTCGCGAATGCGCGTCGCTCGCGCCGTCTTTGGAAAACCTGGCCAGAAGCATGCCTTTCCACACCGGCACGCGGTTGCGCAGAGCCTCCAGCTTTTCTTTAAAGAACTTCCGCCGGCCCTCGGCGTCCACCCGGAAAAAATTCGCTGCATGAAACGCCAGCCGCTCCAGCTCGTGATAGACCTTGGCCGAGAAGGACGGCAGTTTCATGTTCGTCCAGTCCATGGTATCGAACAGCGCCAGCAGCGCGATCGGTTCTCCTGCGGTTTGCAGCTGTCGCGCCACCTCGTAAGCCAGCGTGCCGCCCATGCAATATCCGCCGATGAAATACGGCCCGTGCGGCTGGAATGCGCGAATCTCTTTCACATACAAGGTCGCCATCTCTTCGATCCTGGCGAGCGGCGCGCTGCTGCCGTCGAGACCCTGCGCCTGCACGCCATAGAACGGTTGGTCCGCGCCGAGATGACGGGCCAGGTCGCGATAGATCAGGACGTTGCCGCCCGCCCCGTGAATGCAGAAAAACACCGGGCGCGTACCGTTCGGCTGGATGGCCACAAGCGGCGACCACCCCGATGACGTTGCCTCCGCGGCCTTGGCCTCCGGCCGCAGGATGCGCGCCAGTTCCTCGATGGTCGGCGCTTCAAACAACGTCGCCAGTGGCAATTTCACTTGAAAGGTCTTGTCGATGCGCGCGAATAACTGCACCGCGAGGGAGGAATCTCCCCCGAGATCGAAATAGTTCTGGTCCACGCCCACGGATTCGAGGCCGAGCAGTTCCTGCCAAATACTGATCAGCTGGCGCGTGGTCGCGTCGGCGCCCATGGCGATCGGTTCGGCAGAGAGGTTGCTCATCTCCCCGCCACCAGCGTATCTCGATGTTTGGACTGCTCCGGTTTCATATGCGGGGGTCCCAAGGCCCCTATGATTAGACCGCCTGCCATCGGTAGAAAATTACAAGGACTACCGCAAATTGCCTAGTGCTGTCTCAAATTGTGCAATCCAGAGGCCATTAGCGGTTTTTGCAACTGCTTCTCAATGCAGCCTTTATGTTATAACACTTGGCGACGAGGTCTCATTGCACAGCCCCATGAGAAATTTAGTTCACAACCGGGTCGGTTCTCGATGCACGGCTCCCTCGGCGTTGCCCGCTGATTTTCACGTGCCGTGCCAGATACCAAGCCCGCCTCGCGCCGTTTCCCGCTCCCTTTCCCATGCATTAGACTCTTATCATGTCCAGCCCGGATGAGTGGTCCGCGAGTCCGGCGGCCTCGGCGATTCCCCCGCGCGAGATTCACGTCTGGCGCGCCCGCCTCGATGGCTCTGAATTCCTGCGCGAGCAGCTGGAAGCCACCCTTGCTCCGGAGGAAATCGCTCGCGCCAACCGCTTCCTGTTCCCCCGCGACCGCCAGCATTTTGTCGTCGCGCGCGGGATCTTGCGTCAGCTGCTGGCCGGCTATCTCGGTCGCTCGCCTGCGGACCTCGCCTTCGCCTACCAGCACCGCGGCAAACCGTACCTGGTACCCGGGCGGGCCGACAGGCCCCTGGCCTTCAACGTCTCACATTCGCATGGCTTGGCCTTGCTGGCCTTCGCGCCGGGCGGCGAAATCGGCGTAGACCTTGAGCGCATCCGCCCGGATATCCCCAGCGCCGAAATCGCCTCGCGTTTTTTCGCCCCGCGCGAAGTCGTTGAACTCGAGTCCCTGCCTCCCAGCCAGCGCCCGGAGGCTTTTTTCCTCTGCTGGACCCGGAAAGAGGCCTACATCAAGGCCCTCGGCGAGGGCCTGCAGATCCCCCTGACCAGTTTCCGCGTCTCGCTCAGCCCTGGGCAACCCGCAATCCTAGAAAGCGCGGACGCCTCTCGCTGGACTCTCTGCTCTCTTTCCCCGGCGCCCGACTATAGCGCCGCGCTGGTTGCCGAAGGCCACGACTGGCGGCTCCGCCTCTTCGACTTCGCCCCGTAGCGCCTGGAATCTCGGCGCCGAACTCTTCGGCCCTTCGGGCCTTACTTCCGTCCCGCCTCATACCCAAAAATCGCCTTTAGCTCCAAAAACTCCTCGAGCCCCGCTTCACCCCACTCCCGCCCATTCCCCGACTGCTTGTATCCGCCGAAACACCCCGCGAAATCAATCCGCGCCCCGTTTACATGGACGTTTCCTGCGCGAATCCGCCGCGCCACGCGCCGCGCCCGTTCCAGGTCGCCAGAGGTCACATACCCCGAAAGCCCATAAACCGTGTCATTGGCGATCCGCACCGCGTCTTCTTCATCCTCATAGCCGATGATGCTGAGCACGGGTCCAAAAATCTCTTCCCGCGCAATGGTCATGTCGTTGCGCACTTCGGCAAACACCGTAGGCTTTACAAAGAATCCTTTGCTCACCCCGTCCGGATGCCCCGCGCCCCCGATGACCAGCTTCGCGCCCTCGCCAATGCCCGTTTCGATCAGTCTCTGCACTTTTTCAAACTGTGTCCGGCTGACCAGCGGCCCGATACTTCCCCGCGTTTCTCCATCCGCCGGGTTCGCCGCCGCTTTAGTGGCCGCCGCCGCTTCTTTCGCCGCCGCTGCCGCCTCGCCCATCTTGCTGCGCGGCACCAGCATCCGCGTTGGCGCATCGCAGGATTGCCCGCTATTGCGAAAACATGCCAGGGCCCCTTCCTTCACCGCGCCGGGCAGCTCCGCGTCCTCGAGAATTATGTACGCCGACTTACCCCCCAGTTCCTGCGTCACGCGCTTCACGGTGGGTGCCGCTGCCGCCGCTACCGCCACCCCGGCCCGCGTCGAACCCGTAAACGACACCATGGCAATGCCCGGATGCGCGGAAATCGCCGCCCCGACCGTCGGGCCGTCCCCATTGACCAGATTAAAAACGCCCGGCGGCACGCCAGCCTCGTGCAATATCTGCGCAAATAAATAGGCCGAAAGCGGCGCGATCTCGCTCGGCTTCAGCACCATCGTGCAACCCGCCGCCAGCGCCGGCGCCACCTTGCAGCAAACCTGATTCATGGGCCAGTTCCACGGCGTAATCAGCCCGCAAACCCCCACCGGCTCCTTGCGCAGCAGCGTGCTGCCCTTCAGCTCCTCGAAGGAAAATCTCTCGAGCACCTTCACGATCTCCACAAAATGCGCCAGCCCCGCCGGAGCCTGCGCCGCCGTCGCCAGCCACCTCGGCGCGCCCATCTCCTCGGAAATGGTCTCCGCCATCTCCCCTATCCGCGATTGATAAACCTCGATAATTCTCCGCAGCAGTTTCAGGCGCTCTTCAATGCTGGCTTCGCCATAGGACGCAAAAGCTTTCCTGGCCGCCGCCACCGCGATATCCACGTCGGCCGCGCTACCGAGCGAAATCGTCGCAATCTTTTCTTCCGTGGCGGGATTGATCACCGCGAAATCACGCGCCCGCGCCGGCGCCACCCACTTCCCGGCGATATAAAACTCCTGGCAATTCCTCATGTCCATTCCGTCCCCCAAAGTGAACCGAACCCGCTGTTTCAGCCCGGATCCGTTTGGCTCCTGATCCTTTATGCTTTCCCTGCTTAAAACCTGGCCGCATCGCTCGTAGTTTCCCGGGCCTGCCCGTCCGGACCATCGGCCCGGTTTACGGTCGGGCTAATCCCAGCAATCCCGGGGTGCAACCCCCGGCCGGGAAGGAAGCAACACTTGCGAAAGTGTATCAAAACAAAGGACTTTAGCTCCCCGCGCGAGTGAACGCTTAGAACAAACGCGACCGGCCGCGCGGCTTGAATTCCGCGATTTTCAACCGCGAGCGCTTAAGATGACTTTGCCGCCACGCGCGAGTGCACCCGCAACCCGGAAGCTTGCGCGAGTTTGAGGATCACGAGCCGCAGCACCTGGCGCACCAGCAACACGAACCAGGCCACGCGCCCGATAGACTCTTGCGCCGAAGTCTTCCACATGGCGCGCAACATGGTCAGTCGCTCGCGGTGGGTCACGCGGACCTTCACGCCCATCGCGGCAATCGCGTCGTAGGTGCCGGCCTCGAGGTACGCCGTGCGAACGTCTTTCAGCAGGCACTGCAGCATGTTCAGCGGAATGGCATGTTGCACCACGGATCTGTCGGCAAACCACGGCAGTTCGTCGCGTTGCATCAGATTGGCGAGGAACAGGGTATCTTCCGCGCGCAGCGCCTCGGGATCGAAAACGCCTCCGGCAATCTCCGCCCGGATTCGCCGCATCGCGAATCCCGCGGTATTTAAGTACCGGATGCACCCGTCCGCCTGCCGCAAGTGCTGTTGCACGGTGATCAGCCGCAAATCTTCGGCGCGTCCAACCAATCGCGTCGCGTCGCCGATCAGGCGCAGTTGAAAATAGTTGCGTTGTGGCTGTTCCGCCATCGTCGCGGCCAGCAGCGCGAGGCAATCTCTTTTGAGTTTGCAGTCGGCGTCCACCGACACCAGCGTTGCGCCTCGCGCGCTGAGAGCCCCGCGATTCCGCGCCGAGGAAATTCCGCCATGCTCTTGCCGCACCACGGTTAACGGATAGTGCCGCGACCAGTCGAGAATGCACTCCGGAGCCGGCGCGCGGCTGCCGTCGTCGACCACCACAACCTCGAAGCTCGGCGCGCCGACCTGTTCGGCAAGGGAGCGCAGGCACTCGCTGAGCGGCTTCCAATCGTTATACGCGGCGATCACCACGCTGAATTCCGGCGCGCGGCTGGCCTCGCCCGGCTGCTCAGCCATGCGCCCTCCCCGTGGCCCGGCCGCGGGCAATATCCGCCGCGCGGCTGCGGCGACGATGCGCGACGCGCAAATCCACTCCTTGCTTGGCTAGACGGTTCATGGGCAGAAAGAGCGGGCCCGCGGCGACGTAGGGCCAACATCACGCCGACTCAACGTGTCCGTTGGTCGTTTGGAGACACGGCGGCCCCTGGTGTCGTCGTCGCCAGAATGCCCCAAGTTTCAAGCATTACCCTGATCGGTCCGGGTTGCAAGAGTAAGACTCCGAGACCTGTTCCCGATGTGTTGGTGATGATATCGGTCATCCCCGACACGCGCTGCGGAATGTACGCTTGCAAAATCTCGATGACCAGGCTGGTCAATCCACCCAGGAAAATCGCCAGAAAGACCGCCCGCCGTTTCCCCTGCACCCGCAGCAAATACAGATAGAAGGCCATGCCGAGCGGCACAAAACCGACAACGTTGCGCAGGATATCGTCGGTATAGATCCACGCAGGCGTGATCTCTTTCCATGGCGGGGTCAGAAAGCCCTTGTGCGGCACGTCGAAGTTTTCCGGAATCACAAGGTCGGGCTGGCCCGCAATCTGGTTGTGCAAGATCGTTCCGGAGCGCTCGTCAAAAAAATACTGCGCGAGGGCATCCTCTGCGGGATCGCTGCTTACCGTTCCCGATTGCCACCATTCGGAAAAATGCTGCTGCACCTGCTGAGCGCTGAGCTCCTGGGCGTAAAATGCCAGCCCGCGCACGTCCCCGGACCAGGCGTCGTAGGTAATGGCCCCCGTCCCCAGCAGCAATTCACCGGAAAGATTGCCGGTATAGATGTGATAGCCCGCAGCCGCCTCGACCAGTTCCCCGTTGCGGTACACTTTTGTGCCCCGCGCGCCGGAAGTGATGCTGACGAGCGTGGCGCTCGCGTGGTGGAACACGTGGTCGACGTCGATTTCCCCGCCGGAGACGTGATCCTGCGCGTTCTGAAAGCGGCGGAATATCAACAGGCCCTGGCCGTACTGGCGCAGTTCGAACGGCAAGAAATCGCCCGAAGCGTAGAAACTCAAGAAGGTGTGCACCTCGTTTAAATTGTCGGCGCGCAGGAGAATTTCCACACTGCAGGGATGCGTGTCGCCCGAGCCTTCGCGCAGAAAGCTGCCGGAGCTGGACACCACCCCGCTCCTCCCGATATGCAGGCCGTTGCTTTCCCCGAGCCATCGCACTTCGTTGCGGGGAAATGGATTGAACGGCCACAGCGTCGCCACAAGAATTGCCAGCCAGACGAGGAAACAAATCACGCCGAGTTTTGTGGTCGACCAATATCGTGTGCGGGGAGGAGTCATCTGGCTCCGCTCGGCGCTGGAAAGACCGTCTTGGCAAGTCGGAACTTCACCTGGAGACATCCCGGGAGTCGGCCGTCAAGGGTCCGCCGCCAAGGAAAAACCAGCCGGAATTCGAAGCTCGGCGGACGAGCGTCCCTTTCGCGCGGCTTATTTCCCGCCGTAGTTTTCCTTGTACCATTCCCACGTGCGGCGAAGGCCTTCTTCAAAGAGCACTTGCGGCTCGTACCCCAGCACCTTGCGCGCCAGGGAGATATCCGCTTGCGAATGGAGGATGTCGCCGCTGCGCGGTGGGTCATGTTGGGCGGTGATTTTCTGCCCGGTGATTTTCCCGAGATCTGCGAGGACCTGCTTCAGCGTGATGCGCGCTCCGGTTCCCCCGTTGAACACTTTTCCGGAAGCGTCCGGCGCTTCGCAGGCGCGCAAGACTTCCTCGACGACGTTGCTCACGAATGTGAAATCCCGCGATTGCTCGCCGTCGCCATAAATCACCGGCGTCTGCCCCTCGAGCACCGCCAGCATGAAGCGCGAGAGCACGCCGGAATATTGCGAGGTGGGATCCTGGCGCGGGCCAAACACGTTGAAAAACCTGATGCAGGCGTTTTCGAGCCCGTACACGCGTCCGAAAACCTGCGCATACAGCTCGCCGACGTACTTCGTCACCCCGTACGGTGAAATGGGCGCGGGCTGCATGGTTTCAACAGGCGCCGCACCCGAGCGTTGCGCGCGGCCACCAGGACGTTCAGCGTGCCGTCGATATTCACGCGATTCGATTCAATGGGATCTTTCACCGAGCGCGGCACGGAAGTTCGCGCCGCCAGGTGAATCACAAAATCCGCTCCCGCGCAGGCCTTCTCGACCGTTTGAAGGTCCGTAATGCTGCCCAGGTGAAAATCGATTTTGTCGCGCACGGAAGCCAAATTGGATTCCTTGCCGGCGGAAAGATCATCGAGCACCGCGACCGATGCCCCGCGCCGCACCAGTTCATCCACCATGTTGGAACCGATGAATCCGGCGCCTCCCGTCACTAGATAACGCATCTCTGGCAGCTCCCGTAGACGATCATCCTATCAGCTATGCACAGCGCGGAGTCGCGTTTGCTCTCGCCTGTTTGCGGGGAATACAACGCCCCGCCGGATTCCTGGCCGTTCTGGCTTGAGGCGATGGAAGGGCTTGCGCCCCGAGAACGCGGATTCGCGCGCTATTTTCTTTCGCGTGTGGTGGCCGGCGGATTCGCGCGGAAGCGCGAGAGCGCCTCTCCGAGGTTCTGCAGGAACGATTCCGAATTGTAGACGTCCGCGTCCGGCCGCGTGCTGCCCGCCGGCGCCACCGGTTCGACTTCATCCAGTTGAAATTCCCGCGCCACATCCTCGATCACTTTGGCGCTGACGACTTTTTGCTGCTCGACATAGGAATTGACCAGCGCGTGTTCGCACAGCAGATTGATGACGCGCGGAATTCCGAGCGAGTACAAGTGAATCGTTTCCACCGCGTCCTTGCTGAAAATTTGCTCGCCGCCCTTGGCTCCCGCGATGCGCAAGCGTTCGTTGATATAGCTGGCGGTCTGCTCGGTGGTCAGAGGCGAGGTCTTGCAGCGCAGGGTGATCCGTTGCCGCAGCTGCCGCAATTGCGGCAGCTTTAGTTTCTCTTCGAGTTCCGGCTGTCCGGAGAGCACGATCTGCAGCAGTTTATCGGTGGAGGTTTCCAGGTTGGTCAGCAGCCGGATCTCTTCGAGCACCGGATAACTGAGATTCTGCGCTTCGTCGACGATCACCACCGCGGTCTCGCCGTTGCGGTAGCGTTCAAGCAGCCAGTGATTCAGCTTCATCAGTTGCTGGCTCTTGGTGCGCGAATCGCAGGAAATCTCAAATTCCGCCAGGATGAAATCGAACAGGTGATTCGAGTTCATGCGCGAGTTGAACAGGAAGGCCGTGCGCACGTGGCGTTGATGCAGCCAGTCGAGCAGCCGGTTGATCAGCGTGGTCTTACCCGTGCCCACTTCCCCGGTGAGGGTAATAAATCCTTTTCGCGTCTGAATGCCATACATCAACCCCGCCAGGGCTTCCTCGATCTGCTGCGTGAGGAACAGAAACCGGGGATCCGGGTTGACGTTGAACGGGTTTTCTTTCAGTCCGAAAAAGCTTTTATACATGGTCTATAAGTACCTAAAATCTCTCGAAGCCCTGCGCGCGGAAGCATCGCCATTTACAGTTTGCGTCGTAAAACCCCATTCCCAAGGTCTTTCTTTGCGCCCCGCTATCTGAGCACCAATGGCCGGGTATGCCACTGGAAGTTCACGGTGACTTGGTGTTGTGTAAACGTCGTGCTGCAATTCATGCCCGTACAGCCCGACGCGGCGTTGGTGGTCTGGATGTTCGCCGTGTACGCCAGCGAAAGGTTGGCATTCGGTCCGAACGGCCGGGTAATCCCGCCGCCGACGTAAACTGAATCATAAGAATCCTGCGAGGCCGCGCCAGCAATGGAACGATTTCGCGCGAATCCAATATTCGCGTGCGCGGACCAGATGCGCGTCAATTGGCGAGACACGTTCGCTGAGACCTGATCGGTCTCGGCGCCTTCTAACAGACCGCTGCCGCCCGTGACGCCGTGGTTGTAGTTCAGGGACAAACTACCGCGATTAATCGCATACGTAAGGCTTCCACCTCCCGAACCAGTGATTTCTCGCGTGACGCCGCCGATAGGCACGCTAAAATTAGTAACATCCGGTCCGCCGAAGACTCTCAAAGCCAGACGTCCGGTAATCGTCCTTCCATACACAAAGTTCAACACGTTGTCGCCAATGCTCTGCGGCAGGCCAACGTAGGTAAGGTGAGAGTAGTG
>JBEKSZ010000038.1:0-33470 GCA_049516615.1 Candidatus Acidiferrum sp. | reverse complement strand
GCGGTAGAGGAGTCTCGTCTCCTGCAAGTCAGCATCTTCACCATGCTGCACGAAAACGTAAAGAATTTGGAATTTAATGCGTTGCTTCCAGACGTGGTCACCATCGCGGACGAGGTGGACGCGCAACTGAAAGAACAGATGCTGCGCTTCATGGCCGCAGACATCGCCGCCTCCAAGGCGGCCAAGTCCAACTGAACTTCCGTTGACTCGTTGCCAAGTTTCACTGCCGCGCTAGAAAGCCTAGAGTGAAAATGATGAACAAAAGACGGTAAGCACCCACGACGGCGATTCATTCCGTGGCTACCGTTCCACAGGGACGTTTTTTACTTCCCCGCTCTTAAAATTGGTAGACTCGGAGTCCAGAGGACGCCCAGGGTATCGGAATTGGTCCCTCACTCCTCCGGCATGCCATCGGTCTCGTAGTCACTCTGAATAAGGAGCATGACATAGGCTCTCGCTTCGTTACTGTGGATGCTTATCCCAGGTCCATATCGTGGTATCCAAAAGTACGGCTTCGTTTTTAATCGGCATTATTCCGACCCGGCAAAGATCCATCCAAGCAGGCGATACGACATCCTGAAGAGCCCCCAGATTTAAGGCGTCCCGCTTCGACCCAAATTGTCCTCATTGTCCTCAATGACCCTGTTCGTGGAAGCCGGACTGGTGCGTCTGACAGAAGTCGAAAATGGAACACGAATGGAACGCGGAATTTCCAGCCCAAGCCTGCGAAGTGATGAAAAGCCGCTTAAACACTGGGAAAAGTTGGGGTGGGAGACGGGGATTGAACCCGCGACATTCGGTGCCACAGACCGACGCTCTACCAGCTGAGCTACTCCCACCGTAGGAATACAGTTTACGCTAATTTCCTAAAGCTGAGAAGATGCCCTTGCGAGCCCAACGGTGAAGAGGGCGCAGCCTTTGCCGTTTCTGCTCTATTTCTCGAGCGGCAGCTTGATGGCCTTGCCGGTTTGCGCCGACTGCCGCGCAGCATCAAGGATTTCAGAGGCGATTACATTCGTTTTCAGCGACGAGAGGCTGTCGCCTTCCTGGATTTCGCCGTTCAGAACCGCGGCCATGTAGTGCAGCGGATCATCGTAAGGGGGCGTTAACGCAGATCCGGCGACGATTTCTCCAGCTGATTCTTTCGCCTTGCGGACTTCCACCTGCTGCGGGCCGAGCACCTTAGCGTAGCCGAGGCGTCCGTAAACGTCCATCTGCTTTACGCCGAAAGGCCAGTTCCAGGAAGCCTGGATGATGGAGACGGCGTTTTTGTAATTGAGAACAATCTCAGCCTCATCATCGACGTGCGGGTAGTACTCGGGCTGCAACTGTTTGGTCACCGCGTAGACCGACAGTGGAGCTTCGCCGTCCATCAGCGAGGTCATCAGATTCGCTCCGTAGCAGCCAAAATCGTAGAGCGCACCGGCGCCGTTTTGTTTCGGATCGTTCAAGAACGCCAGGAACTCCGGTTGCACTCTGATCTTTACGGGCCCTTCATGCCCGTCGCGCACCACCGTTTTGAAAAGTGGTCCCAGCGCGCCTTGCTTCAGCAGGCGAAACGCTTCCGCGGTGCTCGCGTACCAAGTGGTTTCAAGATCGACCAGCACATGAATGTTGCCGCCTTGCGCGGCTCTTTGTATGGCGAGCGCATCTTCGTAAGTGATCGTCAGCGGCTTTTCGACCATCACGTGCACGCCCAGCGCGGCGCATTCTTCCACCACCCGGCGGTGCTCGCTCGGTGCGGTGAAGACCAGAACCGCCCGCGGATGCGCCTGCGCCACCATCTCTTGAATACTACGGAAATGCAGGCTCGCCGGAAGGTGATAGCGTGCGGCGTAAGACTCAAAAAGCTTCTGGTCGGCTTCCACAATGCCCACCAGTTCTGCGTCGGGACGGCTAAGGATCCCGCCAGCAGGCGTTAGCGCGCTCTTGTTCAGGAATCCTTCAATGTGGCCGTGCACCATGCCAACGATGCCGATCTTCATCGGAGCAACCGGAGTTCCAGCAATTGTGGGCATGGCATTCACGGTTAAAACAAGCAACATCGCTAACACGGAAATTTTCACGGCGTCCTCTTCCCTGCGCCACACCAGCCGCCCCAGGGGAGCGCCCGGCGCGCCACTGCAAGGTAATTCCATCTACCCCGAAAAAGCAACAGCCGCCATCTCTAGGTGGCACTCCCGCCTATTGCTGCCATCCGTTTTCGTTGCAGCCCGGTTCTCGCTGAAGGCCTCGGTCCGCGATCGCGATGCAATGCAGTCGCTTTTTGGATGTTGATTCTTTGCGCGGTCTGGAGCCAAAAGGGCTACAATCGCCCCGTTCCGCTGCGTCTCGGCATCCAACGTCAATATGCTCATTCGCCTCGGCTACGACATTGAATTTAAGATTACGCAGCCGGTGGCCATCGTGGCCATGCTGCTGGTCCACCCGTCGCGCGCGGGGGATCTGCGCGAACCCGACGAACTGCACATCGAGCCGCACGTCAAATCGGACACCTACGAGGACCGTTTCGGCAATCTATGTTCGCGCTTTCTCGCGCCGCAAGGCAACGTGCGCTTGCACAATTCCACGCTGATTGAAGATTCCGGCCAGCCCGATCCCATCGATTATTACGCGCAGCAACATCCCGTCGAAGAGTTGCCGGTGGAGAACCTGATTTATTTGATGAACAGCCGTTACTGCGAGGTTGACAGGCTGTCGCATATCGCCACCGACCTGTTCGGAAACACCGCGCCCGGTTGGGGCCGCGTGCAAGCCATCGTCAATTGGGTGTACAGCAAGGTGACCTTCGGCTATCACTACGCTCGCGCCACGAAAACCGCACTGGATGTATACACCGAGCGCAATGGCGTCTGCCGCGATTTTCAGCACTTGGCCATCACCTTCTGCCGCTGCATGAATATTCCCGCGCGCTACGCCACCGGATATCTCGGCGACATCGGCATTTACGTTCCGCCGGCGCCCATGGATTTCAGCGCCTGGTTTGAGGTGTATCTCAGCGGCCGCTGGTGGACCTTCGACGCCCGCCACAACCAGCCGCGCATCGGGCGGGTGTTGATGGGCGTCGGCCGCGATGCCGCCGACGTGGCTATCACCACGTCTTTCGGGTACGCCGAGTTGACCAAATTCACCGTGGTCAGCGACGAAATTCGCGAAGTCTCCTCCGCCAGCCCGTGACCGCGGCTCAGCAGCCCGCCCCCTTCGTTGCATCTAGAGCACCAGCAGGGCACGTCCCCGGAATCGCCCTGCTCGCCGCCCCGGGGCCCTTGCTAGACTAAGGGCCTAGAGCCGGCGCCACCGCATGAGTCCGCATTCAAGCGACCAACGCTATTTCGAGCGTCAGATTGTTTACGCCCGCCCTATCATTATTTTCCTGGCGATTCTGGCGCTTTTTGAACTGCCGCAGTCCCATGATGTTCGCCGCTCCGTTTCCTTCCTGATCGCTTATCTGATTCTGGCTTTGCTGGTGGTACGCCTTGAAAAAGCCTTGCGCAACCGCGCCTGGCACCTTCCGCTGGCTTGCGATCTTTTGGCCCTAGCGTTCTTCTTGTATCTCAGCCCCTCGGCGGTGCCCGTGTGGTTCCCCTACCTTTTCATCTGTTACGCGGCGGGCACTCGCTGGGGATTTGACGGGGCTTTGCCGCTGGCGGGCCTACTGGCTCTGGGGTTGGTGCTCTTCACCGTTCACAGCGGCGAAGTGCAACTCATGCATGTGATCGAGTGGCTGGCCATCACCGGAGGCACCTTCGCCGGCGGCGCGGGACTGGCATTTCTTGGTGATCTCAGCCGGCGCTTCGCCACGCAAAACGCCTTTTTCTCGCGCATCAGCGCCACCATGAACGTAGAGCAGGGCCTCGCCGAATCGCTGCGCCTGCTCCTGGAAGAACTGGCGACGGCCTTTTCGGCCGACGAGGCGCTGCTCCTTTATCGCGACACGGACCTGGAACGCATTTTTCTCTGGCGCTTGAAAGCCGGGGAAAGCGAACGGCTCATCCCCGAGACCCTGCCGCTCTCGCGCACCGACGGGTTTCTCCTCGACGACATGGAAGCCACGCTTTGCTGGAACAACCTTGTGGGCGCAGGCTCGGGATTCGGTTGGGACCGGCGCGACGGCCGCCCCCTGCGCAACCTCCCGCGCGTCCCCGGCCCGACGCAAAATGAGCTCAAGATTCGCTCGCTCCTGACCGTGGCTTTCGATCAGGGAGGCGTTCCGGTCGGCCGATTTTTCCTGCTGAATGGCCGAAAGGGTAATAAGCCCTTCGACAAGGCGGACCTCGCGTGGCTCGAGCGCATCTCCTATCACATCAGCCCTTCTCTTGAGAATATTTTCCTGTTGCGCCACCTGCGCGCTCGCGCCATCGAGTCCGAACGCAGCCGCATCTCCCGCGACTTGCACGACGGCATCCTACAAACACTCCTCAGCGTCGAAATCCAGCTCGACGTGCTTCGCCGCCGCGTACCCACCACACCCGAACAGGCCATCAGCGGCCTCGCCAATCTGCAGCAGACCGTCCGCAACGAAGGCGCCGAGCTCCGCCACATGGTTACTGACCTTCGCCCCTTGCGCGTGCAAAGCGCCGACCTCGTTGACCTTATGCGCGGCTTCGCCGAGCGCTTCCGCAACGAGTCCTCCCTGGCTCTCGACCTGCTCATCGATTCCGCCGAGCTGCAGTCCCCGGACCGCATTTGCCGCGAGATCTTTCAGATTTACCGGGAAGCACTCAATAACATAAAAAAGCATGCTAAGGCTTCCCATGTCGTGGTAAAACTGACGCAGGACGAAAGCCGTATCACGCTGGTGGTGGATGACAACGGTGAGGGCTTCAGTTTTGCAGGCAAGTTTACCGGGGATGAACTGGACCGCTTGCGCTTGGGACCGATTTCTATCAA
This sequence comes from Candidatus Acidiferrum sp., assembly GCA_049516615.1. GTDB lineage: Bacteria > Acidobacteriota > Terriglobia > Acidiferrales > UBA7541 > Acidiferrum. The sequence continues at coordinate 28,580 of JBEKSZ010000038.1, read as the reverse complement.
GGAACGAACGCGAACCGTGGGGGGCGTGTTGACGATCGAATCTAACCCAGGCCACGGTGCGCGTCTGACCATCGAAATACCGCTCGCCTGACCATGGCCAAAACCAAACAACAAATTCGCGTGCTGCTGGCGGACGACCATGCCATTTTCCGCGACGGATTGCGCAAAATGCTGGAGTCCGACGAAGAAATGACCATCGTCGGCGAAGCCCAGAACGGCACCGAATGCATCAAACTGCTCGCCAAGCTGAAACCAGACATTCTGCTGCTCGACCTGCGCATGCCCGACAAAGACGGTCTCGCGGTCCTTGAAGAAGTGAATTTTGACACCCTGCCCACGCGCGTAATTGTCCTCACCGCTGCGGAAGATGACCGTGACGTAGTGCGCGCCATGCGTCTTGGCGCCCGCGGCGTGGTGCTAAAGCAGTCCGCCACCGACCTGCTGGTGAAGAGTATTCAGCGTGTTTTCGCCGGAGAAATCTGGCTGGATAACCGCATGACCGCCGAGGTCATGAAGGCCTTCAGCAAATCCTCCGAATCCGGCCCGCGCCGCGAAAAGCCCCTCCTCAGCGACCGCGAAAAGGAGATCGTACAACTCGTGGCGCAAGGCTTCCGCAACAAAGAAATCGGCGAAAAGCTCTTTATTTCCGAGCAAACAGTAAAAAACCACCTGCACAATATATTCGACAAGCTCGGCGTGTCCGACCGCCTGGAACTGGCCCTATACGCCATCCATCACCGCCTGATCGACCATACGTAAGGCTCTTGCTTCGGTGGCAACTTGCGGAAGCGTCCTGGGCTGTTACATTTTTTGATGTAACAGTGTGGCAGCAGGTGCCTGCTGAGTTTGCAGCAATTTGGCTGCGGGGCAGGTCGGGAATACGTGCTGCGGATGTCCGTCGATCCTGTCGCAAAAAAGGGCATCGTTGCTGACCGAGGCGCGCGGTTCCGCCGCGGGAAATTATCTGCGGCGGGCCGGAGCAATTTCCGTACTTGGGCGGATCTATGCGAACCCCGCGACGTTTCCCTGTTCCTCTCGTGGTGCTGTGTATTTTTTCGTGCATGCTTTTCTGCCGGCAGAGTCATGCCCAGGGCCCACCCGTCCCCGCACAGGCGCAACTCACGCAAGCCATCGATCCCAGTAATCTGGTAGTTCTGCGCGGCAACACCTACCCGCTGGCCCGGCCGCAGTACGATCAGGGCGCGGTGCCCGATGCCCAGCCTTTGCACCGCATGCTCCTGCTCTTAGAGCGCAGCCCGCAGCAGGAAAAAGCCCTGCGCCAATTCCTCGACGCTCAGCAGAGCAAATCTTCGGCCAGTTACCACGCCTGGCTCAGTCCTGAACAGTTTGGTGCGCAATACGGTCCGGCGGCCGCCGACGTGCAAACTGTGAGCTCTTGGCTGGCGGCGCAAGGCTTCAAAATTAATCGCGTTTCAGCTGGCCGTACAGTCATCGAATTTGACGGCACAGCGGGCCAGGTGCGCAACGCCTTCCACTGCCAGATTCATCGCTATGTGGTGAACGGCCGGGAGCACACGGCAAATTCGAGCGATCCGGCAATTCCCGCGGCACTGACGCCCGCGGTGGCGGGCATCGTCTCGCTGCACAACTTTCCAGCCACCTCGCATCTGCGCAACATCGGCGCCTTTAGGCACGCGCGTGGTTCGGGAAGGGTTGAGCCGCTCTTTAAGCCCCTGTACACCCCGCCGAGCAGCAGTCAGAATTACCCGTTGGTTCCGGGCGATTTCGCCATAATTTATAACGTAGCTCCGCTTTGGAACGCCGGCATCGACGGCACCGGACAAACGATCGCCGTCGTGGGCGAGACCGACATCAACGTCGCGGACATTCAAAGCTTTCGCGCGCTCTTTGGCCTTTCCAATAATTTCACCAGTGCCAATGTGCTTCTCGACGGCATTGATCCGGGCGTCACCGGCGACGAGACTGAGGCGGATTTGGACGTTGAATGGTCCGGCGCGGTGGCCAAAAACGCCACCATCGATTTTGTCGTTTCTGCCGCCACGGAAGTGACCGGGGGCACGCACCTTTCCGCGCTCTATATCGTGGACCACAATCTTGCCGGCGTGCTCAGCGAAAGCTACGGTGAATGCGAAGCCTCGCTCGGCACCACCAACAATCAGTATTACAACTCCCTTTGGGAGCAAGCTGCGGCGCAAGGCATCACCGTGGTTCTCTCCGCGGGTGATGGTGGCTCGGCAGGCTGCGATGATTTCGATACCGCGCCAGCCGCCACGCACGGGCTGGCCATTAGCGGCTACGCCTCAACGCCGTTCAACGTCGCCGTGGGCGGCACCGATTTCAATCAAATCAATAACTGGTCGCAATACTGGAGCGCGACCAACAATCCGGTTACCTTGGCCTCGGCTTTGGGTTACATTCCCGAAATTCCCTGGAACGATTCCTGCGCGCAATTGGGTCTGAACGGCTGCGGAAGTTCCGAGGCCGGGGGAGATCTCTACAACATCGTCGCTGGCAGCGGTGGCGCGAGCACTATTTATTCCAAGCCCTCCTGGCAATCCGGGGCCGGCGTGCCGCAGGACAATAGACGCGACATCCCCGATGTCGCGCTCCTCGCCAGTGGGGGCTTCACCGGAACAGGCTATCTCATCTGCCAAAGCGACTACGACGACGCCAACTGCCAGGTCAGCGGCGATTCGTTTCCGTTCCTCACCGTGGGCGGCACTTCCGCGTCCGCGCCGTCCTTCGCCGGCATCATGGCCCTCGTCAATCAATCGCAAGCAATCGAGAAGCCCGGCAGCCGTCAGGGGAATGCCAACTACGTCCTCTACGCGCTCGCCAAGCTGCAGGGCAACACCAGTCCGGCGCTCAACTGCAATGCCTCGGCAAGCCCCGCGGCGGCCTGCACCTTCAACGACATCACGAGCGGCGATAGTTTTTTCAGCAGCAGCGGGGCGGGCAACAACTCCGTTCCGTGCACCGGGGCGACACCCAACTGCAGCAGTAGCGTCGCCGGCAAAAACGGTATTCTGGTTACGCCCGGCAATGCGGTTCCCGCGACGCCGGCCTGGACCGACAACACCGGCTACGATTTGGCCACCGGACTCGGTTCCGTGAACGCGCAAAATCTTGCCGCCAACTGGAAGTCCGCCAACTCCGTCGCCACCGCCACCACGCTTTCGCTCAACAGCGGCACCGCCGTCAACATCACGCACGGCGCGCCGGTTAGCGTCAACGTGAGCGTCACTCCCCAAGGCGCAGTCGGCGACGTATCGCTCGTGGCCACCTTTCCGCCCTCGCCTTCCTCACCGAACGGCAGAAGTCAGGGCTTGGCACAATTTACGCTCACAAACGGAACAGTCTCGGGTACCACTGCCAATCTGGCCGGCGGGACCTACAGCGTCACCGCTCACTATGAAGGTGATGGCACCAACGCCCCCAGCGACTCCCCGAGCGTCGGCGTCACCGTCGCTCCCGAGGGCAGCAAGACATTCTTTTCCATTCCGACCTTCGACCCCAATACCGGCAAGGAATTGTCGAATCTGCCGACCACCCTGGTCTATGGCTCGCCCTACATTCTTCGCGCCGACGTAACCAACTCTACCGGTTCGCTTGCGCAGCTCTGTAGCAACGTAAACGTTTTGAGCTGCCCAACGGGTAGCGTGGCGATCACGGATTCGCTGAACGGCGCCACCGTGCAGCCAGTCGATGCCGGAACCTTCGCCCTCAATAGCGCCGGCTACACCGAGGACCAAACCGTGCAGCTGATGGGCGGGATGCACATGCTCGTCGCTCAATACAGTGGCGACAACAGTTATACGAAGAGCGCTAGCAGCGCATACGCACTGACGGTGACGCCGGCGCCTTCCACCCTGGCTTTTGAATCCGGCGGCAGCTACAACACCAATGTGGGGCAGATGATCGACTTGCTCGTCGAAATGGAGAACGCCGTTTTCAATGGCGCGGCGCCCACCGGCACCGTTACGTTTTATGACGGCACCCAGCAGATTCCTGGAACGGTAACCGTGCTTAGCAATCCTGGCAGCCCGAACAACAACGGGATTCTGACCGGCAGCCTGTTTACATCACTATCGACCAACGGCGTCCACAATATCACGGCAAAATACTCAGGCGACGCTAACTATGGTCCATCCAGCGCATCGCTGACTGTTACGGCGTACTATCCCACCACGGCCACGATTGCATCCTCGGTGCAGGGCAATATTCTGTTCGGCACCCCCACGACCTTGACCGCCACCATCGATACCAACGTAAAGTCTCCGTCGCTCACAGGAACGGTCACCTTCATCGGCTCATACAGCGGCAGTCTGACCGGCCCCGTCACGCAAACCTCTGGCAGCGATGGCAACGGCAACACGCAGTTGGTCGCCACCATCACCACTACGCCGCAGGCTACGGAAACCATCTATGCCCTGTACTCCGGTGACCAAAACTTCTCTAGCTCTTCCTCGCCCTCGGCCAGCTTTTCTGTCACGACACCCGACTTCAGCATCGCAGCGGTACCGGCAGCGCTGGTAATCACCGCGGGCCAAACCGGGACAACCACGCTCACGGTTACGCCAGTCAGCAATGCCAGCAGTGTTGTGATGCTGAGCTGCGGCAGCAATGGCATTCCCGTCGGTTCCATATGCAGTGTCAGCCCGGCGTCGGTAAACCTCGCTAACGGTGCCAACGGCTCGGCTATGGTTTCCGTGACCTCCATCGCTCCGTCCCCGGCCTCGGCCAATGCCATCGTCGCGGGCAAAAAGTCCATCCTCACCTGGTTTGATCCGCTTCCCCGCGATCTTTTGCGCGGCCCGTCGGGGACTTCGCTCGTCCTTTGTCCGGCCATCAGCCTGGCAATGGGTTTGGCGGCGTTTTGCTCGGCGCTCGCTTCCGTGGGGCGGCGACGGCAGCGAGCTTTCCTCGGCGTGGCGTTTGGCGCGGCTCTGCTGTGCGTGGCGAGCTTCGTCTTGGGTTGTGGCGGAGGTGGAGGCTCGCTTACCCCGCCAGGGTCGGCCCCGACGACCACCGTCGTGTCCGGTCCGACTCCCAAAGTTCCTGTAGGATCCAGCGTATCGCTTACCGCCACCGTTACTTCTTCTGCGAATCCGACCGGGACGGTCACCTTCTACGCGAATGGTTCCTCCGTGTCGGGTCCCGTCGCTTTGCTCAGTGGTTCGGCTCAGACGCACGTTATTTTCGGATCTATCGGGACCCTCACGATCACCGCGCAGTACGGCGGCGATGCGAACAACGCTGCGTCGACCTCTGCGCCCTTCAACCAAGTCCTTACCGGGAGCACGTCCTTCACCGTACAGGCGCAAACCGGAACCAATGTGCACCAGACCACCGTGAACCTCACCATCCAGTAGCCTTTGCCGCCGTTCCGATTTGGCGTCGACCTCCGTCGTAACTAACCATCGTCCGCCATCGTCTAATCTTCGTCCGCATGAAGAGACACTCCGGTGCTTGCCCACCCGGTACCGTCGCCGCACGGCGCCATCATCACGCAACGTCCGTTCGGCGACTCTTATGACCACGACCACGATGCCCACCACATTTTCGAGAAACACCCGATGACCAATTTCTTCCGCATCATCGGGCATCTCGCCTATCACGCCGGCGCCGCCGGTCTCCTGACCGTGGGCTTTCTCGATTCGACGTTCCTGATCATCCCCTTCGGCAATGACATCTTGCTCATCGCCCTGAGCGTCCATCATCACAAGATGGTTCCACTCTACGCCTTGGCCGCCACCGCTGGCTCGGTCCTGGGCTGCTGGCTCACCATCTGGTTGAGCGGCAAGGGCGGCGCACACCTTCGCAAACGCGTCTCGCTGAAGCGCCTGAAATATGTGCAGGCTCAGGTAGAAAAGCGCGCCGGCTGGGCTGTAGCCTTTGCCAGCCTCATGCCCCCGCCTTTTCCATTTACCGCGGTTGTGGCCGCCGCCGCCGCGTTCGACTACCCCCGCAAGAAACTCTTCCTGGTCATCGCTGCTGCCCGCTTCGTCCGCTTTTCCATCGAAGGAGCCCTGGCCATCTACTACGGCAGGAAAATTCTGGTGCTAGCCCGCTCGGAAACACTCACATACATTCTCGCGCCCATCATCGTCATCTCCATGATCGCCAGCGTCTATTCCATCTATGGCTGGATCAAAGACAGTGCCAAGAGCGCCAAGCGCGTGCCCGCCCGAGCCTGAAAATAAACCGCGTTTTGTTGGAGGTGAGTGGCGCAGCAGATGTTTTTGAAGGAATCGTCTGCGGTCAGATCCCGTAATTCGCGCCACGCAGCGCGTCTTTATAGGCTTCGCGGGCCTCGGTCACTTTGGCGTGCGCATCGTGCTCGGTAAAGTGCGCCGCGTCCCAGCGCTCCATGGCGACCATGGAATGATCGGGCGTGGCTAAATCCTCTTCGGCGCGAATAGCCGTGACCCATTCCTCGACGGCTTTCTTGTACGCCAGTCGCAACCGGTCGAGCGCCAGAGTGGTCATAAGAGCCGCATCCTAAAGCCGCCGTCGCACTCCGGTCAATGATTTAGAGGGGATTTAGAGGGAATTTAACGGAAAATTCATGTCCAAGGGGCTCGCTCCGCGGACGACGCCTGTCCGCGCCGAGGACGCCTACACCCATCCGCCATCGATCACGCAGCTCTGACCGGTGATCGCGCCGCTGTCTTCGGCCGCCAGAAACAGCACCAATCGCGCAACTTCTGCGGGCGAAATCATCCTCTTCAGCGCCTGGTTCCGCAGAATCTCTTCGCGGTAAGCGTCCGTGAACCACAATTGCTTTTGCCGCTCCGTCAAGATGGCCCCCGGGAGCACGCAATTCACCCGGATATTGTCGCCTCCCAGTTCATGCGCCAGCGTGCGCGTAAGCCCCACAACTGCAGCCTTTGCGGCGATGTACACCGGCATCCCGGTAGAAGGGATTATCCAGCTGATCGAGCTCAAATTAATGATCGACCCGCGCCCGGCTTTCCGCATGGCCGGAATCACCGCCTGCGCAACAAAAAACTGGTGTCGCAAATTCACCGCCATCGCGCGATCCCAGTACTCCGGGGTTACCTCTTCGATGGAATGGCGAGCGTCATTCCCGGCGTTGTTCACCAGCACACCGATGGTCGCAAAACGCGCCTCCACTTCCGCAATCGCCGCGCGCAGCGCGGCAATATCGGTCAGATCGCAAGCCAGGAACGCCGGCGCGTGTAAATACCTCGTCGCCAAGTCCCCCGCCAATCTCTCCCCGTTGCTGCGGTCGATGTCCAGGAACGCCACACGCGAGCCCTCGGCAGCAAAGGCCTCGACCAGCGCCGCGCCAATCCCGCTCGCTCCCCCGGTGATCAGCACCAACTCTTCCCGCAAACTCGGATAAACGGCAAAGCGCGGTTCACCATTCATGGCTAGGACCCCGACCCACCGAAATCATAACTGCATCCCGCCCCTAACGCTCGCCGCCCGAAAACGGACGCAGTCGTATGTACACCGCAACGCCAGCTGGATGCGCGCCATACAAGGGCTGGAGCACTGCGGGTACGCCATAGGTGGTGACTTGCGCGCCGATAGACGAGGCCACGTGCGGGATCACGTCGAAGTCACGGCTGTAACCGAAGGTATACGCTTGCACCCGCGCCAGCGGTTTTTCCTCAAACCCGGGAGGCAGCGCCGCGCCGTCGAGCAACAGCTCGTTCGAGCGGTCCACGTTTTCAACGCGCGTCCAGACGTAATTCTTGCTGGCGAATCGCAGCGTGGATTCCAGCAGATAACTGTTGTAAATGGTGTTGTCGCTGAGCGACCGCGTGCGCCCCCAGACCACGCTGCTCGCCCAATTCCCGCGTTCCGCGTTGGCCAGCGGCCGGTTGTACATCGCCGACGCGGTCATACGTTGCTGATCTTCGCCGGGAAAAAGGCTTTCCGGCGAAGCGATGCGCGCGTAAGAATATTGCCCGCTCCAATTCTTGCCCGGTTGCACCGTCAACCGCGTGGACCAGGAATCGATCTTTCCCTGGTCGATGTTCCAGCGATTCTCATCCGGTTCGCGCCCGTGAAAACCGCTGGCTTCGATGCGCACGATGGAATACGTCGCGCCCACCGTCACCACGTCCGAGGCGATGTGCGTCGAATCCTCCTGGTGGTGTCCGAGCGCGGCGATCGGATCTTCACTCGCCGATGCGCGATGCGGATACGCCGTCGGCCCAATCGCGGGATCCCCAATCGGCGCGAAGTAAAAAGACAGCAGTCCGCGTTCGCCAAGGTGCCAATCGTACAGCGCAGCCAACTCCATAAAAAGGTCGTGGGGATGCTGTCCATCGACGATCGGTTTGCCGAAGGCCGTTTCCCCTTGCTGGAAAAGCTCGGGATAGCGCCGTTCGCTGATCGTGGCTGGCTCAAGACTGAGCATGGCGCGCACGGTAAAGACGCCGGCCCCGGCCCGATGCTCAGCCATTGCCATGAACCAGTTGGTAGAGAAAAGTTTGTCCGCTCCGCGCGGCCCGGTTTGCTGCTCATCCAGCACAAACACATTCGCGTGGAACATCAGCATCCAGCCGCCGCGCATGGTCATCAGCATCGGCGCGGGCGTCGAATCAGGTTGCGCGCTGGTGCCGCTCGAGGCGTGATGAATAATCTCCTCGATAAACGTCTCAGGATGCATCGTCATTGCCTCGGACATCTGCATCCCAGACATGTTCATTCCGGAATCCTGCGCCGGGGCGCCCCCCGGCGCGGCAAGTGGGGGAGGTGATGCGGTCGCGGGGAGCGAGCCAGAAGACGCAGTCGCGGCACTCGCTGTAGGCACGCCCTGCGCGCGAGCAGAGTCGCGCGCCAGCGGCAGCGCGGAAAGCAGTAGGAGCAGGACCGGTTTGCGCAAGACGTAGGCCCGTGAAGGCAGCTTGGAGGTTCCGCTGCTCAGTCAGGATAGCAGAGGACCGCCTGCCGGGCTGACCCGGCAAGTTCGGGAAACCGATCCCCTTGCCCCTCCTTAGCCAAAAAGGCCTATAAAACGCCCTCCGTTCTAGTACAACAGTACTTTCCACGGCGAGGCCCTTTTTGTACCCGGAGTCCTATTGTTCCCTGGGCCTTACCCGGATACACTTTGTTTTCAAATGAGCGGAGGTTTTCCTTGACTGGCACCGAACGACGCACAACTCAGCGCTTCACCATGCGCCTGCCCTTGACGGTCCGCTGGACCACGGGCATCGCCGTGGGCGAAACCAGCACGGAATCCCGCGACGTCAGCTCCCGCGGCGTCTATTTCTTCCTCACCAAAGACGTCAAGGAAGGTTCCGCGGTGGAGATCCTGCTCACCTTGCCCAACGAAATCACCATGGCTGGCCCCGTCCGCGTCCGTTGCCTCGGCCGTGTGCAGCGCACCGAAACCCGCGACGAAGGCGCGGTCGGCGTAGTGGCCGCCATTGAACGCTACGAGTTTCTTCGCGGCGACGAGGACAAGCAATAAGGCCGCGAGAATCCGGAACTAGAGGAAGTAAACGACGTAAAGGAGCCTAGCCCGGAAACGCCAGGCGGCGCAGAAGCAGCCGCGAGGAAGCTGCAACTTCCTCGACGTGCTGGGCACCCTTTATCTCCACAACTTCCCAAGTTTTCGCACCACCAACGAGTTTCTTGCTCGCTCACTGCGGAGGCGGGCAGGATAAGCCGGGGCACCTTGGCCCCTCAGCGAAGTCGCCCCGGCTCTTTATTTTTCCGTCCGTTTCCTCCTACAACACCGGCACTGGCAACTCTTATCCCAATCTTTTCGCCAACGGCATTAACGCCGCAGCCTGTTTTGGCTACGCTTTTCCCGGCGACTCCGGTGCGCGCAACGCCATCCGCGGTCCCGGATTTTTTGGCACCGATCTGGGCTTGGCAAAAAGCTGGAAAATGCCCTGGAACGAACATCACACTCTGCAATTCCGCCGGGAATTTTTCAACATCACCAACTCCGTCCGCTTCGACGTGCAGTCCGCCAACGCCCTTGAGCCCGGTGGCAGCCTGGCCAACGGAAATTCGAGCAATTTCGGAAATTTCAGCGGAACGTTAACCAACCCGCGGATTATGCAATTCGCATTGCGCTACGATTTCTAACCCAGCTCGCCGCTTGTCGCTCGAGGTGAACCCGTCGCCAGGCGGTTTTCCCGGGCGGTTTGCGTCCGGAGAATTCTGCAAACCCCGAGAGTTTTCTCCGCAGCCTTGATTTAAATTATTTAAATTCAATCGCTTACGCGAAACCCGATCCGTGCGGATCCCACCGTTTTCGCGCGATTCCCCCTCCTTGCGAACCGCAGCCCTCGCTTTCATTCGCTCCCGGCCCAAAACGACCTCGCCGCCTCGCGCCAGGGTTACGGCCCCGCCGCTCCTGTACTTCAGGGCAGGAGATTTCCGCGCCGCGTTCAGAGACTATGGTGCTCCCGGCGGAAGATTTTGGGGTGGGCGAACTTGGCGGCCATGCGAGTGGGGAAACCCGGCAAAGCGAGTGCGCCGGGCGTGCCAGTCAGCGGGGACAGTTCTTTGGACATTGTTGGGAACGTAGAGAAATTCCGCGCGGAGAACTCTGCACCGATGGTGCCCGCGGAGGACGGCAGCGGCGGTCCGTTGGCGCGCAACTTTGCGGCCATGATGGCCGAGGCGTCGTCGACCGAGGGCTCCGCGGTCGAGGCCAGCGGCGTCCGCGACGCGATGTTTGAAGACGCTAGCGACGAAGAGGCCCGCGCCCGCGCCCTCTTTGCCGAAGAGCCGGACGCGGCGGCGATGGCCGGGAGCACCTCGCGCGCGCAGACGCCGGCGCCGGATGAAGCAGCCGGCAAAGAGCGCAACGCGGAAGTCAGCAGCAAAAGTGAAATATTTACTACCGCCATAGAAGAAGTCGCGGTGGAGTTGCCGCTGATCGAATTCGCGGAGGTTTTGGACCAGCACAAACTCTGGGTGGAGTCGGGCGGCGAGGAAGGGAAGCGCGCGGACCTTTCCGGAGTGAATCTAGCCAACGCGGATTTGACCGGCGTGAACCTGCAAGGCGCAGTGCTGGACAAGGCCAAGCTGCAAGGCGCGGATCTGTCCATGGCGAATCTGCGCGGTGCCAGCCTGGTACGCGCGGATTTGCGCGACGCTACGCTGCTCGGCACGGAGTTGAATGGCGCGAACTTGATGGGCGCGACGGTGTACGGCGCGGAAGGCATGTGGGTGGGCCGCATGGGCGGCACAAATTTGTTCGATGCGCTGCTGCCGGAAACTCTGCTCGCGACGTTTGACAGCACGCGAGCGATCCAGCAGGCCACGCGCGTGGCGCGCTGGTTTTATTTCATGACCCTGACAATCAGCATAGTGTGCGCGCTGCTGATCGCGTTTACCTCCGACGTCCGGCTGCTGATGAACGGCCCGGCGATTCCCATCCCGTACGTGGGCCGGGCATTGCCGATGATGGGATTTTATCTGGGCGCGCCCATTCTGCTGGTGGGCTTGTATTTGCGCTTTCATTTTTTGCTGCTGCGTTTGTGGGGGAATATGGGCGCGATGCCCGCAGTGTTTCCCGACGGGCAAACTCTTGAACGCGACGGACCGTGGTACCTGATGGGCGTGGTACGGCGGCATTTTCGCTGGCAGCGCGATTCGCGCTCGCCCTTCGCGGTACTGGAAACGGTGCTGGCCACGGCGCTGGCGTATTGGGTGGTACCCGCGGCGCTGTTGTTGTTCTGGCTGCGCTATCTGGTGCGCCAGGACCTGCACGGCACGGTACTGCATGTCTTTTTGCTGACGGTGGCAGTGGCCGCGGCGACGTGTTTGCCGGCGATTGTCACGCGCGTGCTGGGCTCGGGCGAGATACTGTTTCCGAAGAAGAAGAATCTGGCGCGCTTGATGATGTTGACGGCGCGCGGGGCGGTGGTGGTTGGGTGCGTAGTGCTGGCGCTTTCGCTCGGCATCGTTCTGGGGCTTCCGGCCGATGCCGATGTGGCGCCGGAGTATTCGCGAGCGGATTTGCGGCGCCTTCCGGCACGCGTGTTGCAGTCGCTGGGTTACCGGCCGTACGCGAATTTCACTGAAGCGGGACTATCGACCGCCCCTCGCGGGAAATGGAACGACGAGTCGCTGGCGGCCACGCAAGGCGCGCGGCTGAATGAAATGAATCTGCACTTTGCACGAGGCTACCGGTCGTTTCTCGTGAACGCGAAATTGTGGCGCGCGGATTTGGCGGGCGCATATCTCTCGGAGTCCGACGTGCGCGGAGCAAATCTTCGGGAAGCGAATTTGCGCGACGTGATTCTGGATCGCGCGCAGGCGCAGGGCGCGGTGATGGTTTCCGCGGACGCCACGGGAGCCAACTTCACGGGCACGGATTTGCGCGGCGCAGATTTGTCCTATGCGCATCTGGGACGCGCGGTGTTAGCGAACGCGAAGCTGGCGAGCGCCTCGATGTACTCGGTGGACCTGCAGGGCGCGCAATTGCAGCGGGCGGATTTGTCGCGCGTGGATTTGCGGGACACTAAACTGGACGGCGCGGCGCTCTCGTTTGCGGATCTGGAGTTGACGGATTTGTCCTCGACCAAGGCCGAAGGCGCAAACTTTTCCGGCGCAAATATGAAGGGCACAATTTTGCTGGACGCGGATCTGAAAAATGCGGATTTGCGCGGCGCGGATGCGCCCGGGGCCATTTTTCGCGGTGTGGACTTAAGCGGCGCGAATCTCTCCGGCGCAGACTTGCGCGGCGCAGCCGGCCTCTCTTCCACGCAGGTGTGCGCCGCACACTGGCGCGGCGCCCTGCTCGACGCTGACCTCGCCGCCGCCGTCCAAGCCCAGTGCGGCGGCGCACAGTAGCCTGCGAAGCTGGCGACACAGGCGGACTGGAACTTCGTACTGTACGACGATGCTCCAGCTTTTTGATTGACACGCAGGGCCCTCTCCAGTAACAACAATGCCACACAATGTCGTAGAAATAGGAGCACAGCTGATGAAAACGAGGCAGTCATGGCACCTGGCCTGGACTCTGTTTCTTTCCTGCTCGCTGGCGTTGCCGACGGAGATGTCCGCGGAGCCGCAAGGGTCTGGCCAGCGCGCGGGAGAAGTTTCGCGCGTCATACCGGCCGTAAGCATCGGACGCGGGGGCAAAACCATTACCGCGGCGGCGAAATCAGAAGTGGACTGGCAAGACCAGATCGACACCCACGCGAACGCGCGAGCGCGCGTGTCGCTCGATGACGGTTCGGTGTTGAACGTGGGCGCGGACTCTTCCATGCGCGTCATCAAGCACGACGCCGCGGCACAGCAAACCGACCTGGAGTTGACGTACGGCAAACTCCGCTCGCAGGCGCAAAAAGTCTCCAGGAGCGACGGAAAATTTGAAGTGCACACTCCGGCAGGAGTAGCGGGCGTGGTAGGTACCGATTTTTATGTAGAGTACGGCAACGACGTGATGAACGTGATCGTATTCGAAGGGTTCGTGCGCGTGTGCAATCTTGCCGGCCAGTGCGTCCTCGTCAAGCCCGGGCAGATGACCAGCGTGCGGCACGGCGACAATTCGCAGCCGACACTGGTGCAAGCGCCACTCTCGATGTTGACGAGCGCGACGACGGACACCTGGAACGGCGGCAATCTTGCGGTGGCAGCCCCGGTCGCGGCTCACAGCCTTTTGTCCACGGTGTTTTTGATTGGTGTGCTGGCAGCGATTCCTGCGGTGATTGTTCCGGTTGAAGTGAGTCGCAACGGGGCCGTAAAACCGCCATCGTGCGGGGCGCAGCCGGGCGGGCCACAGCCGCATTGCATCAAATAAGGAAATGCATCAGGAACGCGTCGTGCCGACTTGCTTAGCGAGTTGCTTTAGCCATCGCGTATATTCACTGCACGTTTAGAGTAATTTGCGCGGTTTGAGTTGTGCTTCCGAGAGTTTCCGTGATGGTCATCGAATACTGACCTGCCGGCACGCCGCCATGAGATGAGGCAGCGCCACCACACCCACCAACAAGACCCAGCGCCAAAGCGCCGGCCGCGAATGCCCAGCGAATCCTGGGTTTCCGAGCAGACAGCAGGCCGATGAGCAACAGGCCTATCAAGCATCCCAGGGCAATTCTCCCTGCCGGTGATCCCGGGAGCATGGGCAAGCGCGGGGTGAAAATACCCGTGGGTTGCGGCGTGGAATACAAAGTGACAGTCATCATGACCGAACCATCAGCTTTTAGATTTGTCGGGCACGGTGAGATCAAGCAGCTGATCGTGGCGCTAGAGCAAAAACTGTTCAGTGTTCCACCGAGACCGCCGACCGATTGCACCGGAAACGAGAAAGAATAAGTATTTGACGGTACGGAAACCTTGCCATTGACACCGATGACCAAGCCTGTCCCGGTAACGGCGAACACTTGCGCCGCCGAAGCGCCGGCGGTCGGAGCGGGGTTGCTGACCGTGACGTTCACCGGACCGGGCGTGCTTAGCTGCGAGGCGGGAATGGTGATCGTGATCGAAGTGCCGCCGGACTCCAAGCCGCCGGCATCGGCATTGGAACCGAAGTTGACGATGGCGCCCGGGAGGAAGTTGGTACCCGTGAGAGTCAGATTCAGTGGCTGACCGACCGTTCCGGTTGTTGGCGAGATGGAGGTTAGTGTTGGCGTCGGATTGTTGTTCGTGAGGGAGAAGTTTGCGGACAGGTTGGTGCCGAAAATGGCAGCAGTCACGGTGTAGCTTCCCGCAACGTTGTTGGCGGTGAAAACTGCCGAGGTGGCCAAGCCATTGGCGTTGGTTGTCGCCGTGTAGCTGATGGCAGCGCCAGGGAACGTGCCATTTGCTCCGCTGGCGTCCGGCGTACTGAAAGTAACCGTGGCACCGCTTACGGGAGTACCTCCGGCAGTTTTTACCAACGCCACAAAGGGCGCAGCAAACGCTGTGCCGATAGTGGCGCTTTGCGGTGTGCCACTGGTCGCGGTGATGCTTGCGGGAGCTGCGGCGGCGGTATTGGTGAGCGAGAAGGTGGCGGAGGAGTCGACGCCGGGTACGGTGGCGCTGACGGTGTAGGCGCCGGCCGTGGCGTTGGCGGTGAAGATCACTGACATGGCTTCGCCGTTGGCGCCCGTGGTGGCGGTGTTGACGCCGCCCGCGAACGTGCCGCTGGCGCCAGTTCCCGGAGCGGCAAAGGTCACGGTGACGCCGCTGACGGGAGCATCGGTGGCGTCCGTGACGGTGACTACCAGTGGCGCGGCAAAGGCCGTGCTAACGGTGGCGCTTTGCGGTGTGCCGCCGGTCGCGGCGATGTTCGCGGGGGACAGCGTACCGTTGCCGGTGAGGCTGAGGGACTGCGGGGAGTTCGCGGCGTTGTCCACAAGCGCAATGGTCGCGGTTCGCGCCCCGGCGGCGGATGGGTTGAAGCCCACAACAATTGTGCAGGTGCCGTTCGGGGCGACCGTGGAGTCTGCGGAACAAGTGCTGGCGGTTTGGATGATGAAATCGCCGGCATTCGTGCCAGCGGGCGGCCCGACGCTGGTGAGTACGAGCCCAACTGTGCCGGTGTTGGTGAGCGTAACCGTTATTGGGGTGGCCGCCGCGCCCACAGGCTGGTTGCCGAAATTTGCGCTCCCAGGATTTAGCGAGACTGCCGGCCCAGTCGCGGGCGGCGCAACGGTGAAAACATACGAGGCAATCGCACCGATGAGCGGGCTGCTGCCACCGTTCGACGTGGCCATAACCGAGGTGGCATCCTGGCCGTCGGTGGCGTAGGCGTACAGGATGTGCGTGCCAGCAGAAAGCGTCGGGGCGGTGCCGATGTAGTCCGGTGGAGGCGTGATGGGGTTCGGCGGAGCCGCAGTCCACGGACCTTGCCAGGTATCAAACTGGAAGTACAGGTGGTCCGGCGGCGGCGCGGTGGGAGCAAAGGTGCTGTTGGCATTGAAACCGAAGCTCGGCGTTGGGGAGGTGGTCATGTTCCCGGCAAGAGGCGTGACGGTGGTGGTCAGCGGAATTGCCTGCACCTGCTGCTCGGCGATGACCATAACGCTGTTAACGGTATTCGCTGCGTAGATGTCGTTGGTCACCGGGTCTACCGCCAGGGCAACGGGGGTGGTCCCAGCTGCCACCGTGGTGGTGGCGTTGGTCGCGCCATCAATCACCGTAACGTTTCCGCCACCGCCGCCGACAGGGCCGCTATTGGCCACGTAGATCTTGTTGGTGACAGGGTTCGCGACGACCGCTCTAGGGTTGGTGCCCGCCGCCACAGTAGTGATCGCGTTTGTGGCCCCATCAATCACGGTCACGTTGGCGCTGTTGAGATTGGCCACGTAAATCTGGTTGGTCACCGGGTTCACCGCCACCGCCAGAGGTTCCGTCCCGGCGGCCACCGTTGTGGTCTGGTTTGTGGCCCCATCGATTACCGTCACATTGGTGCTGTTGAAATTGGCCACGTAAATCTGGTTGGTCACCGGGTTCACGGCCAGGGCAATGGGTCCCGACGCGTTAGGATCGGTGACCGCGGTGAAGGCGTTGGTGGCCCCATCAATCACCGTGACGCTGCCATTTCCGCTGCCGCTATTATTGGCCACATAAATCTTGTTGGTCACCGGATTCACGGCTACGGCCACGGGATCCGACGCGGTAGGACCGATGATGGAGGTGAGATTGTTCGTGGCCCCATCAATCACCATAAGGTTTCCGCTGTTCGAATTGGCCACGTAGATCTGGTTGGTCACGGAGTTCACACCCAGAGCTTGAGCGCCGAAGGCCGTGGAATCAGCGATCGTGGTGGTGGCGTTCGTCGTACCGTCGATCACGGTCACGTTGTTGTTGACGCCGCCGTTGGTGTTGTAGCCCACGTAAATCTGGTTCGTCAGCGCGTTGACCACCACGGCGGCGGGGCCCGACCCCACCGGTACGGTGACTGTTGCGTTGGTGGCACCGTCGATGACCGTAACGTCATTGCTGGTCTTGTCGGCTACGTAGATCTGGTTGGTCACCGGATTCACGGCCAGGGCTAGGGGGTTGGTCCCAGTCGGCACTGTGGCCGTCTTGTTGGTTGCTCCGTCGATGACGGTGACATTGTTGCTGTTGGCATTGCCCATGTAAATCTTGTTGGTTACGGGGTTCACCGCCGCGGCCTCCGGGCCGGTTCCGGACGCGAGCGTCGCGGTAGCGTTGGTGGCTCCGTCAATCACGGTAAGGTTGTTGCTGTTGAAATTGCCGACGTAAATCTGGTTGGTCATGGTGTCCACGGCGATGGTGTCGGGAAACGTCCCGACCGCCACGGTAGCGGTGTTGTTGGTGGCCCCGTCGATTACCGTAACGTTGTTGCTCGTCGTATTGGTGACATAAATTTGGTTGGTCACGACGTTCACCGCGACGGCGAGAGGCATGGTTCCGGCCCCGACGGTAGCGGTGTTATTGGTGGCCCCGTCGATGACGGTGACGTTGTTGGTCCCGGCATTGGGGACGTAGATTTTATTGGTGACGGCGTTAACGGCGACTGCGGTAGGCAGGTTACCGACGGCCACGGTGGAGGGGGTATTGGTGGCGCCGTCGATCACCGTGACGTTCGCGCTGTGTCCGTTGGCGACGTAGATTTGGTTGGTCACCGGGTTGAGCGCGATGTCAATCGGGTAGGTGCCGGCCCCGACGGTCTGAAAGGTGTTTTTCCCGCCATCAATGACCGTGACGTTGCCGCTGGTCTGGTTGGCTACGTAGATTTTATTAACGACTGGGTTGACGGCCACGGCGAAGGGCCCGATGCCGTTCCCGTTCGTGATCGTGGTGGTAGTGTTCGTGTTGCCGTCGATTACCGTCACGTTGTTGCTGGCAAAGTTGGCGACGTAAATCCTGTTGGTTATGGGATTCACGGCCAGGGCTGCGGGGCCCATGGCGTTTGGATCCGTCACCGTGGTGGTGTTGGTGGTGGCGCCGTCAATTACGGTCACGTTGTTGCTGCCGACGTTAGCTACGTAAATCTGGTTCGTCACGGGGTTCACTGCCACGGTTGCCGGGTTGGTCCCGACGCCCACGGTTCCGGTGACGGTTTGCGCGTGCAGCGGCGGGGCCACAAGCAGCCATCCGGCGACTACGGCAATGCCCACGGCCTTCCATCGGTCCACTGCCTTCAAGACATTATTCGAGCGCATGCTACCTTCCTCGCCAGGCCGCGTCCCCAGCGCCAGGCGTCACGTCTCGCCTTTTCACGCTCAATCACCGGCTCAGCGCGAAACAGAACTGCTCGCGGGCATTTTTCTTCCAGAATTGACGTTCTCTAAAGGGATGTCCGAATCGCTTCGTGGGGAAACGGGCACCCGCAGCTCTTTGGCCCGCGTAGCGTAGCATCGGCAAGAGCGCGTGGCGAGGAAATTCGATGTTTTATCCCGGATTCCGCGCAACCTTCAGCCTGAATCCACGTCTTGCAATTTAAGCCGTCGCTAGGCATCAATACCACCGTTGAGCAACTCGGATTTCCGGTAGTATGCTTCCGGTTTGAAGGGAGCTGCGGCGGATTATGTTTGGTGGGCCGAAGGCGCGGGCGAATCTTCCCGACGGTTTTGCGCGGAGAAATTTGTTGTTGCGGCGCGCTGGGGGACCGACCGCGGTGGTCTGCGCGTTGTGTTTGTTCGTGGTGGGGCGTGAAGCGTTTTCCAAGACGAAAGCGGTGGATTGGATCGAGATGCGGGAGGGGCGGCTGGTTTATGGGAGCGACCAGTACGGGAACCATATTCCGGATTTCTCGACGGCGGGTTATGGCGGAGGCGGCGTAGCGATTCCGGATGTGCCGGTGCGGGCGACGCTTGAGCCGGTAGCCAGCGGAGACGATACCGCGCGGATTCAGAGCGCGATTGAGGAACTGGCCAAACAGCCCGTGGATGCCGAGGGATTCCGCGGGGCAGTACTCCTGCACAAGGGCGCGTATCGTATCGCCGGGGCGATCCATCTGGATGCTTCGGGAATTGTCTTGCGCGGGGAAGGGGCTGATGAAGGCGGGACGGTCCTCGTGGCGCAGGGGAAGCCTCGCGCCCTGGTGCGCGTGGGTGGCCAAGGAGGGTGGCAACGGGCGGGCGCGGAACACGCGATTGTGGACAACTACGTGCCCATCGGCGCGAACACCCTAACGCTTGACGATGCCGGCGACTTCCGCGCCGGGAACCGTGTGATCGTAGAGTGGAAGATGAGCGCGGCGTGGATCCACACGGTTGGCATGGACCGCATCCCGCCGCGGAAGGACGGGCGCACCATCTATCAATGGCAGCCGGGAATGGAATTGCGGTTTGACCGGCGCATCCTGAGCGTGAACGGCAGCCGGCTGACGCTCGATGCTTCGCTGACCAACGCCATGGCGCGCGACGACCGGCCCGTCGTTTGGCGCTACTCCTTCCCGGGACGCATTGACCACGTGGGAATAGAAAAGCTGCGGAGTGACGGGATTGCGTTTGAGAAATCCGCGGGCTTTGCCGATCCGGATTATCTGAGCGCGGGGGACGAGCCGAAGTTCGTGGGCGGAGGATATTTCGACGCCCTGTTTGCGGAATACGACGCGGTCGAAGATGCCTGGATGCGCGATGTGGCTGTCACCCATTTTACGGGAATTGTGAATGTGGGGCAGTTCGCACGGGCGATTACGATCGATGGGATCACGGGCGACCACATTGAGACGGAGTTTACGCACGCGCCGCCTTCGGCATTCGGCGTGGATGGGCAGGAGACCCTGGTAGAGCACTGTGAGGTAAGCGGGGCTTACAGCCATGTCTGGATGACCCAAGCGCGGGTGGCGGGCCCGAATGTGTTTCGCTTGTGCACGGCCAAGGGCACGCGCATCGATGCGGGGGCGCATCAGCGCTGGGCGACCGGGACGCTGTACGAGAACTTGAAAATTCAGGGCAACATGGAGATCGGCAACCGGAGCAACATGGGGACCGGGCACGGCTGGGCGGGGGCCAACAGCGTGATTTGGAATTGCGAGGCCGCGGAGTATCTGGTGGAGAGCCCGCCGGTGGCCTACAACTGGGCGATTGGAACGAAGGGAACCGAGGCTCGCGCGGGGGCGGGGAATCCGGCCGGGCAGGTGGTCTCTCCTGGGAAACACGTCGAGCCCATGAGCTTGTACGACGAGCAGTTGCGCGAGCGCCTGGCAGGGAAAGGCCGGTAAAGCGGCCAGGGCTTTGCACTACCCTCCAGAAGAAATTGCACCCAACCGAATTGTTAGCGCATCTACGTTAGCCTAGGCGGTGGAGCCTGCAGCGTGAAGCTACGCCGGCGCTGGATCGGAGCCCGCAAGCAAACACTTTGACTGCAGGAGAGACCCGCCAATTTCTGCCACTCCCGTGACGTCTATCGGGAACGTACCGCTTCCCACCCTGCCTACCCAGCCGTTCCGGCTGGATGTTCCGCTCCACGAATTGCTGCAACATGCCACGCGCGAGCCGTTTCCGCCGCTGGCAAACGGTCCCGTGTCGCTGCCGGAGCCGGTGTTTCCCGAGCATCCGGAGTTGATACACGAGCTGGACTCGGCGGATATCGCCGCGCATGAGACGGTAGTGCGCACGGGCACAAGACACTGGCCGGCAGATCGCATTCTACAGACCATGCGCGGGTGGATGACGCCGTATTTCAAGTCGCGGATCTTGCCTGGGGAATTTCAGCCCATCATCGCGTATTTGTTCACTGAGTGGAGATGCAATCTGGATTGCCATTATTGCTGGTCGTATGATCTGCTGGATTGGCTGATCGACAAGCAGCGGCAGGGCTGGAAGATGGTGGACTCCATCCCGCGGCTGCAGAATATGAAGAGCTTCATGCGCGGGAAAGGAGAAGAGTGGGGTTGCCGCGCGGGGCAACATTGGGTGATTGTGCGGACGGACGGAACGCTGGCGCCGTGCCTCCCGATGTATAACGCCAAGTATGATTGGGGCACGGCGGAGAACCAGAAGTTTGACAAGCAGCAGTTGCTCGATATGAAGAAGGGTTGCGAGCCCAACTGTTTTTCGACGCTGGGATACAACGTGGCGTACTGCTACAGCATGGCGCGGGTGGTCAAGTGGCTGGTCAAGCAGGCTATGCACGGGTTTCAAGGCGTGACCGGCAGTTTTGAGTGAAGCGCGACGGCCTGTCATCGCCGCTTAAGCGGCGCGGGAGTTCGCGCCAACTCGTTACTACCCCGGACGATAGATGAGGCCGATGACGATCCCGACGACGACCCACTCAATCAGGTAAGCGACGGACTGCTGGAGGGCCAGAGTTAGGCCGATATTGAGATTTACATAGTTGTGCATTACAAACGAACCGACGGCAAAGACGCCGACGAGGGCTCCGAAGCGGGCGCCTTCGGCGAGGCCAGAGCCGCCGCGACAGAGCAAAGCGTAGAGAACGGTTAGCGCCAGGATGGCCACAAACATGGCGGCCATGCCCACGGGCATAACGCTCTTAATTCCTTCCGGAGAGCGATAGACCGCGGGATATTTCTGAAATTCCTTTTTCAGCCAGGGCAGAGCTGCAAACATCAGGCCGCCCGAGAGCAAGTAGGCCACAGAGCCCGCCAGGGCCGCGAGAACGACGCGCGTGAAGTTCATCAGCAAACCTTTCCGAAAACCTAGGCCATGGTTTATCACAGTCGGGCCGCGGCGGGAAACCGAGGCCTAGAGGCGTTATGGACCTCCGCGCGCGCCGAGGGGTTACGGCATGGCCCGGATGTGGCGTAGAATTTGCGCATGAGAACGGGGTGGAAGGTCGTCGGAGCCGTGGCCTTGTTGCTGGCTGGCGGCCTGGCGTTGGCAGCTGCCGCGCTTCCCAGGGCTGACGAGGTGCTGAGCGCCGCCAAAACGCAAGCCGCGACCGAGCGCAAGAATATTTTTCTTACCTTTGGCGCTTCCTGGTGCGAACCGTGCCACCGCCTCGAGGCCTTCCTGAACGCGGCGGATATCGCGCCCTTGCTGCAAAAATATTTCGTGTTCGCAAAATTGAACGTGGCGGAAGAGCATGGCGAGCATCCCGACATGGAAAGCCCGGGCGCGGAAAAAATGTTGAAAGAGCTGGGCGGAGATAACGACGGGGTGCCATTTATTTTTTTCCTGGACGCCCAGGGAAGCAAACTTGTGGATTCCCACCGGCCGGTGCACGGCACGGCTCGTTTTGTGAATATCGGCTATCCGGACACGCCGCAGGAGATCTTCTGGTTTATGGAGATGCTGAAGAGGGGTGCGCCGCGGATGACTGAGGAAGAACGCCGCGTGGTGGGGGAGAAGTTGCGCGCAGCGGGACGCAATTAGCGACAGGCTCGGGCACCGCCTGGCGGCCGGAGCTGCCGACGCGAATCTAAAGATTGGCCACTGCCCGTGAAGCGGTGCTATGCTCTCGCCGCGCGAATTTGTTGCATCAGAAAATGTAATCAAGGGAAACGGTCACGTGATCATTGGAGTGCCGAAAGAGAGTTATCCGGGGGAACGGCGCGTGGCGATCGTGCCGGTGGTGATTCCCTCCCTCGCGAAGGCGGGAATGGAAGTGCTGGTTGAAGCTGGCGCCGGGATCGCCGCGGGCTATCCGGATGTGCAGTATTTGGACAAGGGCGCGAAGATTGCGGCCAGCCGCGCGGAGGTGTTTGCCAGTGCCGATGTGATTGTGCAGGTGCTTTGTTACGGTTCGAATGACCGCACGGGCGATGCGGACCTGCCGAGTTTGCGGCGCGGGCAGATTTTGATCGGATTTCTGCGCCCTTTGGGGCTGCCGGGAGTTTTGCAGAAGCTGGCGGATACGGGAGTCACTTCCTTTGCCGTGGAATTGATGCCGCGCACTACCCGGGCGCAGAGCATGGATGCTCTCTCCTCGATGGGAACCATTTGCGGCTATAAGGCCGTGCTGATGGGCGCGGATGCTTTGCCGCGCATGTTCCCGATGCTGACAACGGCTGGCGGAACAATTACTCCGGCACGCGTTTTCGTGATTGGCGCGGGTGTGGCTGGTTTGCAGGCCATTGCCACGGCGCGGAGACTGGGGGCAGTGGCCTCGGCCTATGATATGCGGCCGGCGGCGAAGGAGCAGGTGCAGAGCCTCGGCGGGCGATTTGTGGAATTGCCGATTGAGGCGTCCAACGCGCAGGACGCGCGCGGGTATGCCACGGCGCAGGACGATACGTTTTACGCGCGGCAACGGGAGCTGCTGGGGCGCGTGGTGGCGGAGAGCGATTTGGTGATTACCGCAGCGGTGATTCCGGGGAAAAAATCTCCCGTGCTGGTGACCGAGGAGATGGTGAAGAAGATGGCGCCGGGTTCGGTGATTCTGGATATTGCCGCGGAGCGCGGAGGGAATTGCGAGTTGACGGTGCCGGGGGAAACCGTGGTGCGGCACAGCGTGACGATTATCGGGCGCATCAATGTGGCCAGCGGAGTGCCGTATCATGCGTCGCAAATGTATGCGCGGAATGTCACGGCGTTCCTGTTGCATCTGGTGAAGGATGGAAAGCTCGAGTGCAATTTGGCCGACGAGATAGTGCGCGATACGCTTCTGACGCGCGACGGAGAAATTGCGAATTCGCGGGTGCGGGAATTTTTTGGGTTGCCGGCGTTGCAGGTGGCGGGCGCTTGACGAGCCTTGCAAACCGCGCCTGTGGATGGTACGCGCGGGCCGGCTGGCGGGCAGCGTGCTGCCCTCTGTTAAAGGCTTTTATTGGCGCTGGGGAGGGATGATGTCGGGAGATTTGCTCGACAATTTGTTTATTTTTATGTTGGCGGGGTTCATCGGGTTTGAAGTGATCAAGCGCGTGTCGCCGTTGCTGCACACGCCGCTGATGTCGCTGACCAATGCTCTCGATGCGATCGCCGTGGTCGGTGCGATTGTGCTGGCTGGAGAGCACAAATCCAACACGGCCGCGATTTTGGGAACCATTGCGGTGGTGGCGGCCACCAGCAACATTGTGGGTGGATTTTTGATTACCGACCGCATGCTCAAGATGTTTAAGTCCAGCCGTGGCGGGAAGCCTTGAGGGGCGTGCGCCGATCATGACGGAAAGCTTCGCCGTTCCCCAAATCGTAATTGAAATGATTTATCTGGTGGCCAGCGCGCTGTTTATTTTGTCGCTGCGCTGGATGAGTTCGCCGACGACGGCGCGGCGCGGCGTGCTGGCCGGGGAAGTGGGCATGCTGCTGGCCATCGTCGGCACGCTATTGCACCACGGAATGGAATACCGCTGGATTGTCATTGCGCTGGTGCTCGGGTCCATCATCGGCGTGCCCCTGGGTAAAGTCGCGATGACGGCGGTGCCGCAGCGGACGGCGGTGAGCCATGCGTTTGGCGCATTGTGCGTTACGCTGGTCGGGACCGCGGAATATTATTTGCGCGCGCCGGATGTGCCGCCGTTCATGATGGCGGTCTTGGGCATGGAAGTGATTTTGGGTTCGCTGACGTTTACGGGAAGTCTGATGGCGGCGGGAAAGCTGCAGGAGATTCTGCCGCAACGGCCGCTGACCTATCGCGGGCAGAATTTTGTAAATTTGTCCTTGCTCGCGGTGGCCATTGGACTGGCGATTTATTTGGTAGCGCACCCGGGAGCCAAATTCCTGTTTCCTTTCATCGTAGGCATCCCGCTGCTTTTTGGGATTTCCATGGTCATCCCGATTGGCGGGGCGGACATGCCTACGGTGATTTCGCTGCTGAATGCCTATGCGGGACTTTCTGCGGCGGCGATGGGATTTGTGCTCAACAGTAAATTACTGATTATTGCCGGGGCTTTGGACGGATCGTCGGGATTTATTCTGTCGGTGATTATGTCCAAGGCCATGAACCGGTCGTTTACCAACGTGATTTTCGGTGCCTTTGGGCAGGTGGCGGCGGCAGCGGGCGGGGCCGCGGAAGCCAGGCAAGTGCGCAGCGCTACCGCAGAAGAGGCCGCGGCGATTCTTTCCGCGGCGAACAAAGTGGTGATTGTGCCGGGGTACGGTATGGCCGTGGCGCAGGCGCAGCACAAGGTGCGGGAACTTTTTGATGCCCTGTCCAAACGCGGCGTGGACGTGAAATTTGCGATTCATCCCGTGGCCGGGCGCATGCCGGGGCATATGAACGTCCTGCTGGCCGAGGCGGATATCCCGTACGACCGGTTGCTGGATATGGAGGAAATAAATGGGGATTTTCCGCAGACCGACGTCACGCTGATTATTGGCGCGAATGACGTGACCAATCCGGCCGCGCGTACAGACGCCTCGAGTCCGATTTTTGGGATGCCGATTCTCGATGTGGATAAATCTCGGACGGTGATGGTGATCAAGCGCGGCATGAGTCCCGGTTTCGCCGGTATCGATAATCCGCTTTATTACTATGAGAAGACCCTGATGCTGTTTGGCGACGCCAAAGGATTTGTGGGCAACATTGTGCGCGAGCTCGGCGGCGGGCAGGCATAGAGCAGCCACCAGGGTTTCACATGTTTATGGCCCGCGCGAAGCAGGATGAGCACTACGCGCGCGCCCAGAAACGGGCTATTGCGCGAATGAAGAAGGGCTGGGATTTGCACTTCACACCCGGTCCGCGCGAAGGACTTCAAGGTGTTTCGTGGATACCAATATTCTGATCTATGCGCAAGATCGCACGGCCGGAATAAGGCATGATGTCTCACGAAATCTGGTGCAGCGGCTCTGGGAAACGAGACTTGGCGTGCTCAGCACCCGGGTGCTTCAGGAATTCTGCGCGACGCTGTTGCGAAAAATTCCGCGGCCCGTCGATGGTGATGCTGTGGGCGCCGCTGTGCAAGATTATCTCCGGTGAGCGACCGTCGTGAACTCTCCGGGCGCTACGCTTGAAGCTTTGCGGTTGCAAAAAAGTCCCCAGTTATCCTTTTGGGGCGCACTGATCGTGCATGCGGCGCAAGTCGCCAAGGCTGCTGTGTTGTATTCAGAAGATCTCTCGCACGGTCAGGCTATACGGAACGCTGCGTGTCCTCAATCCCTTCACGACAACCTAGATTTTCATCCCGCGATAGCTGCGCAAGTTGGCTCTCAAGCTGCTAGGCATGTTTCATGGGATTCTGGCAACGCGCGCCCCAATGGCGCGAGCTAGCCGCTGCCGGTTAGCACCCCGTTCCTTCCCGAGCAGTTGCGCGGGCGTGCTGGGCGAGTGACAGAACGTTTCCGCTGGGGTCTTTGAACCAAGCCACTTTGTCGCCGCCGGGGGCCGTCCAGATGGGCGGGCCGTCCTCGGGCATGAAGGGGTAGCGCTCAAATTGCACGCCGCGCGATTGCAAGTCTCCCACCATTGTTTCCACGTTGCCGACTTCCCAGCCCAAGACGGTGAACGGAGCGGGTTGCAGGTTGGGAACTTTGGCCATGCGGATTTTTGTGCCGTTGCCTTCAAGGACCATGGCGAAATTGTCCTGGCTGAGGAATTTCAGACCAAGAATGCCTTCGTAGAAGGCGCGCGATGTTTCGTAATCGGTTATGGCTACGAAAGCGGTGAGTTTTTGCTGGTCGAGCATCGCGTGCGCTCCACGAACCGGATTTTGGTGCTACCAGAGGCGCCCGCCGCTACAAAGCCCAGAACGGAAGCTAAGAGTCGACGCCGAAGAGCTTGATGTCGGCGGGGCCTTCGTTTAGGGGGACCGCCTGGCGGCCTTGCACCAGTTCGCGGATCTGCGCGACGATGTCGGGGTTGGCTAGCGTGGTGATGTCGCCGGTGTCCATGTTGTTGGAAACCGCGGCCAGCACGCGGCGCATGATTTTGCCGCTGCGCGTTTTGGGCATGTCCGGAACGATGTGGATTTTCTTGGGGCGAGCGATCTTGCCGATCATGGTTTCAATGGTGGACATGATCTTGTCGCGCACCGCTTTGCTCGGAGCAATGCCCGGTTTCAGCGAGACGTAGACTTCCGGGACGCGCCCCTTCACGTCGTCAACGACGGGGACCACCGCGGCTTCCGCCACCTCGTGGATGGTTAGGCAGGCGGACTCGACTTCTTTGGTGCCCAGGCGGTGGCCGGCGACGTTGATCACGTCGTCCACGCGGCCGAGAATGCGAAAATACCCATCTTCCGGGAGCAGCGCGCCGTCGGCGGCGTAGTAGGGCCAGTCGCGCCAGTCCTTGCTGTGGTGATTCTTGCAGTATTTTTCGTAATACTGCTTTACGAAACGCTGCGGGTCGCCCCAGATGGTCTGCATGATTCCCGGCCAGGGATTACGGATGCAGATGTTGCCGGCAGCGCCAGCGCCCGGCTGAATTTCCTTTTTATTTTCGTCCCAGATTACCGGGTAGATACCCAGCGCGGCGGGACCGGCGCTGCCGGGTTTCATAGCGTCGAGCGCGGGCTTGGTGCTGCAGAGGACGCCCCCGGTTTCGGTTTGCCACCAGGTGTCGACAATCACCGCCGCGCCTTTGCCCACTTCGTTGTAAAACCACTTCCACACTTCCGGCTCGATGGGCTCGCCGACGGTCGTCATGTGTTTGAAATGGTAGTCGTATTTGCGGGGTTCCTCGCCACCCGCCTTGCGGAGCATACGGATGGCGGTGGGCGAAGTGTGAAAAATATTGACGTCGAGGCGTTCCGCGATGCGCCAGGGGCGGCCAGCGTCGGGGAATTGCGGAACGCCTTCGTACAAGACACTCGTCGCGCCGAGGGCCATCGGGCCGTAGACGATATAGGAATGACCCGTAATCCAGCCGATGTCCGCCATGCACCAATAAACGTCGGTGGGATGGATGTCCTGATAGAACTTGGAGGTTCCGGCGGCGTATGCCAGGTAACCGCCGGTGCGATGCTGGCAGCCCTTGGGTTTGCCGGTGGTGCCGCTGGTGTACATGAGGAAGAGCGGGGCTTCGGCGTCCTGCGAAACGGGCTCGACGATGGAATGGCGATAGTCTTTCAAAATCTCGTCGACGAAAAAATCGCGGCCCATGATCATGGGAGCCTCGGAAGAAAATTTACCGGGATAGCGTTTCCAGACCAGGACTTTGTCGACGGTCTGGCCTTCTTTGCCGGCGGTGGCCACGGCGATGTCCGAGTTGCCTTTGTGATCGACCCACTTGCCGTTGCGCCAGTAGCCGTCGGCGTAAATCAGGACGCGGCTGCCGGAATCAGCAGCGCGTAGGCCGCAAGCTTCGCCGCTGAATCCGCCGAAGACCACGGAATGCACGATGCCGAGGCGCGCGCAGGCCAGCATGGTGATGGGCAGTTCGGGAATCATGGGCATGTGAATGGTGACGCGGTCGCCGGTTTTTAGCCCGGCGAAATCCCTGAGCATAGCGGCGACTTCGTTGACGCGTTTGTAGAGCTCCTGGTAGGTGACCACGGCGGCGGATTCGTTCTCCGGTTCCGGGACGAAGATCAACGCGGCTTTATTTTTGTGTTTGGCGAGATGGCGGTCCACGCAGTTGTAGCAGGCATTCAGTTTGCCGCCGACGAACCATTTCCAGAAAGGCGGATCGCTGGTGTCCAGGGTAGTGTGCCAGTAATTGTCCCACTCGAGAAGATCGGCGTATTCGCGAAAACATTCCGGGAAATGTTTCTCGGAAAAGCGCTCGACCATCGCCGGATCGTTCAGGTTGGCCTGGCCGATGAATTTCGCGGAGGGCTGAAAATATTCCTCTTCTTTCCAGTGCACGGCGATTTGCGCGTCGGTGAGTTTGCTGTGCGAAGCGGAATGGTTGGATTTGTGCGCAGCGAGGGCGGGCTTCGATTTTGGTTTCTGGCGCGTTTTGGCCATGCA